>NZ_JBDWHW010000089.1:0-11611 GCF_039975035.1 Hoeflea sp. | reverse complement strand
CGGTGCGGATGAACTTGCCCTTGCCGCGGACGAAGCCATCAATGTGCATCACCGGCGTGCCTTCCGGGTTGGCATCATTGCACGGCCACTGCACCGAGCCCTTTTGGTCCAGAAGTTGATAGGTCACATTGGAAAAGCTCGGTGTGGTGGCTGCGATTTCATCCATGATCTCAGAGGGATGATTGTAGGTCCAGTCAAGCCCCATGGCTTGCGCAAGCTTCAGCGTCACTTCCCAGTCGGCCAAGCCGTTCTTCGGTGTCATCACCTTGCGCACCCGGTTGATGCGGCGTTCGGCATTGGTGAATGTGCCGTCCTTTTCCAGGAACGTCGACCCGGGCAGAAACACATGGGCGTAATTGGCGGTCTCATTAAGGAAGAGGTCGTGAACCACAACACATTCCATCGCTTCCAGCCCGGCCTTGACGTGCTTGGTGTCAGGATCGGACTGCAGGATATCCTCGCCCTGGATGTAGATGCCGCGGAAGGTCCCATCAACAGCAGCGTCGAGCATGTTGTTGATCCTGAGCCCTGGTTCCGGATCAAGCTCGACACCCCAGAGTTTCTCGAACACATCGCGGACCTCGCCGCCCGAAATATGCCGGTAGCCCGGCAATTCGTGCGGGAACGAGCCCATGTCGCAGGCGCCCTGCACGTTGTTCTGGCCCCGCAGCGGGTTCACTCCGACGCCGGGACGGCCGATATTGCCTGTCGCCATGGCCAGATTGGCGATCGCCATCACCGTGGTCGAACCCTGGCTGTGCTCGGTGACGCCGAGGCCGTAATAGATCGCGCCATTGCCACCACGCGCATAGAGCCGCGCCGCGCCGCGCACTTCTTCCGCGGGTACACCGGTAGAGGCTGCTGTTGCCTCGGGAGAATTGGCGGGCTCGGCGACAAAGCTCGCCCAGTCCTCGAATTCCGACCAGTCGCAACGCTCGCGGATGAAGCCCTCGTCAAACAGGCCTTCGGTGACGATCACATGCGCCAGCGCGGTCAGGACCGCGACATTGGTGCCGGGCTTCAAGGGCAGATGATGGCTGGCCTCGACATGGGCCGAGCGCACCAGATTGATGCGGCGCGGGTCGATGACAATGAGCTTCGCTCCAGCCCGCAGTCGTTTCTTCAGCCTCGAGGCAAATACCGGATGTCCGTCGGTCGGGTTGGCGCCAATCAGAATGACGACGTCGGTGTGCTCGACGGAATCGAAATCCTGGGTTCCGGCCGACGTGCCGAAGGCTTTGCCGAGACCGTAGCCGGTCGGCGAATGGCAAACACGGGCGCAGGTGTCGACATTGTTGTTGCCAAAACCGGCGCGCACCAGCTTTTGCACCAGGAAAGTCTCCTCATTGGTGCAACGCGACGAGGTGATGCCGCCAATTGCGCCGCGCCCGTGCTGGAACTGCAGACGACGGAATTCCTTGGCGACATGGACAAAAACCTCGTCCCAGCTGACTTCGCGCCATGGATCGGTAATCTTCTCGCGCACCATCGGGTTGAGGATCCGGTCCTGGTGGGTGGCATAGCCCCAGGCGAAACGGCCCTTGACGCATGAATGGCCGCGATTGGCCTTGCCGTCTTTCCACGGCACCATGCGCACCACTTCCTCGCCGCGCATTTCGGCCTTGAACGAGCAGCCGACGCCGCAATAGGCGCAAGTGGTGACCACCGAATGCTCGGGCTGGCCGATTTCGATGACGGATTTTTCCTGCAGCGTCGCTGTCGGGCAAGCCTGCACGCAGGCGCCGCAGGAGACGCATTCGGAATTCATGAAGCTCTCGTGCATGCCCGCCGAGACACGGCTTTCAAAGCCCCTGCCCTCGATGGTCAGCGCAAACGTGCCCTGCACTTCCTCGCAGGCCCGCACGCAGCGCGAACAGACAATGCACTTGGCCGGATCATAGGTGAAATACGGATTGCTCTCGTCTTTCGCCATGTAGCGCGGATTGGCTTCGCCGTTCTGCCGCACCTTCACATGATTTTCACCGTCATAGCCGTAGCGCACATCGCGCAAACCCACGGCGCCGGCCATATCCTGCAACTCGCAATCGCCATTGGCGGCGCATGTCAGGCAGTCGAGCGGATGGTCGGAGATATAAAGTTCCATCACGCCGCGGCGGATATCCTTGAGCCGCCCGGTCTGGGTGTGAACCACCATGCCTTCGCTGACCGGTGTGGTGCACGACGCAGGTGTGCCGTTGCGCCCCTCGATCTCGACCAGGCAGAGCCGGCAGGAACCAAAGGCATCAACCATGTCGGTGGCGCAGAGTTTGGGCACCTGGATACCGGCTTCCATCGAAGCCCGCATCACCGAGGTTCCTTCGGGCACTTCGATGGTGGTGCCGTCTATGGTCAGTGTGATTGTCTTTTCAGCCTGGGAGGCCGGTGTGCCATAGTCGATTTCCTGGATCAGTGCCATCTTCATTCACTCCGCAGCCTGGGACATCGGAACCGGATGAAAATCCTCCGGAAAATGTGTCAGCGCACTCATCACCGGGTACGGCGTAAAGCCGCCCAGCGCGCAGAGCGAGCCGAATTTCATGGTGTTGCAGAGATCGCTGACCAGTTCTTTCTGCTTGTCGGGCTCGATACCGGCGGCGATGCGGTCGATGACTTCGACCCCGCGTGTCGAACCGATGCGGCAGGGCGTGCACTTGCCGCAACTTTCAATGGCGCAGAACTCGAAGGCGAAGCGCGCCTGCTTGAGCATGTCGGCGGTGTCGTCAAACACTGTAATGCCGGCATGTCCGATCAGCCCGTTCTTTGCGGCAAAGGCCTCGTAGTCGAACGGGGTGTCGAACAGGTCCCGAGGAAAATAGGCGCCCAGCGGTCCGCCGACCTGCACCGCCTTGACTGGGCGCCCGGTGGCGGTACCATTGGCTATGTCATCAACCAGCTCGCCCAGCGTCATGCCGAAGGCTGCTTCGAAAAGCCCGCCATGCCTGACATTGCCTGCGATCTGAATCGGGATCGTGCCGCGCGAGCGGCCCATGCCGAAATCGCGGTAATAATCCGCGCCCTTGTCCATGATCACCGGCACGGAGGCGAGCGAGATCACATTGTTGACCACTGTCGGGCGGCCGAGAAAGCCCTTGTGCGCCGGCAGCGGAGGCTTGGCCCGCACCACGCCGCGGCGACCTTCCAGGCTTTCAAGAAGTGCCGTTTCCTCGCCGCAGACATAAGCGCCCGCGCCAACCCGGACTTCCATGTCGAAAGCCGGCCCTGACCCATGAACGGATGTCCCCAGAATATTGTTTTCCCTGGCGATTTCGATGGCGCGATTCATCACCCTGATGGCATGGGGATACTCGGAGCGGGTATAGAGGTAACCCTTGGTGGCGCCCGTTGCGATGCCTGCAATCGCCATGCCCTCGATCAGCACGAAGGGGTCGCCCTCCATGATCATGCGGTCGGCGAAGGTGCCTGAATCGCCCTCATCAGCGTTGCAGACGATGTATTTCTGCTCACCGTCAGCCTCCAGCACGGTGTTCCACTTGATCCCGGTCGGAAAGCCCGCGCCGCCACGGCCGCGCAGACCGGAATCGGTAACCTGTTTGACGATGGCGGCAGGCGCCATGGCGACGGCGTTCGTCAACCCGGTCAGTCCGCCATGATTGCGGTAATCTTCAAGCGACAGCGGATCGGTGATGCCGCAGCGGGCAAAGGTAAGCCGGGTCTGACGTTTCAGGAACGGGATATCTTCCGGCGTACCGAGACAAAGTCGATGATCGCCGCCCTCGACCATCCCCGCATCAAGCAGTCCATCGAGATCAGACGGCCTGACCGGACCGTAGGCAATCCTGCCCTTGTCCGTCTTGACCTCGATCATCGGTTCCAGCCAGTACAGCCCGCGCGAGCCGTTGCGGATGATTTCCACATCAAGATCGCGCGCCTTGACCGCTTCCGCCATGTGGATCGCCAGCCTGTCAGCGCCCAGGGCGACGGCGCCGGAATCGCCTGGAATATAGATTTTCACCCTCATGTCCGCACCACCTCCGCCAGAGCCTTGACCGAATCTTCGTCGAGCCGGCCAATGACATCGCCATCCACCATCGCGGCAGGCGCGCAGGCGCAAAGACCCAGGCAATAGACCGGTTCTATCGTCACCATGCCGTCGGTACTGGTTTCGTGCCAGTCGAGCCCGAGCAGCCCGAGCAGCCGGTCCGCCAGCTCATCGCCGCCCATCGACTGACAGGCTTCGGCGCGGCACAACTTGATGACATGCCGGCCCGCAGGCGCTTCACGGTAATCATGATAAAAACTGACCACACCATGGACTTCGGCGCGCGAAAGGTTGAGCCCCTGCGCAATCACCGGAACGGAGGCCCGCGGAACATAGCCAAACTCCGCCTGAACGTCGTGGAGAATCGGCAGAAGCGGTCCTTCGAGCGGCTTCAGCCGACCGACTATAGCTTCGGTTCGCACTGCGATATCCGCATCCAATTGGCGTGATTCCATGCCAAACCCCTCCCGATAGTGTAACAGGATGTCCACTACGCCGTGAACAACCCCTTGAATCAAGTCATCATATTCGTTGTGCGATAGAAAATTTCTATCGCTGCGAAAGAGTCCGGGCGAAAACCCTCGCCTCGTGAAGCAACGCCGAGACGATCGGAGTATGCGGCTCGCGCGGGGCAGCGATCATGCCAACCACATGGTGCGCGTCGGGCTCGACGATCGGAATCGACTTGATATCGTCGCCAAACCCAAGGGTATCAGCCAGATTGACAGGCATGATCGATGCCCATTTGCCGGTTCTGATGTGGGAGAACAAGACGATCATCGAATTTGATTCCAGCGTCGGCTTGGCGGTCGCGCCGGCCTCGGTGAGGTGCTGGTTGATGATCCGCCGGTTCTGCATGTCCGGCGTCAGCAGGCACAGCGGCAGCGTTGCCACCTCCGACCATGTCACTTTGTCACAGTCTGCATACTGCTGTCCGGCGGAGGTGATGAGCTGATAGCGCTCTGCGTAAAGCGGGATTGTGGCAACACGTCCCGTGGGTTCGTTTTCCAGATAGCTTATGCCGACGTCGATCTCGAAGTTTTCCAGCCGCGAGAGCACCTGATAACTGGTGCAGGACGTGACCGAAAGCGTCACTGCCGGGTGCTTTTTGGTGAAGGCGACGGTGAGGTCGGTGACCATATAGGTCGCGGTGGGAATAACCGCGATCCGGGCATGACCCGACAGCCCCCGGCGCGCGGCTTTCATTTCCTCGCGCATGGTGCGGGTGTCACCGACGATGCGTCTGGCCCATTCCAGCACGCGCTGGCCTTCGGGCGTCAGCCCCTGAAAGCGCGACCCGCGCTGCACCAGGGTTACGCCCAACTGTTCTTCAAGTTGCTTGAGAGACGCCGACAATGTCGGCTGGGTGACGCCGCATTCTTCCGCGGCCCGGCCGAAATGCCGCTCCCTTGCGAGCACGATAAAGAATTCGAGCTTGTCGATCATGAAACGCAAACTCGCATGAGGAGTTCGCATCGCGCAAGCAGCACAAACGACGCCGCCATGTCGGAATTGCGCCCATGGCGAAACCGCTTAGGCCGCCACCCGGTCTCCGTCTTCCGTGCCTGGCGCCAACGTCACCTCAAGCCCGTCAAGCTCTTCACTCATCAGCAACTGGCAGGACAGCCGCGAATTGTCACGCACGTCGAAAGCCTGGTCGAGCATATCCTCTTCCTCGGCATCGATCGGATGAAGCTTGCCGGTCCAGACCGGTGCGACATGGACGTGGCAGGTGGCGCAGGCACAGGCGCCGCCGCATTCGGCCTTGATGTCGAGACCCCAGTCGCGAATGATTTCCATCACGCGGAAACCTTCCAGTGCTTCCAGTGTATGGCGGGCTCCGCTCTGGTCGGTAACGTGAATTTGCATGGTCTGGTCTCCCCGATCAGGCGCTGGCTATGCGACGCCAGCTGTAGCTTTGCCCGGCCTGCGTGGCGTCGGCTGATGGCTGATAGTGCAGATCAATGCCCGGCAGACGTTTTTCCACCAGTCGTCTCTGCGTCGGCTCGTGCGAAATCTCGAAACTGTCAAACCCGGTGCGCAGCATCAGCGGCACCTGGTCAAGCAGCACATTGCCAACTGCCCGCAACTCCCCGGTATAGCCCAGTCGTTGCCTCAGCAGCATGGCTTGTGAAAAGGCCCGCCCGTCACTGAAGGCGGGGAAATTCAGCGCGATGATTGCCACCCGGTCGAGCAACGGTGCCAGCGCACCCACATTTTCGGCTGGCTGCACCATCACACCAAAGGCGGCATTGTCCCGCACGTGCTCCAGCGCGTCGGCAAGCGCAAGCAGTTTCGAACCGTCGCCGGTATCGCTTGCTGCCCAGGGATCGTTCTCGACAATCCCGTTCTGTGTCCAAATGACAGTCATGATAAGTCTCCGGATCTTGTCCTAAGCCGCCTGGACCTGGCCGCCGTAAAGCGCTGCCTTGAAGGGATCGGCGCCAATGCGGCGATAGCAGTCGATGAACGGTTCATCTGCGCTCCTCCGGTTGGCCAGATAGGTCTCGACAATGGTCTCGATGGCGACGGTCAACTGTTCGGGGCCGAAGCCACGGCCGGTGATCTGGCCGATGGAGGCATTCTCGTCTCCAGAACCGCCGAGCGAAATCTGGTAGAGCTCCTCACCCTTTTTCTCGACGCCGAGAATACCGATATGTCCGACATGGTGATGCCCGCAGGCATTGATGCAGCCGGAAATCTTGATCTTCAGATCGCCGATTTCAGCCTGTCGCTTGGGGTCGGCAAAACGATTTGAAATCGCCTGGGCCACCGGGATCGAGCGTGCATTGGCGAGCGCGCAATAATCCAGCCCCGGGCAGGCGATGATGTCGGTGATCAGGCCGGCATTGGCCGTTGCCAACCCGTCGGCCAGCAGCGCGCGGTACAGCGGTTCCAGATCGGCAAGCGCAACATGCGGCAGCACCAGGTTCTGTTCGTGCGTCACGCGGATTTCATCATGGCCGAACTCTTCAGCCAGACGCGCCACCGCATCCATCTGGTCAGCCGACGCGTCACCCGGAATACCGCCAATCGGTTTGAGCGATATCGTCACCATGCCATAGTCCGGATGCCGGTGCGGCGCCACATTGCGGCCGACCCAGGCGGCAAAGCCGGGGTCGGATTTCTTCCATGCGGCCAGTTCGGCCCAGCCCTCGGCGCGGTCACCAAGCTTTGGGGGCGCGAAATAGGCATTGATCGCGGCAATATCGGCGTCGGGCAGTTTCAGCTCGCCATCCTTGATATGCGCCCATTCTGCATCGATCTCTCGGGTCAGTTCTTCCACCCCGGTTTCATGCACCAGGATCTTGATCCGCGCCTTGTACTTATTGTCGCGACGGCCGTGCATATTGTAGACCCGCACGATTGCGGTGGTGTAGGACAAAAGATCGGATTCCGGCAGGAAGTCCTTGATCTTCTTGGCCAATAGCGGCGTACGCCCCTGCCCGCCACCGATCCAGACAGCAAAACCCAGGCGGCCCTGATCGTCGGTCTTGAGCTGCAGGCCGATGTCGTGGGTCTGGATCGCGGCGCGGTCGTGCTCGGATGCGATCACCGCGATCTTGAACTTGCGGGGCAGAAACGAGAACTCCGGATGCACCGACGACCATTGCCTCAGGATCTCCGCATAGGGCCGCGGATCGGCAACTTCGTCAGCGGCAGCACCGGCGAATTGATCGGAGGTGACATTGCGGATGCAGTTGCCCGAAGTCTGGATCGAATGCATCTCGACGTCTGCCAGTTCCTCAAGGATTGCCGGGACGTCGGACAGCGCAGGCCAGTTGTACTGGATGTTTTGCCGCGTGGTGAAATGGCCGTAGCCACGGTCATAGGTGCGGGCAATGTGCGCCAGCTTGCGCATCTGGCGCGGATTGAGCGTGCCATAGGGGACGGCCACTCGCAGCATATAGGCATGCAGTTGCAGATAGACGCCATTCATCAGCCTGAGCGGCTTGAAGGCATCCTCGGAAATCTCACCCGAAAGCCGGCGCTCGACCTGGTCGCGAAACTGGCTGACACGCGCGGCCACAAAGGCGTGGTCGAATTCATCATAGCGATACATCGTATGGTCCTTATGCGGCTTGGGAGGCCTGCGCGGCGGAAACCGGCGCATAATCGATTGTCGGTCCGTCTGCGCGGATGCGTTCGCGCAGACGGAACGGACGCAGCCCGGCGGGCGTTTCCTCGATCTCGATGACATTGACATCGACCACGCGGTTGTCGGCGAGGGCCTGGTCGCCTGCTGCAGTGATCGCCGCCACGGCATCGTCGTGGCGGGCGACAAAGGCATCCTTGAGTGAGAATACCCATTCGCCATTGGCGCCAAGCCAGACGGAGATGCCGTCGCTCAGACGGTTTGCGGTGAGAACCTTGGTCTTGATCGGTACGGTTTTCATCGTGACCTCCTCAGGCGGCTTGGGTTTGACTGGCCGGGGCAGAGCTTTGCTGTCCGGCTGCAATGGAAGTTGAATGCTCGAAATTGGCGCCCGCGACGGCATCGCCGATCACCACCATCACCGGCCCGGCAAGCTCGGTGCGGTGCTCAAGTGCCGGCAGGTCGGCGAGCGTGCCGTGAAACAGGCGGCGATCGCGGCGTGAAGCGTTTTCGACGATTGCAACGGTCATGTCGGCGGGCAGTCCCGCATCGATCAATCGCGCGGCGACACTGGCGGCAACCGTGCGGCCCATGTAAACGCAGAGCGTGGCACCCGAAACCGCCAGCCGCGCCCAGTCCGGCAATGCCGCGCCGGTGAGATCATGCCCGGTGGTGAACACCAGCGACGACGCCACGCCGCGCAATGTCAGCGGAAGCTGGAAATCTGCAGCGGCCGCAAGCGCAGAGGTGATGCCCGGCACGATCTCGAACGAGACGCCGGCATCGCGCAGCGCCGCCATTTCCTCGCCGGCACGGCCGAAAATCAGTGGATCGCCGGATTTGAGCCGCACCACGCGCTTGCCCTCGCGGCCCAAACGAACCAGCAACTCATTGATCTGGTTCTGGCTTTTGGAGTGACAGCCTTTGCGCTTGCCCACGGAGATCCGTTCGGCATCGCGCCGGCCGAGCGCCACCACGGTCTCGGGCACCAGTGCGTCATAAACGATTGCATCGGCTTCCATCATGGCGCGCTGGGCGCGAAGCGTCAGCAAATCCTCTGCGCCCGGTCCTGCGCCGACCAGCCAGATATGCCCGGGCGCAGGCTCTCGACCGCGCAGCATCCGGGTTGCGATGCGCCGGGCCTCGGAAATATCGCCATTGTCGACATGGGTCGCGACATCGGCCTCGAAGAACCGGCGCCAGAACACGCGCCGCGCCACGCCGCGCGGCAACAACCGGTCAACAGCGGCGCGGTAGTCCTGGGCAAGTCGCGCCAGTGTTCCCAGCGAGGGCGAAAGCATCTGGTCGATGCGCGCACGGATCATCTGGGCCAGAACCGGGCCTGCGCCTTCGGTTCCGATGGCGATCACCACCGGCGCGCGGTTGACCAGCGCGGGGGTCAGGAAATCGCAATAATCCGGCTGATCAACCGCATTGACGGGAATATGGCGTGACCGTGCGTCAGCCACGATCTTGCGGTCGAGCGCTGCGTCGCCGGTGGCGGCAAATACCAGTGTCGCGCCATCCATCTGGGAGGCTGCATAGGCGGCTGGTACCGGCTCGAGCCCAAGACGGGCAAGGCTGTCGATGAGTTCAGCTTCGGGCGCATCGGCATAGATCGATATATTGGCCGATGTGTTGGCGACAAGCCGCGCCTTGGCGGCGGCTTCCGCGCCATTGCCGAAGATTGCCACCTTGCGGGCATCGACCCGCATGAAGGCGGGGAATGTCGTCAAGCGTGCTGATTGCGTCGCCATGTCCGGTTAACTCCTGATTTGACGCCATTTTCAGGAGAAAGACGAAACAAATGAAGGAACAAAGATTTGCCAAACGGGGCGAACAGATATTCTTTTACCCTTTAAAGCCGGTTATGGAGAATGGGTGACCGCGACGCTTCACGCTCATGCGGTGGGACTGCAAACAGTTGGAATCTGAGATGGAGATCAAGGAAAACGCGGAACTGGTCCGCAAACTGCTCGACGTGATGGAACACGATATCCTGCCACTCACCGAAAAAGGCGTTGCTGATGGCAACAAGGTGTTTGGCGGCGCGCTGCTGCGCAAATCCGATTTGTCTCTGGTCATGGCTCAAACCAACAACGAGACAGAGAACCCGCTGTGGCACGGCGAAGTCCATCTGCTCAAGTGCTTCTATGAAAGCCCGATATCAAAGAATGAACCGACCAGGGACATGATATTCCTGTCGACGCACGAGCCCTGCACCATGTGCATGTCGGCGATCGCCTGGGCCGGGTTCGACAATTTCTTCTATTTCTTCAGCCATCAGGATTCACGCGACAGCTTTGCCATCCCGCATGATCTGAAGATGCTCAAGGAAGTCTTCGGACTGGAGCCGGGGGGGTACAATCACGACAACGCCTTCTGGCGCGGCCGTGGCCTGTTCGATATTATAGCCACCCTGCCCGACGATCAGGCTCAGCCGCTGCTTAACCAGGCCAACCGCATCCGCGCGCGTTACGCCGAGCTGTCGAACGCCTACCAATCGAGCAAGGATGACAACGCCATCCCGCTCAACTGAACTGCAGGATACGAGATGACCACTACAAGTCGCGGTAATTGCCTGTGCGGCGCCGTCAGTTTCGAGATGTCGGGCAGCATTGACGGTTTCTTTCTGTGTCACTGCCGGCGCTGTCGAAAGGACACAGGATCCGCCCATGCAGCCAACATGTTTTCGGCCAACGCCACAATCATCTGGAAGACAGGCAAGGATCTGGTCAAAACCTTCCGGCTTGCGGGAACGCGGCACCAGAAAAGCTTTTGCGGCACCTGTGGGTCAGCAGTTCCGAGTATTGACGCCGACAGCGGAATGATGACGATTCCGGCCGGCTGCCTCGACAGCCCTGTCACCGTTCGGCCGGATGCGCATATCTGCTGTGCGGACCGGGCGGAATGGGACAGGCAATTGGAGCAAGTCCCTGCGTTCGCCGGGCTCCCCGGGCCGTCACAATAGCCCGACAGGTGGATCTGGCAGACCGCGTAACGGATACCGCGCCGCCTCGGACAGGCGACTGATCTGTGGACAACACCGGTGCAGGCGGCAGAACGGTCGCGGCTGTGACGCGGCTCGGCTAGTCTCGCTTGAGCAGGCCGCAGTGTCTGGATCTTACCGAGAGCTGCGCACGTGACCTGCAATCGACCGCTGCCTCACCATCCTCGGTGAACACTTTGATCTTTCCTAACCGCGGCACGCTCTGAATGAAACCATCACGCGACATTTCCGGACTACTCGAAATCATGGCAGCGCTCCGGGACCCCGAAACCGGCTGCCCGTGGGACATCAAGCAGGATTTCGCCTCGATCAAGCCGTACACGATCGAGGAGGCCTACGAGGTCGCGGATGCGATCGAGCGCAACGATCCCGAGGATCTGTGCGACGAACTGGGTGATCTGTTGCTGCAGGTGGTGTTTCACGCCCGTATGGCAGAGGAAGAAAAGCTGTTCTCGTTCGAGGATGTGGTCGAGGCGATCACGGCGAAGATGATCCGCCGCCATCC
>NZ_JBDWHW010000088.1:0-11137 GCF_039975035.1 Hoeflea sp. | reverse complement strand
ACGGGGCGGTGCCGACGCTACAATCGATCCGCCGCTTCTATCCGTTCTTGCGGCACATCTTTGCAGACGGTGGATATGCGGGTGACAAGCTGAGACAGGCGCTGACGGGCAATGGCGATTGGACGATCGAAGTTGTCAGGCGCTGCGACGACCAGAAGGGCTTCAAAGTGCTTCCCCGCCGCTGGGTTGTCGAACGCACCTTCGCATGGCTGGGGAGGTCCCGCAGGCTGGCCAAGGACTGGGAGAAATCCATCCAGAGTTCAACAGCATGGACCCTCATCGCCCATATTCGCATTCTCATGCGGCGGTTGGCAAGGCTTTGCGATTAATGACGAACTTTTGAATCGGGCTCTAAGCGAGTGTTTCGTGCCCTGGGACTGTTTTGAACCGCGACGAAACCTCATACTATGTTTTGTTGCGATCCAAGCCGCCTTGAGCGCGCCACAGATTGTTACCAATGCTTGGTTGGTGTCGTGGCTCCTTATCGCTCGACCTTTGGCGATGTAATGAGCGTAGTCAATTGAACCGTCATTCAATCTCTTGATTTCTGTTTGTAGCGTCATTATCTGGGTTCCTCTGCTGGTTTCTTCAGTCAACAGTGCCACGGCCCGCCAGACTCCGCTTAAGGAGGGCCATATGAAAATCCTGTGATTTTCTTGAGATTTGCTCCAATTCCACCGAATTCCTTGAGAGCGTCTCGGAAATGCTGTTTTGTGGACCTATGCGCTACAGCTTTTCCAACTGTGTTCTCGACTCTGACCGTCACCTACTAGTTAGGGATGGCAAGCAGGTAAGAGTTGAACCGCAGGTGTTTGATCTGCTGCACCTGCTTGTTCGGAATGCTGGTGTTTTGGTGACGCGTGATCAAATCATCGACGAAATCTGGGGCGGTCGCATTGTGTCCGAAAGTTCGATCAGCGCCCGAATAAATGCAGCCCGGAAAGCGGTAGGCGATAACGGCAAAGAACAGTCAATTGTCAAAACTGTACCGCGGCGTGGCTTGCAGCTTGGCACGTCTGTTTCAATGGACCGTGGAGGAGAACCTGCGCCTTCTCCTGCTCTTAGTGACCGTCAAAGGGTGCGTTTTGCGAAGTCTGATGATGGGACAAAGATCGCCTATGCTACCTCTGGCCACGGACCAATGATTATGCGTGCGGGGCATTTCCTAACTCATTTGGAAATGGACTGGAAAAGCCTGATCTGGCGACCATACCTTAATGCTTTGGGGCAAGATCACACTCTCGTTCGTTACGATCAGCGCGGAACGGGACTGTCCGATCCTATTCTTTCCAATACCGTCCTAGACAGCCATGTTGCTGATTTAGAGGCTGTTGCCAATGCTGCCGGGCTTGATCGGTTTCCACTCATTGCGCTTTCTCAAGGCGTTCCAATTGCTATTCAGTTTGCCGCAAACCACCCCGAACGTGTGAGCTGTCTTGTGCTATATGGCGGCTATACAGAAGGTCGCGCGCTTAGGGACGGTGGCCAGTCTAGCGAAGCCGCTGATGCGATGATGACACTAATGCGTGAAGGTTGGGGGAAGCCTGAAAGCGCGTTTATGAGAGCGTTTACTTCCCTGTTTTGCCCTGGAGCATCGCGAGACCAACTTGCCGATCTGGTGGACATGCAATTGGCTTCAACCTCACCTGAAAATGCAGGCCGGATCAGAATGGCGATTGATCGGTTTACCGTCGTCGATCAGTTGGAGAATATCCAAGTTCCTACTTTGGTTATTCATAGCCGAAACGACTCGGTGCATCCCTTATCAGAAGGGCAAAAGCTTGCATCGAACATCGCCCGTGCCGAGCTCGTTGTTCTTGAAAGCGCGAACCACATTCTGTTGCCAGGAGAAAATGCGTGGTCTGAATGGGCCCGAGCAACCCTTGAGTTTCTCGCCCGAACAAGCGCCTTAGAATAGATCTTACCACGTGTCCCAATTACGGCTGTGTTCCCGCATAGCTGCCATAGAGGCTTGACATTGGATCTGTTTTGGTTCCGAGTAGGCGCTATGCTCGGGTCTGCATTGATCGAAAAATGGCAGGCTCAAGCAACAGCATCACGGGTCCCTCGTGGTCAGAGTCAACGACGCATCCGCGCAGGTTTACGCTCGGGATTGTCATGCCGCACCGGACCAACCCGCTCTTCTGCGCTGTAATTCGTACCGCTGGATCCTGTTCCGTAGTGTGGTGTAATTTTTGTCATCCACGGCGGCTTCTGGGATCGGAAACTATCGCAATGAGCGACGCTAATGGGCGCGTATCCCCGACCGGCTCGCTTGGGGCCGGAAGCTGACTAACGGATCACTGACGCTGATCGGCTAAAGCCGACATTCGCTAGATGCACAGCCAATTCGGTTTCAAGTCCGGTCGGAGATGGAACAGATTTCGCTTATGCTTCCACCTACCACACGGACTTGCCGTTGATGACGTTCTCCAAAACCATCCGAAACCCGTTTCCAATTGTGCTAGCGCCATTCACTAAGCTCTGGTCCGCCCCAAAGCTTGCACGATAATTGCCCGGCGAGACACCCAGCCTGCGGGCAAAAAACCGACGCATTGTTATTGACGTACCGAACCCGGCATTGGTGGCAATGGTTTGGATGGACTGGCCTGACCCTTCCAGCGGTCTGCGCGCCATGTTCAGACGGACATCCTCGATGTAACGCGAAATCGTGTTGTTGGTGACCTCGGCAAAGCGCCGGCCCAGCGTCCGCTTGCTCATGCCCGCTTGTCTGGCAAGCGCCTCAAGCGAGAGATCTGCAGTCGGGTTTTCCCAGATGTACAACTGGACCTTGCGGATGCGAGGGTCTTCCGTTGCCTCTGCCATCGATTGCGGGCTGAACTGGGTTTGTCCGCTCTGACGCCGCAGAACCATCACCATGAAGCGTGAGATATCCAGTGCCAGCTGGCGGCCGTGATCCTTCTCGATCAGTGCAGGTGCCAGATCGATGCCGGCCAACATGCCGGCCGAGGACCAAAACTTGCCCGAATGTACCTAGATCGCATCCGGGTCGACCTCGGTGGTAACATCGGGATCCGCCTCGAGTCAGTGCGTTGCAATGCGGTATCCTTCTGCACAACTCCGGCCGCCAGCAGCACCGTTGAGCCTGTGCACACAGATCCCAAGTTCAAACAACGCGGCTCCAGCTTTCTTATCCACGTCAGTAGGGCCTCATCCTGAGCTGCAGCGAAGCTGCCTGGCCCGCGCCAATCAGAACAGGTCTATTCGGCTCGGCAGATCGGTGCAGCTCGGCTCCAGCTTGAGAAAACCACCGGCAATCGAGTCCGGAGCTCCGTCGGTGGTGACCGTGACCGTGATCGGATCGTAAAGCCAACAGCCGGTGAGGAAATTTCCAAGTCCGAACGGTTCGAGCGGACCACACACGTCAGACGATGCGACCTGCGGATAAATCAACATGGCGACCTGGCGTACCGTGCTGCTTGTACTCTCAATTTTCACGAAATGATTCGCCAAAGATCACTCGGGTTAGCGTCCCGGCATTCGGCAGTTTATTCAAGGAGGAGTCTGGTGTCCCCAACAAGGAACATCTGACGCCAAAATTGGAACATTGGCAGCCAAATGCGTCAGGCCCTCTTCGGTGGTTGTTCTTGCTGGGGTAATATCCCAAAAAGTCGGCGGCGTTTGGTCGTTCGTTAGTATGGAAGGTGAGCGAGAAATACTCTGTCTCCTGCGTATGAGGCAGCGTCAGTGGATAGCTCTTGTTTGACCGTCATGCTAAAGTAATATAAATTGGAAATGTCACTCATGAAATCAATAATACTTAAAATAGTCGCTATTATGCATTTCAAAATCATTTAATATTTGATTTTCAAGATATTGTAATCGTTCTCCACTGCGAGACGTTCGCTTTTCTGTCAGAATCCGATCGACCCTTCCTGACCTAAACGCAGGGTGCTTGGGGGAGTTATATGAGCCAGCAAGAAAAAGACAGTTCCCGGGTAATGCTGTACTCGTTGGCCGCAGCCTTTACGCTGAGCCACCTTGATCGTCAGATTCTGAACATTACCCTGAATGATATCGGTGTCGAATTCGATTTGTCCGATCTACAGTTGGGCAGCCTTTCAGGAATTGCGTTCGCCTTTGTCTATGTCTTGTTCGGATTTCCCGTTGCCCGGATTACGCGACGGGGAAACCGCAAGACAATCCTGGTCGCTGCCCTTTCGCTATGGAGCGCCATGACAGCTCTCATCGGCATGGCCGGATCGTTTGCAACCGTATTTCTTGCGCGGGTTGGTGTCGGAATTGGCGAAGCCGGGTGCGTGCCGCCGTCCCATTCTATGATTGTGGATGCCTATCCACCTGAAAAGCGTGCGAGCGCGCTTTCCTTCTATTCGGCAGGCACCAATATTGGCGCCTTTTTTGCCTTTCTGATGGGTGGCATATTGGCTTCACAATATGGCTGGCGTGTTGCGTTTTTTGCCGCTGGTGCCCCAGGCCTACTGTTGGCGCTGTGGATGGTTTTTGCGCTGAAAGATCCAACGTTTCAGGCCGTTCCCGAAGAACCGGCCCATGCGCAGACAAATTCCAAAACCCTGATCAGGCAACTCATTGCTGATACAAGCAGTTGCCATGCGCTCATCGGCGCGGCGCTGACGGCGATGATTGGATTTGGTGCCTTGGCGTGGGTTTCAGTCTATTTGATCCGCAATCACGGGATGAGCACAGCACAGGCGGGAACATATCTGGCCTTTGCAATCGGTGTTGCCGGTGCCCTGGGCACATGGCTTGGCGGCGTATTCAGCGACCGGTTGGGAAAAAGGGATCCGACGTGGCGGTTCAAGTTTGTAGCGCTTACGATTCTGCTCGCAAAGCCATTTTCGGTTGTCTTCTATCTGCTGGACAATACAACGCTTGCGCTCATCGTATTTATCATCCCCGCTGTAACCGGATCGATGTTTGCAGGCCCAACATTCTCGCATCTTTACTCGCGTGTAGAAGCATCAGATCGCCCCATGGTCACAGCCCTGTTCATGTTCATGGTCAACCTGATTGGACTGGGTGCGGGGCCTGTTCTGGTCGGCTGGATGAGCGATAGCCTCTCGCTGTCCCATGGCATCGATGCTTTGCGATGGGCCTTGATAATCCTGCAAATCGTTGGGTTGTGGGCGGCACTTCATTTCTGGTTGGCCGGTTGCGCGGTAAAGAGCGATCAGGTCGTTTCCTGAGTGAAACATGATAGGATCTTGTTGCGGAGCCAGATCAATCCGTCATCGAAATCGGTGCTGTTCCGCCATGTCAAATGGAACTGCTGGTTGCTCAGGGCAACCGGAAGATCGATCACTTGTAACCCGTAAACCGAGGCAACTTGCTCTGCATAGATGCGCGGAATGAGGCCGATCAAGTCAGTCTGGGCAACGAGTTGGCAAACGGAACTGATTTTATAGACCTGGCAAACCTCCTTGAGGTGGAGCCGTTGCCAGAATGTCACCTTCTCCGAGTTTGCCAGTTTCCCCGGCGAAAGCGAAATCGTGACGAAACCCTCTTTTTTGAGTTGTGGCATTGTGACCGGATGCCGAATC
The DNA here is from genome assembly GCF_039975035.1 of Hoeflea sp. Lineage (GTDB taxonomy): Bacteria > Pseudomonadota > Alphaproteobacteria > Rhizobiales > Rhizobiaceae > Hoeflea. The sequence goes on along the minus strand of NZ_JBDWHW010000088.1, from coordinate 5,597 downwards.
CGAGGATGGTTGTTACGCGCCACGACCAAAAGATCTACAGGGCATAGTGGTTTGCTCCGTAACTCCGAGCTTTTCCCGTGCATCAGGAATGCGGCGAGATCTGTCTTGCCCGACAACAGCGATTCTTCGACTGGCGTTGATTGAGGTGGCAGCAGTTCAAATGTGACCTGGCTCTCACTGCCGATGTCCTGCAACAGTCGCGGCATGATTATCTGCTCAAGCGGATCGGCGATAATCAGGCGAAAGTGCCTCTTTGAGGTCTTCGGATCAAACGCCCCCTCAGGATTTATGCTCTGCCGGATCATCGATAGCGCATTGCGGACCGAAACGATGATCTCGTCAGCTCGTGTGGTGGGGACAACACCGTTGCCGCTTCTGACAAACAATTGGTCATCCATCTGTTTGCGCAGCCGGGCGAGAGCGTTGGAAAGCGCGGGCTGGCTGAGATTCAGGTTCTCGGCTGCGCGCGAGATATTGCCGCTCGTGTAGATCGCCTCGAATACCACCAGCAGGTTGAGATCCAGTTCTCGCATATTCATAAACGAAATACCCCCTATTCACGGTGCCAGCTATTCGTGACGACCTGCGAGTTATAATTTGCCTACAGAATTTGCACAAAGCAAACATTGAGGCGTCTTATGTATGGTGTAAAAAACTGGCCTGGTGCGCGGCAGATTCTATCTGTCGTGATTTTTCTGCTGATGGTTTCGACCGGCGCATTCTTGCCTGCCGCTGCTCATGCAGACGTGGCCTATACGGTTACGGGAAATAGTCAGATTATCGTCCCGGATGATCTCACGCCGTCAACCTTTGATGGCACCGATTTCGGCTCCGTTCTGGTGGGCAGCAGTGTTGTTGATCGCACCTTTGTCATCACCAACACAGGCAGTGAATCCTTTGATATTTCAAACATTGTCTTTACGAGCAGCCTGACGGATTTTTCCATTATTTCACCGACATCTGCCACCCTGGCACCGGGTGGAACCTTCGATCTGGTAATTCGCCTGGATCCGACTCAGGCCGGCACAAATGCGACGGAAGTTCGCATCATCGTGCCCATCGGCGCTACCAATAATCAGTTCCGGATAACCGGCGTGGGTGAACTCGGTGTTCCCGATATCAATGTGAAGGGCGGCGGTTTTAGAATCTCCGATGGAACCACGACCCCCAGCCATTCCTACGATACCGATTTTGGAAGCGCCAATGTCACCGGCGGCTTGGTCAGCAAGACCTATACAATCGAGAACACGGGGACCGGTCTGCTCACACTGGGTGCCAACGCGGCGACACGGACCGGGGCCCATGCCGGTGATTTCACCGTTACCTCCCAGCCCGCGGAGACTGTCGCTGCTGGTGGATCGACAACGGTCACCGTGCAATTCAATCCCTCGGCAGAAGGCCTGCGGACTGCGACACTTTCGATCGCCAATGACGATCCGGACGAAAATCCCTACGACTTTTCAATTCAGGGAACCGGTACGATTCCGGATATCAGCCTTGAAGGAAACAACGTTACTATTGCTAACGGCGATACGACTCCGGACGTTGCAGACTATACCGATCTTGGGTCGCGGGATATTGACGCAGGAGGTTCAACTTCCCGGGATTTCAGGGTTAGAAATATCGGCACCGGAACGCTGACACTGGCGGTGGATGCAGTAACCTTTTCTGGCCCGCATGCGGCGGACTTTTCTGTCCCCGATCAGCCGCATACGTCCCTCAACGCAGGTCAGTCAGACCTGTTTTCCATCAGGTTTAACCCTTCTGCTCTCGGTCTGCGGACGGCGACTGTCTCGATTGCAAGTGATGATCCCGACGAGCCAGCCTACACATTTGCAATCGCAGGGACCGGCACAGGGGAACCTGTGATCACCATCTCTGGAAATGGCAATTCCATCACTAACAACTCTTGGTGGACGAGTGTTACGGAAGATACAGATTTCGGGGGCGTGACGGTCGGCGGCGGCTCGGACACCCATACATTCACGATCACCAATACTGGCAATGCACCATTGACGCTTACCGGCAGTCCTCGGGTCGTCTTGAGTGGCACGGAGGTCAGTGATTATACGCTCGTTTCCGATGCAGACGCGATAGTTGCCGCTAATGGCGGCACAACGACATTTTCCATCCGGTTTGCCCCAAGTGAAAACGGAGACCGCGAAGCAGAGGTATCAATTGCAAACAATGACAGTGACCGTTCGCCGTACAGTTTCAAATTGACCGGTGAGGGAACCGGTCCAGCGATCCTGGTAGAAGGTAACAATCTGGAGATTGTCGATGGTGATACGTCACCCTCGATTGCCGATTTCACGGATTTCGGTGTGACGGATATAAATTCCGGTGTTGCCGATCGAACATTCTACATCAATAATGATGGAACTGATCCGCTGCTTCTTCCGAGTGGGGCCGTTCTTAGTGGTCCCCATAAAGATGATTTCTCGGTTACAAGCCAGCCGGACAGTTCTTTAAACCGTTCCACAAGGTCAAATCTCAATATAAGGTTTGTTCCTTCGGCTGCCGGTGTGCGCACAGCCACCGTAACAATCCCGAACAATGATCCGAATAGAGATTCATTCAGCTTTACCATTCAAGGAACCGGATCGAGCGCGCCCGAGATTGTGGTCACCGGAAACGGCATCAATATTGTTCGGCATGTTGCCGTCCCACTTTATAACACAGCGGATGGAACTGATTTTGGAACCGTTTCCGAGAACGGCACCATGGTTGACCGGACGTTTGTCATTAAAAATGTCGGCACAACGCCGCTAAATCTGGGCGCCAATGCTGTTACGATCTTCGGATATCCCAACATGTTTTCCGTAGTAACACAACCTGCACCGGTCGTCGCACCGGGCCAGACGACGAGTTTTACTCTGAGGTATACAGCGACGCAGTCCGGATCCTATGGAACATCGGTCGCTATCCAGAATGATGACGGGGACGAAAGCCCTTTCGTAATGCTAATTAGGGGAGCGGGCGCCGCTTCGCTACCCGAGATCAATGTCACAGGCAACAGTGTCAGCATCGTTGACGGCGATACAACACCGGACGCTGCGGACCATACCGACTTCGGCTCGGCTGATGTCACCTCAGGAACGGTCTCGCGGACCTTTACAATCGAAAACGCCGGCACCGATGTTCTGACCATTACCAGTGCTGGGCTGACGGGCACCGATACCGCTGATTTTTCCATAACAACAGATCCAACGGGAACAGTCGCAGCCTCGGATACCACGACTGTTGTCGTCGAGTTTAATCCCACGACCGTCGGTCCGAAGTCCGTCACCCTGACCATCAATTCCGATGATGGTGACGAAGCTGCCTATGACTTTGTCCTGGCCGGGACGGCGACGGGTGCCGCTGAGATCAATGTCACAGGCAACAGTGTCAGCATCGTTGACGGCGATACAACACCAGACGCTGCGGACCATACGGATTTCGGGTCGACCGATGTCGCCACGGGAACGGTCTCGCGGACCTTTACAATCGAAAACACCGGCACCGATGTTCTGACCATCACCGGTGCTGCGCTATCGGGCGCTGATCCCGGTGATTTTTCGATCACCACCGCACCGGCCGGCACCGTGGCAGCAGCGGCGTCCACGACTGTCGTCGTCGAGTTTAATCCTACAGCAGCGGGGCTCAAATCTGCGACCCTGACGATCAATTCCGATGATGCTGACGAAGCGGCCTATGACTTCGCCATAGCTGGTAAGGGGACGTTGGGTGCTGGTACCATCACCCTGGTCGTTAACAGCAGCGGAGGGGATGTGAGCGTTGTGTTTGGATCTCCAACACCTGATCTTGCGCTCACAATCGCTACGGTTTCCGGCACAGCTCAATCTACTGTCACGGGCATGCAGGCAGGAATGCACACCGTCACAGCGACGAACATAACAGGAGCCGGATACGGATTCACCGCGATTTCATGCAATGACAGCAATTCAATTGGTGATGTTGCCTATGGCATGGCAATCATCAATCTTGCCAGCGGTGAAACGGTTACATGTACGTTTGAGCTGCTGGAAACACGTGATGCTACGGGAAATCTGATTACCGACTATCTCGGGGCACGCAACAACCTAATTATGTCCCATCAGCCAGATCGGTCCCGCCGTATGGATCGACTTAGAGGTGGTAACGGCGGGCCATCAACCGGCACGGTTTCTGCCTACGGTTTTAGTTTGCCCAATCCGCTTCCGGTCGATATGGAGCTCAATGGAAATGTGCTGTCATATGCTACCAGCCTCAACCGTTTGCGCCGTATGAATCCAGCCTTCGACCATTTTGGCAATAATTCAGTTGCGCTGCCGAAATGGGATATCTGGATGGAAGGACAAATCTCTGTCTACGATGCGCCGGCGGATAGCGGCGATTTCTCGATTGCTTTTGCTGGCGTTGATTATCTGCTGAATAATCGTGCCCTGATTGGCATTATGGGTCAGTTTGATAGCATGACGCATCATGTGGTCAGTTCTGGCGCCAAAGTCAGCGGCGAAGGTTGGATGATTGGTCCCTATGGCACATTTCGCCTGAATGACACTTTCCATCTCGATCTGCGTGGCGCCTGGGGGCAATCAACCAACGAGATTACTCCTTTCGGAACCTATACAGACAAGTTCGACACCAATCGCTGGCTTTTTACTGGCGCCTTGATTGGCAGTTTCGATCTTGGCGAATGGACAGTGTCCCCTGGTATCGAGGCGAGCTACATCAGCGAGACGCAACAGGCTTATACCGACAGCCTGGGCGTAGTGATCCCGAAACGCACTGTGTCGCAAGGCGTGATCGACATAGGACCAAGACTGGAAAGAGACTTCGAGCTGAAAAATGAAAAGACACTCACCTTTTTCACCGAGTTCAAAGGTGTTTATTCCTTCGGCGAGAGTGGCAAATTTTCCAATGGCAGCTTTGCTGACGAAACGCAGGGCCTGACCGGAACGGTCGGAACCGGAATAAGTATTCATTTGAAATCCGGCGCCAAATTTTCTCTCTCCGGCGATATCGGAGGAATCGGGTCCGGCGGAAACACGTATACGGGAGCTGCGAAGCTCAGCATTCCATTGAATTAGAGGCGCAATCGTCTTCTGCGGGAAAGGTTCGGTGAAGTTGGGCTATTCTGATCGGATAAAGCCGCCAGTTCTTGCAGTTTGGGTTTGGCTGCTTGTATGCACTATTCTGAACCGCCTCACCCAAGTGCGACCGCTCATGTCGGCTTCCAGAAAAATTGTGTAAGCCTCAATGGTCGAAATGCGGGCGCATTCCCGACCGGCTCGAATGGGGCCGTAACCTGTCAGGTAGCTTGTTGGAACGAAGTCGGGAAAGCAGACGTTCGCGTAGACGGGCGCGGAGTCAATCACGACCCTGTGCTGCCGTTCATTGAACGCGCGAAGAAGGTCCGAAGGCTGACCGAAACGGCTGCTGCAACTCAGCAATTCTCGCGAGTGTAAAGCGTAATTCCAAACCATTTTTCTCGCGTCGAGATGCATCCTGTCGGGCCCGATGCTGTGCAAGAACTGCGTCACCGTCGACGCTTCATAATCGCTTCTGCCCTACCGTGCCGGAAAGTGAGGATGCCATGAAAACAAGTCAGA
>NZ_JBDWHW010000087.1:0-3090 GCF_039975035.1 Hoeflea sp. | reverse complement strand
CCTGTACCTGCGTTTCACAGCAATCGCCGTTTTAGTTTGTCTTCCGGCGATTCTGTTTGGCGCGGGATCCGAGGCAGGATTCCGGGTCAACCTGACGCCGAGCTATCCGCTCGGGCTCTGGCGGATCGCGCCATTGAACCGTGCTACTCGCGTCGGGGATCACATTTTCATCTGTCCGCCACTAACCGAAGAGTTTCGACGGGCCCGTGAGCGCGGATATCTGCGCCGCGGCATTTGCCCAGGCTGGCTTAGTCCGTTGATCAAGACCGTTGTTGCACTCCCCGGACAGTCGATTGAAATCGGCGCGTCTGTCGTGATTGACGGAGTGGATTTGCCGCGATCCGCGGTCCAGCCAAACGATGGTTCGGGCAGGCCGATAACGCCCTACGCCGGTGGCGCAGTGCCGCCGGGATTTCTGTTTCTCCACTCACCATTCAAAGGTTCCTATGACTCACGATATTTCGGGCCGATCCCGGCCGATGGTGTTCTCGGGCTGGCAACGCCCATCTTTACCTTCGGTCCGTGATGGCTTGGTTGGCCTGAGCTTTGTCGCAGGCAGTGCTATTGTCGGCGCGATTGCTTGGAGCGGCGAGGTGCTGGCCTTGCCCGCCGCCGTCCTGTTCCCGACGCTATGGGCGTTTTCGCCGAACCGGCTCGTCGCTGGGTTGGTGGCGCTGGCCTATTTCCTTGCAGCGTCGCGCGGGCTGCCTGTTGGCGTCTCAACCTTCTACGCGAGTGGCAAGTGGTTAGGGTTTGCCTTGTGGCTTGCGGCTTCGTTTCTGTTCGTCCTCGTGCACAGCTTGCTTTGGACATCGAAATCAGGATGGCACCGACCGTTCCGCTACGCGCTTGCATGGATCCTGATGAGCGTTCCATCTTTTGGCATCACCGGTTGGGCGAACCCGATCACGGCCGCAGGTGTCTTGTTTCCGGGCCTCGGCTGGTTTGGACTGATTGCCATGGCTCACACCTTATCTGCGATGACAACTCGGGCGTGGCCGATCGTTGCTCTTGTCATAGGAACTGTATTCGCCTGGTCATCTTTGGACTGGAGCGAACCCCGTCCGCCGGAAGGCTGGATCGGCATTGACACGCACTTCAACTATGCCTCTCCCGGTCAACACGCGGGTTACGCGCAGCATCTCGCCACCTTGGCTTTGGTACAGGATGCGGCGAACGCCGGCGAGAAAAACATCGTTCTTGCTGAAAGCTCGTTCGGGATCTGGACGCCGACCACCGAGCACCTCTGGGTTCGCGCCCTTCAGGACCTTGATGTGACGGTGAACGGGGGTGCTATCCTCATCAGTGCCGAGGGCTACGACAACGTCATGATCGAAGTATCAGGGACGGGCTCACAAATTCTCTACCGCGAGCGCATGCCGGTGCCGGTTTCGATGTGGCAACCCTGGGCATCGGGTGGTGCTAAGGCCCAGGTTTTTGGAAAACCTACCGGCAAATTTGCCGGGACGCTCATCGCTCCTCTGATCTGCTACGAGCAGCTCCTGGTTTGGCCGATCCTGCAGTCGATGCTCTACGAACCGAGCGTAATCGTGGCAACCGGCAACGGCTGGTGGACCGGCGACACCAACATCGTCGCTATCCAGAAGGCGGCTGCCCAGGCCTGGGCGGCGCTGTTTGGCGTGCCGCTCGTTATCGCTTTCAACACCTGACAGGATGCCCCATCAAACACCGCTCGGAAACTGGCGATCTAGAAATTGTCCGCTCCGACAACTATGCATTGCATATGCGACTCATAATGGAAATATTGCGTCCGAATCTCTGGTTCCAGGAAAGGTAGGACGTTGGAGAACATCGCAGATTCCGATTTGATGGACGCACTCTCGAAAATTTCAGACATTGCCGACCGTTCAACTATCCGGTTCCTGAAAGACGTGGCATCCCGATACGCATTGAATACCATTGCTTATTTTGGTGTCAGCGTTACCGGTCAAAATGAGACCGATCCCTACCTCGCCGTAACCTATCCTCCCGAGTGGGTCGCGCACTACAAGAACCATCAATATGTCGATGTCGATCCTGTTGTTCGTCTTGGATTTCGCCGGTTGCTTCCCCTTGATTGGGACGAGTTCGGAAAGCCTACGGGGCGGTTGAAGAGCTTTTTTGGTGAAGCCGGAGACTTCGGCATCGGGAGCCGCGGACTGACAGTTCCGGTGCACGGCCGCCGCGGCGATGGTGCCTTGTTCTCCGTGACGTCAGATATTTCCGCCCGCGACTGGGCGAGCGCGAAACTTCTCTATATGCGTGACTTCCAAGTCCTAGCGATGCACATCCACGATCATGTGCTTGGCATCGAGGGACATGCGAGCGAGACTGCAAGTCTTTCTCCGCGTGAATTGGAATGTTTGCAATGGATCGCCGAGGGCAAGACGGCCTGGGAATGCGCTGTCATTCTCGGTCTGTCCCAGCACACCGTGCGTTGCTACCTGGAGAGCGCCCGCCACAAGCTCCATGCCACCAGCAATACCCATGCCGTTTCAATTGCTCATAGAGCCGGGCTGCTTTTCGACCCCCTGTAAACCCAGCTGTTGGACCGGATGTTCGTCACGAAACCCAACCGATAACTGGTGTCTCCGTCATCAATTAATGAACGGAGACCACCATCATGATATTCGCAATCGAAAGCGCCGATCAGGACAAGTATCCCGAACTGTTCGATGAAATGTTCCGCATGCGGGCCGAAGTCTTTTCTGGTCGCCTTGGCTGGGACGTCAAAGTCGAAAACGGACGTGAGATCGACCGGTTCGATGCCGAAGACCCTCTCTACCTTCTGTCGCTCGATGAAAGGTCAGGACAGCTTCGTGGCGCTGTGCGTCTGCTCCCCACGACCGGTCCCAACATGCTCAGAGACGTGTTTTCCGTGCTGATGCCTAGTGGTACGGTCGAAAGCCCGTTGATCTGGGAAAGCTCACGATTCGCGGTCAATCCGCGGATCTTCGAGGCGAGGGATCGTGCAGAAGCGAACCACCTGGTCAACCGAATCACCGTCGAGCTTTTGTGCGGGATGGTTGAAGCCGCCCAGCGGGCCGGTATCGAACACATCGTATCGGTCTTCGACGCCCGAATGGCTCG
>NZ_JBDWHW010000086.1:0-12460 GCF_039975035.1 Hoeflea sp. | reverse complement strand
GTGCTGGGGCGCGATGTCAGCCGAACGCACCAGCTTCATGACGGCGTGACCGCCGGCTGGAAAACTGTCTATGAAGCGCCGCAAGAGCATTGGGCGCTTTATGAGGTGGCCGAGAAACTGGTGGATCTTGAGGATTATTTCCGGCGCTGGCGCTTCAACCATGTCACCACGGTGGAGCGGGTGATCGGGCTCAAGCGCGGCACCGGCGGCACCGGTGGCACCAGCTATCTGAGGCGCATGCTGGATGTGGAATTGTTTCCGGAATTGTGGCGGGTGCGCACCGAGTTGTAAGTGGTTTGCAGGGGCGAAGGTTACTTATTTTAGCCTTGAAATATGTAATGACTTCGATAGTCTTGAAATGCCGTTGAATTTTGGGGGGCGCCATCGCTGATGACCAACCCGGATCGAAAACGGCGAATGGTTGCTTGGGAGGGCAGATTGGACACACGCGCGGAAATCAGATTGCCGACCTCGGAGTTGCGCGACGATCTGCCGTTCTACACCAAGACCCTGAAAATGCGTCTCGACATGATCTACCCGGCGGATGATCCGGAAGTAGCCGTGTTGTCGGGTCATGGATTGCGCATTCGCATCCAGAAGGGGGCTGCCGAAGCACCCGGCACATTGCGTATCCTGACCGAGGATCCCGACAATTTCGCCGATGGCAAGCGCGAACTGGTTGCCCCCAATGGCACGCGAATAGAGATCGATGAACTCAACCCGCCGCTGGTCATGCCCGAGACCGAGCATGCCTTTGTGGTTCGCAGGCTGGCCGATCAGGCGCCCTGGGTCATTGGCCGGGCCGGCATGTCGTATCGGGATCTGGTGCCGACGCGGCTTGGTGGCGCGATGATCGCCTCGCACATCCGGGTGCCTGATGGCCCGGTGCCCGACATGGTGCATTTTCACAAGGTTGGATTTCAGCTCATTTTCTGCATCAACGGCTGGGTTGACGTGCTCTACGAGGACCAGGGCGGGCCGCGCAGGCTGCATGCCGGCGATTGCTTCATCCAGCCGCCGCAGATCCGCCACAAGGTGCTGCACGCAGCCGAGGGGATCGAGGTCATCGAGATCGGCGTGCCGGCGGCGCACGTCACGGAAATCGATCATTCGATGACCCTGCCGACACCGGACGAGCATCCCGACCGGGAATGGGACGGGCAGAAATTTGTTCACAGTCTTGCCAGCGACGGGGTTTTCAAACCTTTCCGGGTGCCCGGGTTCGAAGCGCGCGACACAACAATCAACGACAACACCAGGGGCGTGGCATCGGTCATGGTGGCTCGTCCGACTGGCCAGGCAAATCCGGTGTGGATGCGGCATGATTGCGACATCCTGTTCAATTTCGTGATGTCGGGCAGCATGGTTCTGGAAGGTGAGGGCAAGCAGCCCTACCGACTGGAAAAAGGAGATGCGTTTGTTATTCCTCCAAAGATGGCGACGCGCTACAGTGAACCCACCGAAGATCTCCAATTGCTGGAGGTGACACTTCCCGGTTCTTTCAGGACCGAGGTGACAACGGCAATCTGAGCGTCATGTGATGGCAGCCCGCAGATGCTCAACGAAAAAAAGGGCCGAACAAAAACATGGGAGCAGTGAAATGAAAAAAACAACATATGCATTGGCCATCGCGGCCTTGTTCGCGTCCTGCGCGTCAACGCTTGCCGAAGACACAAAGATCGGCCTTCTGATGGACATCACCGGTCCGATCGCAAGTTTCATCCCGCCGTTGCAGAATGCCGCAAACCTCGCGGTCAAGCAGGTCAACGAACAGGGTGGTCTGCTTGATGGTCAGGCCATCGCGGTGTTTGGCGACACCACCGGATCATCGCAAGGCGCGGTCGATGCCGCCGGCAAGCTGATCAACATCGAAAACGTGCCGATCATCATGGGTGCGCTGATGTCGGGGACGACAATCGCGTCGGCCGAGGCCGCAGCTATTCCGGCTGGCGTCGTTCAGGTCTCTCCCACGGCGACATCGCCAGCGATGACAGACATCAAGGACAATGATCTGCTTTACCGCATCGTTCCGTCGGACAACTTCCAGGGCAAGGTTCTGGCCAAGATGGTGCTCGACGAAGGCCTCAAGAAGGTTGCGGTGACCTATGTCAACAATGACTACGGCGTCGGTATCGGCGGCACCTTTGTCGAAGCTTACAAGGCTCTTGGCGGCGAAGTCGTGGCCGAGGTCAAGCATGAGGAAAAGAAGAACTCCTACCGGTCTGAACTTGCGACGCTTTCCAAGGCCGGCGGCGACGCGCTGGTGGTGATTGCCTATGCCGGCGATTCCGGCAGCAAGATCGTCAAGCAGTCGCTCGAAGGCGGTCTGTTCACCAGGTTCATCGGCACTGACGGCCTGCGCGATGAAGCTTTGATCGCCGATATCGGCGCGGAAGGGCTGGCAACCTCGTTCTTCTCGGCGCCGACATCGCCGGCTGACAACCCGAGTCAGGCAAAGCTGCACGAACTCTACAATGCCGAATTCAAGGAAGGCGCCGACAAGCCGTTCGTCGACCAGACCTATGACGCCACGTTCCTGACGCTGCTTGCTGTCGAGCAGGCAGGTTCCGCCGACCGGGCCAAGATGGCCGAAGCGCTGCGCGCGGTTGCCTCCGCACCGGGTGAGAAAGTCGGCCCGGGCGAATGGGAAAAGGCCAAGGCGCTGATCAAGGAAGGCAAGGACATCGATTATGACGGTGCCGGCGGCGCCTATGACTTCGATGAAAACGGCGATGTCGCGGGCTATATCGGCAAGTTTGTCGTCGATGGCGATAAATACAAGCAGATCGCCATTTTTGAATGATCCTGCCTGAGTGATCTGAAGCGGCCCTTCCCGGTCTCCGGGGAGGGCCCAATACAAAGCGCGAGCCACCGGGCCGGTACTGACCGGTTACGAAAGGCATCGCCAGCGGTTGAAAACAGCCGCGACAAGGGGCGCAGATGATTTCAGTCGAACATGTGAAGGTCAGTTACGGCGGCCCCAATGTCGTCGATGACGTCAGTTTCGACATCCCGGCGGGCCGCATTACCGGATTGATCGGCCCCAATGGGGCGGGCAAGACCACGATGTTCAATGCGATCGCCGGTCACGTCGCGCTTGCCGGGGGACGTATCCTGCTCGAGGGCAAGGAGATCACCGGGCTGCAACCGCATGAGCGGGCGACGCGCGGTCTGGCACGTACCTTCCAGATTCCGCACGAGTTTTCACAACTCACCGTGATCGAGAATTTCATGGCCGCTGCCGCAACCCCGATTGGCGAGAATGTGTTCAACGTCATCTTCCGGCGCGGACGCTTTGCGGCGGAAGAGGAAGCGACCTATCGTGCGGCGCGCGACATGGTGAGTTTTCTCGAAATCGATCAGGTCAAGGACGAGAAAGCCGGCAACCTGTCGGGTGGCCAGAAGAAGCTGCTGGAGCTTGGCCGGGCGCTGATGCGCAAACCCAAGATCATTCTGCTTGATGAGATCGGCGCCGGCATCAACCGGACGCTGCTCGCCAAGATTTCCGACAAGATCCTTTTGCTCAACAAGGAGCAGGGGCTGACCTTCTGTCTGATCGAGCACGATCTGGATTATGTCTCCAAACTCTGTGACGAGGTCATCGTCATGGCGCAGGGCACGCTTTTGATGGAAGGGACAGTGGACGCAGTGCGCCAGGATGCGCGCGTCATCGAAGCCTATTTCGGCGGCGGAAAATATGAGGCCCGGCCATGAGCGCGTTGCTGTCGGTGAAGGGGCTGACCGCCGGATATGGCGGTGTGCCGATTATCGAGAATATCAATATTGATATTGCCGAGCATGAGATCGCGGTCATCATCGGTCCCAACGGCGCGGGTAAATCGACCCTGCTGAAGACGATCTTCGCGCTGACTGCCCGTTCCGGGGGTGAAATCTCATTTGCCGGGAAGGACATCTCGGAGCTCAGGACAGCCAAACTTGTGCCTTTGGGCATTTCCATGGTGCCGCAAAGCCACAATGTGTTCCCGACCCTGAACGTGGATGAGAACCTCGACGTCGGCACCTATGCCGCGCCACCGAAAGACAAGGAAGCGGTGCGTGAGAATGTGCTGTCGCTGTTTCCTGATCTCAGGAACAAGCTCGGTCAGGCTGCGGGTGAATTGTCCGGCGGGCAACGCCAGATGGTGGCAATGGGCAGGGCATTGATGAGCGAGCCGAAATTGCTGCTTCTCGATGAGCCGACGGCTGGATTGTCTCCGGCCTATCTCGAAATCATTTTCGATCTGCTGCTCGATATCCGCAAGCGCGGTGTGACCATCCTGATGGTGGAGCAGAATGCCAAGCAGGCCTTGCGCATTGCCGACAATGGTCACGTTCTGGTCAGCGGCAAGAATTTCAAATCAGGAACGGGCGAGGCGCTCTTGAATGACGATGCGGTTCGGCGGTCCTTCCTCGGGGGTGCCTCGGCATGATCGATTTCATCAACCTGTATCTGGTTCCAGGACTTGCAATCGGCAGTGTCTATGCGCTGGGGGCGGTGGGTATCTCGATGATTTTCGGGATCCTGCGGTTCGCGCATTTCGCCCATGGCGATCTGATGACCATCGGCGGCTATGGCGTGTTGACCGCGGTCTGGCTGATTCCGGTCAATCCGCTGCTGCTGCTGCCGTTCGGCATCGCGCTGGCGATCGTGGCGGCGCTGGTGGTCGATGAGTTCTTCTACAAGCCGCTGAGAAAGCTGCCGACGATCTATACGGTGATTGCCTCCTTTGGCGTGGCGCTGATCTTCCGCTCGCTGGCGCAATTGTTCTGGAGTTCGGGAAACCAGGTGTTCACTTCGGGCGTCCGCATGCCGATGGTGCTGCTTGATACTTTCAGGATTTCCGAACTGCATGCGCAGGTGATCATTCTCACGGTGCTGATTGCCATTGCGCTGCATTTCTTCCTGACCCGTTCGAAGCTGGGCCGGGCGATGCGGGCCGTGTCTGACGAACCGGAACTGGCGGCTGTGGCCGGGCTCGATACCGAACGGGTGATACGCTGGACCTGGGTGATCGGCGCAGCGCTTGCGGCGACCGCCGGGGTGTTTGCCGGCATGGACACAAGCATGCATCCCAATCTGGGCTGGAACCTGTTGCTGGCTATGTTCGCGGCAGCGGTGCTGGGCGGCATCGGCAAGCCGATGGGCGCTATCGCGGGCGGACTGATCATTGGCATCGCGGAGGAAACCCTGACCTTCACCTGGTTCAGCGATGAGGCGTTCATTTCACCGTCCTACAAATCCGCTGTCGCCTTCTTCATCATGGTGGCGTTGCTGTTGTTCCGGCCGCAGGGCCTGTTCAAGGGGAGGCTGCTGTAATGGAGATGACCGGACTGTTCTTCTATCTCGTCAGCGTGCTGATTGCCGGCGGAATCTATGCGGTTCTCTGTCTGGCGCTGAATGTGCAATGGGGCATGGGTGGCCTGTTCAACGCGGGCATCGCCGGGTTCTTCGCCGTGGGTGCCTACGCATCTGCCATCGCCACGACTGCGGTGTCCTCGAAACATCTGGGCGGGTTTGGCCTGCCGATCCCGTTTGGGCTGGCGGCGGCGATGATCGTGGCCGGGTTGACCGGCTGGGTGGTGGCCAAGATCTGCGTGCGGCTGAAGAGTGATTATCTGGCGATGGCCTCCGTCGGTATCGCCGAAATCCTGCGGCTGGTGATTGTCAACGAATCCTGGCTCACCAACGGCAGTCTCGGCATTTCCGGGGTGCCGCGTCCGTTTGGCGATGTGGTGCAGGGCAGGGAGGCCGATCTTCTCTATCTGGCGGTGGTCTGGTTGTGCGTCGCCGGTGTCTACATCCTGTGCCAGCGGCTTTATGTCAGCCCGTGGGGGCGAACATTGCGGGCGATCCGCGACAATGAGGATTCAGCACGCGCGGCCGGCAAGGACGTGGACTGGTTTCGCCTGCAGACCTTCGTGATCGGCTGCGCCATCATGGGATTGGCCGGTGGGCTGTCGGCGCATTACTTCAAGTTCCTGTCGCCATCGGCGACCGAGCCGCTGCTGGTGACGTTCCTGGTCTGGGTGATGCTGATGGCAGGCGGATCGGGCAACAACAGGGGCGCCATTGCCGGCGCGCTGGTGATCTGGTTCATATGGTCGGCGACCGAGATTTTCACCAGTCGCCTGCCCCCGGAATGGATCACCCGGTCGTCCTATATCCGCATGCTGCTGGTCGGGCTGCTGCTGCAATTCGTGTTGCAGAAATTCCGTTCCGGCCTGGTGCCCGAGAAATCGCCAGAGATCAGATCCGACTGACCATCCCGAAGGGGCAGGAATTTATTCAGCCGGCTCTTGCTGCGGCAGGAACGAGACCAGCTTGGCGCGGACCGCATCGGGCCAGGGGATCGATGTATGCTCATCAAGCTGGCTGGCCGCCAGCACCTGTTTGCTGGTCCAGCGCTTCTCGTCGCCACACAATACGGTGTGCTCGAGCGTCATCGACGATCTTCCGACCTTGGTGACTGTCAGCTCGAACGTCAGCGTGTCGCCGAAGAATGACGGCTTGGAAAAATCACAAGTCAGATGCACGGTCGGTGTGCCCCAGCGTTCCTTCCAGATGATCTCATGCCATGGGAAACCGATCGCCGACCAGAATTCCTCGTTCACGCCATTGAGCAGGTTGAGGTAGGACGGATAGTAGGCGGTGCCGGATATATCGCAATCGCCGAAATGCAGCATGCGGTCGGTTGAGTAGCTGACGGACATTGTTCCCCCCTGAAATTAAACTCCTCTGTCCGGTCATGTCGCATGAGGCGAGCGATGAGGCAACCGCTGGTGCATTCAGTATCTGTCGATGTCAATCCATTGCGCTCGATGACTTGGGCCAGTCCGGGTGGCGGGAGCTGATGGCTCAAGAAGACGCAGAACGTGAAAAAAGGCCGGGTGGTAGACCCGGCCTTGGTCGTCAGCGTTTTACAGCGCTGCCAGAATGGAGCGCTCGATATCGCTGGTTGTGCTGTTCGACAATGTCTTGGGCAGTTCCAGCCGGATCTTGTCGGTCACGCTCGAATGCAGGCTGGGTCGGGTTTCGCCCAGCGTATCGGGATCGAGAACCAGGATGAGATCGTCGAACTTGTGCGCCTGGGCAAGATCATAAAGATGATTGGCAAGGAGCTTGGCGAACGTCGCCTCCATCGATTCCTTTGCTGAGGTGTCGGGCGGCTGCTTGCCTGCGGGGCCCTGATCGGCGAGATCGCCAGGTTCGAGATTGTGCTCGTGTTGCAGTTTGAGGTCACCGCTCTTGGCGGAGTTCCGGTAGAATTTGGCGCCTTCTCCGGTGCCCACGACGATGAGTGTTTTGTGCGGTACTGGTAGGTGTGACATGCAGTCTCCCGGCTGAAATTCAGGGTTGAAATCTGGCTTCACGACTGTCGCAGCCAATCATGGTCATTTCGGGAGCAGCCACATTGGCAACTGCCCCGGATCCGGGTTCAAGCAGCCCGGACTGATTTGCGGTGGTGCTCGCCTTCGCTCACTTCTTCGATGATCTTGGAAACGAAAGCTTCCAGATCCTCAGGCGAGCGGCTGGTGATGATGCCGTTGTCTATGACGATTTCGCTGTCTTTCCACCTGGCGCCGGCATTTTCCATGTCGGTGCGGATGGAGTGGTAGGACGTTGCTTCACGTCCCTTGATGACACCGGCCTCGATCAGCAGCCACGGTGCATGGCAGATGGCGGCGACGACCTTGTCACCGGTCACGAAATCACGCACCAGTTGCACAGCTTCCCTGTTGACCCGCAACAGATCGGGATTGATCTGACCGCCCGGCAGGACCAGTGCAATATAGTCGTCGACCTGGACGTCGGAAATCTTCATGTCCGCATCAACCGAATGGCCCCAGTCATCCTTGTCCCAGCCCTTGATCGCATTGCCGTCCGGGGTGGCGACATGAACGGTGGCTCGCGCCTTGGTGAGATGCTCAAGCGGGTATTCGAGTTCAGACTGCTCGAAGCCGTTGGTCGACATGATGAGAATCTTGGCGTTTTCCAGATTGGACATGGAATGGCTCCCTGTTTTTCGAGAATTACAAGTGTTCAACGCAGGCGGTGCGGTTGAGTTCCGTGGTTGGGTGAATCGAACCGCCTGCTGGTCGGCATTAGACAGCCGCAACTGATGACAAGCCGGTATCGGCTCCGCCCGCGTCAGACTACGCTTTGTTCGTGTGAGTTGGCTCAAGCCCGCATCGAGAGCAGCGCAATGGCCGCATCAAGCTGGTTGAGCAGCGGTGCTATTTCACCGCCCCGGTCGGCGTGCGACCTGGCTTCGAGCTCAACGCGCATTTCCCGCAGCGTACCGATCCGTTGTTCAACTGGCGACGGCGACATCAGGACCGTATCGATATCGTCTCCGGTTATGGTCTGGGCAATCCCATCGATATCGCCATCGCCGCCTACCTGGGCGTCGACAGGATCTATCATCGAACCGTTTTTCATCACCGGCATGGCATTCTCCTTTGTTACGCCAGGTCAACGCAGCAAGGGTGAAGCTGGTTCCGTGGTAACGGCAGCTGGTGCGATGTGAGCCTTTGGTTCGAGGCTGCGCGGGCGAATAAGATAAGTCTGCATGCTGATCCGGCGGGGCCGTATCGCCTGGAGTTTCGATTGGTCCGGGTCGGCCTGGGGGGGCGGGTAATTTGGAGTCAGCGTGCCGCCTTGCGGGAAACTTCCAAAGCCTCGTTCAATGTTTCCGCGTCGCCGATATGGTTGGCCAGAACAAGGATCAGCCGAGCGTTGAGTGCGGCGCTGTCATCGTCGGACAGCCCCTCATGCGCGCGGATCAGCTTCTCGTAAAAATCATCCGGCGCGGCAATGTTCAGCGATGTGACAAGTTTGGCCATGGTCAGTCCTTTCCGCAGGCTTCGCGCAAGGCCTTGCGCAGGGCGGCTTCATTGAAACTGTCCCAACGCGCCGCCACATGCTGGTCGGGACGAATGAGATAGACGGCAGCCCTGGCCGAGCCGAGATAGCGTTCGGCCAGAGCGCCGCTGGGATCGTCGCTTGCACTCAGGGCGAGGCGGCGGGCGGTGATGCCGTCTTCCTCGATGCTGTCTGGCGCATCCGCATCGATGGTCATGATGATGAATTCGCCGCCGAGGCGGTTGAGAAGATAAGTGTCGCCCAGCGGAACATCGGGGCAGGCGCTGCCTGTGCGAGTGCGCGCCGGGCCGCCCGCAAGCTGATCCGGCCCGTTGAGCGAAAGTCCGTCATAGGTGCAGGGAACCGAAAGCCGGCCGGAGTTGACAAGACTGCGGGCAAACGGGAGATCCGCGGCCAAATCCAGCACGGCGTTGCGGAATATATGGCTGGTCCTGGATTTCGGCGTGATAAAATCGGTTGCCCGGGTCGAGTTGAGGATGTTCTCGTCGGCGCCGTGTACCCGTTCCTCGTTGTAGCTTTCAATCAGTGTCTCGGGTGCCTTGCCGTTTACAACGAGGCCAAGCTTCCAGCCGAGATTGTCGACATCCTGCATGCCGGAATTGGCGCCGCGCGCGCCGAACGGGGAAACCTGATGGGCGGAATCGCCTGCAAAAATCACCCGTCCGTGGTTGAACTTCCGCATCCGCCGGCACTGGAACGTGTAGATCGATGACCAGACAATGTCGTACTCCACATCCGCACCGAGCATGGCGTCGAGCCGCTTGCGGATGTTTTCTTCCCTCATCTCTTCCTTGCGGTCGATATCCCAGCCAATCTGGAAGTCGACCCGCCAGACATCATCGGGTTGCTTGTGCAACAGCGTCGAGGCACCGGACTTGAACCAAGGCTCGAACCAGAACCAGCGCTCTGTCGGAAAACTCGTGGATTTCATCTTGATGTCGGCAATGAGGAAGCTGTCCTGGAACACCCGGCCTTCGAAATCGAGGCCAAGCATGCCGCGCAAGGGCGACCCGGCGCCATCGCAGGCAACCAGCCAGTCTGCCTGCAGCGAGTAGGGGCCATCCGGCGTCATCACGGAGATCTCGACGTGATCGCCCTTGTCCTCGACAGCATCGATGCGGTTCTTGCCGCGGATCTCGATCGGTGCACCCCTGGCGCGCTCGGCCTCGATCTGTTCGAAGATGAAGCGTTCGAAATAGGGTTGCTGGAGATTGATGAAGGCCGGATACTTGTGACCTTTCTCAGGCAGAAGATTGAATTCAAACACCTGCCGGTCATCATGGAAGACCTTGCCGACATTCCAGACAACTCCCTTTTCGAGCATGGCGTCGCCGCAGCCAAGCCGGTCGGCGATTTCGAGCGCACGCTTGGAAAAACAGATTGCCCGGCTGCCCATGCCGATCCCCTCGTGGTCATCGAGGACCACGACGGGAATGCCCTGACGGCCAAGATCAAGCGCCATGGCGAGACCGATCGGTCCGCCGCCGCCCACCACCACCGGATGACGGACGGGTTTTGCGGCGTCCTGATCGTCCGATCTCGCATAGGGATAAAGCCTGAAGGCCAGCGAATAGCGATCCTGCAGCATGGGTTTCCTCCTCCCGAAGAAATTGTTCCGCTCAGCCCTGAAGGGCGTCCCACATGTCCTTGTCGCGTTGGGCGGTCCAGATCCGCGGTGTGTCGATGCCACGGGCTTCATCGTAGGCGCGGGCGACGTTGAACGGCAGGCAATGCTCGTAGATCGCGTAGTCGGAGAATTTCGGATCGCAGGCGGCGCGCACTGCGTCCCAGGCTTCCTTCAAGCTGCCGCCGCGCGCCACGATTCGCGCCACCGGCTTGTAGGTGCTTTCGACGAAATCCGCGGTCGCGGCGAGTGCCTTGGCGACCATCTCTTCACCGACCAGCGCATCGCCGCGTCCAGGCGCGATGCTCTTGGGTTCAAAGGCCGCGATGTTGGCGAGCGTTTCGGCCCAATCGGAGAAATGCCCGTCACCGCAATAGCAGGCGGAATGGTATTCCACGATGTCGCCGGTGAACATCACCTCCTGGTCAGGCACCCAAATGACCGCATCGCCGGCGGTGTGAGCGCGCCCCAGCTTCATGATGTCGACGCGGCGCTTGCCCAGATACACCGTCATCGATTCCGAGAAAGTGGTGGTCGGTCGGGTGAGGCCGGGTATTTCCTCATGGCCCTGGAACAGGCGCGGGAAGCGTCCGAATTCGCTGTCCCAGTCCTCCTGCCCACGCTCCTCGACCATGGCCGCGGCGGTGTCGGACATGATGATTTCCCGCGCGCCATAGGCCGATGCGCCGAGCACCCGGACCGCGTGATAGTGGGTCAGGACCACATGGCTGATCGGCTTGTCGGTGACCGAGCGCACGCATTCGATCACCTTGCGGGCGAGACGCGGGGTGGCTTGCGCCTCGACAATCATGACGCTGTCATCACCGATGATCACGCCGGTGTTGGGATCCCCCTCTGCGGTAAAGGCGTAAAGACCCTCGCCGATCTTGGTGAAGCTGATCTTCTTGTCTTCCATGTCGCCTTGTGATGCGAATGCCTTGGCCATTTATGTCTTCCTCAAGTTTCTTGCGCCCGTTCGGGCAGTTCGACCGCAGACAGCAGCTTGCTGCTGCAATCTCCGGATCCGGTACGGTGTCGACCGCCCCACGCTCCACCCGCGCAAGGTTGCTGTGTCGCCGTTTTCCATGAATGTGCGTGACTTCCAGCGCACGCACACGATCAAACGCGTTGCCGCCAGTGTACCCGCCAGGTGCCTATTTGTCCCAGTTGCCTTCGATCGTTCCGTCGAAGTGTTTTTCCAGACTGTCCCAGCACTCGATGTAGTCATCCTGCAATGGGGCTTCCTTGGCCGCGAAGCTTGTCAAATGCTGCGGGAACCGGGTTTCGAACATGAACGACATGGTGTTGTCGAGCTTGCTGGGCTTCAAATCTGCGTGGGTCGCCTTTTCAAAAGCCTCGTTGTCGGGGCCATGCGGCAGCATCATGTTGTGCAGGCTGATGCCGCCCGGCGTAAAGCCATTGGGCTTGGCGTCATATTCGCCGTAGATGTTGCCCATCAGCTCCGACATGATGTTCTTGTGATACCATGGCGGGCGGAAGGTGTTCTCCATCGTCATCCATCGTTCCCGGAACAGGGCAAAGTCGATATTTGCCGTGCCCGCCACGCCTGAGGGGGCGGTCAGCACGGTGAAGATCGACGGGTCGGGATGGTCAAACAGGATTGCGCCGATCGGGCAGTAATTGCGCATGTCGTATTTGACCGGCGCGTAGTTGCCGTGCCAGGCGACGACATCGAGCGGCGAATGGCCAAATCGGGTCACATGGAACTGGCCGCACCACTTGATGGTCAGGGTTGAGGGAGCCTCGCGATCCTCGTAGCTTGCCACCGGTGTCTTGAAATCGCGGCGATTGGCCATGCAGTTGGCGCCGATTGGTCCGCGCCCGGGCAGTTCGAACTTCTGGCCGTAGTTCTCGCAGACAAAGCCGCGTGCCGGGCCGTCAACAAGTTCGACGCGGTAGACCAGCCCGCGCGGCAGGATGGCGATTTCCTT
>NZ_JBDWHW010000085.1:0-23646 GCF_039975035.1 Hoeflea sp. | reverse complement strand
TCATCCATTCATACGACATCAGCAGCACGGCCTGGGCGATGTTGAGCGAGGCATAGGCCGGGTTGACCGGAAACGTGACAATCTCGTCGGCCAGCCCGACCTCCCAGTTGCGCAGACCGATGCGCTCGCGCCCGAACAAGAGACCGGTCTTTTCGCCGGCAACCTCGCGTCCGCGCAGAATTTCGCCCGCCGCCACCGGCCCGCGCACCGGCTTGTGGCCGTCGCGCGGCCGCGCCGTGGTGGCATAGACAAAATTCAGATCGGCAAGTGCGGCCTCAAGCGTGTCAAACACCACCGCACCGTCGATCACATGGTCGGCCTTCGCTGCCGCGCTGACCGCCTTGTCATTGGGCCAGCCATCGCGCGGATTGACGATGCGCAGATTGGAAAGCCCGAAATTGGCCATCGCGCGCGCCACCATGCCGATGTTTTCGCCCAGTTGCGGCTCCACCAGAATGATCGCCGGTCCGCCGGTGATGAGTTTGCGGTTTCTGTCAGTTCCTGCCACTACTTCGGTCCCCGGCGCAGCCGCAATCGCTGTGTTTCAGATGAGTAGCTCAAATCAGCCAAGGCAGGCTCCATTTTGGTCAGGCCGACAGCACTACGTCCGCGATGGCGTACAATCAAGGCTCGCCGCAACTACTGCAACAGGGCGAGCTTTGCTCACAGGCTAAAAACTGGCACAGCCAATCCCCAGCATGTTGTGCGTCCGCCACTGTTTTGTTATGAGAAGCGCCAACTGCACGGGCGGCTTCCGCCTCCCTCCGACAACCCCCTCAAAAGGTCCAACAAGCATGGCAAAGATCAAGGTAGCAAACCCGGTCGTCGATCTCGACGGCGACGAGATGACACGCATCATCTGGCAGTTCATCAAGGAAAAGCTGATCCTGCCCTATCTCGATCTGAATATCGACTATTACGACCTTTCGGTCGAGCACCGCGACGAGACCGATGACCAGGTCACCGTCGACGCCGCCAACGCCATCAAGAAGCACGGTGTCGGCATCAAATGCGCCACCATCACCCCGGACGAAGCCCGCGTCGAAGAATTCGGCCTGAAAAAGATGTGGCGCTCGCCCAACGGCACCATCCGCAACATTCTTGGCGGCGTGATCTTCCGCGAGCCGATCATCATGAAGAACGTACCGCGTCTGGTCCCCGGCTGGACCAAGCCGATCATTGTCGGCCGCCACGCCTATGGTGACCAGTACCGCGCCACCGATTTCAAGTTCCCCGGCAAGGGCAAGCTTTCGATCAAATTTGTCGGCGACGATGGCGAAACCATCGAGCACGACGTTTTCGACGCCCCCTCGGCCGGCGTCGCCATGGCGATGTACAATCTCGATGATTCAATCCGCGATTTCGCCCGCGCCTCGCTCAACTATGCGCTGATGCGCGGCGTTCCCTGCTACCTGTCGACCAAGAACACCATCCTCAAGGCCTATGACGGCCGTTTCAAGGATCTGTTCGAGGAAGTCTTCGAAGCCGAATTCAAGGACAAATACGCCGAAGCCAAGATCACTTACGAACACCGCCTGATCGACGACATGGTGGCTTCCGCACTGAAATGGTCCGGCGGCTACGTCTGGGCCTGCAAGAACTATGACGGCGACGTCCAGTCCGATATCGTTGCCCAGGGCTTTGGCTCGCTCGGCCTGATGACGTCTGTCCTGATGACCCCGGATGGCAAGACCGTGGAAGCAGAAGCTGCTCACGGCACCGTCACCCGCCATTACCGCCAGCACCAGAAGGGCGAGGAAACCTCGACCAACTCGATCGCCTCGATCTTTGCCTGGACCCGTGGTCTCGCCCACCGTGCCAAGCTCGACGACAATACCGATCTGGCCAAGTTCGCCGACACGCTCGAACTGGTCTGCATCCAGACCGTCGAATCCGGTTTCATGACCAAGGATCTGGCGCTGCTGATCGGTCCCGACCAGCCCTGGCTGTCGACCACCGGCTTCCTCGACAAGATCGACGAGAACCTGAAAAAGGCAATGGCCTGAGCAATGGCCGCCGGACCTGTCGTCACGCTCAAAAAGCTGTGGCGGCACAACCGGTGGCTAACCCTGTCTTTCCTGGTTACATTGACGCTGGCGCTGGTGTTCACCATTCGCGCCGGCGTTTTTTTTGTCTATTGGCAGCAACATCAGGACGAACCCATCGAAGGCTGGATGACGGTCCGCTACATCGCCCATTCCTACCGCGTCAATCCTGAAATCATCCACGATGCCCTCGAGCTTCCCAAGACCGGTCCGGACCGCCGGCCGCTGATCAAGATTGCAAGGGATCGTGGCCAGCCGCTTGATGAGCTGACTTCCGGGATCATCGAGGCAATCCCGAAGGACCGCGCATACCGCCGGTCGATTGATGGCATGCAGCCACCTCCCCCCTGGGCTCCCAAAGCTGCACCTGCGCCGGGTGTGTCCTCACCTGCCTCACCACAACCATGACCGGGCAATTGCTCGAATTCCTGACCGTCTACGGTCTTCCGGCTGCAGCCGTGCTTCTGGCAATCGGGCAGTTCGGTGTGCCGCTACCGACATCACTGGCGCTGTTGACGCTGGGCGCACTCGCCGCCAATGGCGACGCGGACCCGGCGGCAGCCTTTGTATGGGCACTGACAGGTACGACACTGGGTGACCAGGCAGGGTTCCTTACCGGCCGCTTCGTGGCTCAGTCCGCTGAGGACCGCCCCGGATTTCTCGGCGGCCTGGCGCGCAAGGCCCGCGCTGCCGAACCGCATATGGCGAAATGGGGTGGCAGCAGCGTCTTTTTCACGCGTTGGCTGTTTACCCCGCTTGGCCCCGCGATCAATATTGCCGGCGGTGTTGCGGGCCTGCACTGGGCGATTTTCACCGCCTGGGGACTGGCAGGCGAAGCCGTATGGATCTCGATTTACATCGCTCTCGGCTTCACCTTCGGCTCCAACATCGAAACGCTCGCAAGCATCCTGGGCAATCTGTCGATGGCATTGGCGATGCTGGCGCTCGCTGCATTTCTCGGCTGGCGGCTGCTGCTGGCAATCCGCAAAGCCCAGAACCGCTCGAAAATGGACTGAAGAGGATCATCCCGATGACCACGCCTGCGCCGCGTTCCAAACCCGATCAGGTCATTCTGACCGGAGCCGAGTACAGCGTCTACAGCCGCATCTGCCGGATCACGCTTCGCCTCAAGGACGTACCGCATGAGTTTGAAATGCTGGATGTCTTTGCCGAAAACGGCCCCGACAAAGCGCGACAGGAGGGCCATCCGTTCGGCAAGATCCCGGTGCTGCGTCATGGCGATCTGGTGTTGTTTGAAACACTCGCGATCACCCGCTACATTGATGACCGGTTCGAAGGCCCGCCGCTGCAGCCGGTAACCCCGGCCGATCGCGCCCGCATGAACCAGATCATCTCGATCGTCGACACCCGGATCTATCCCGTTATCGTCTGGGGGCTTCATGTCCCCAAATCGGAAGACCGGGAACCCGACCCGTCAATGATCGTCAAGGGCTTGGCAGCGCTTGACGCACTCGAGACACTCGCGCGGCACCCCTGGCTGTGTGGCGACGCGCCCACCCTGGCCGACGCCTATCTCGCGGCCTGCATGGACTATATTCTCGACAGCTCCGCAGGTAACCAGGTCTCGCAGCATTGCCCGCGGCTTGAAGCCTGGTGGCGCCACGCGCAGACATTGCCGGCGTTTTGCTGATGTACCGCCCGCGTCGAACGGGACAATCCTGCGGGACAAAACCCGGTCATGCCGGGCTTCAACGGCTTGAACCTCATCGGATTGCGATGGCCGGGCAGACGGCGCTGAGTCCCGGAGGACCCAACGGAAAACGCCCGGACAACACCGGGCGTTTGGCGATCATCACAAATCGCCGTTTCCATCATTCCCGGGCAATCAACCGATGGCGGCTGCCACCGCATCAATCGCGGCGTTGGCGTTGGCGCCGTCCGGGCCGCCGGCCTGGGCCATGTCTGGCCGTCCGCCGCCGCCCTTGCCGCCGATTGCCTCCGACGCCACACGCACCAGATCGACCGCCGACAGTTTGGAGGTCAGATCCTCGGTGACGCCGACCACGACGCTGGCCTTGCCGTCTTCGCTGACAGCAACAAAAGCCGCCACGCCGGAGCCGAGCGACGCCTTGGCGGCATCGACCAGTCCCTTGAGATCTTTCGCAGCCACGCCGGTCACCACCTTGCCGAGATATTTCACCCCGCCAACATCCCGGCTTTCGTCGCCGCCCGCGCCGCCTCCGCCAAGCGCCAGCTTCTTGCGCGCCTCCATCAGTTCGCGCTCGAGCTTCTTGCGCTCGTCGATCAGCGCCTCGATCCGGGCGGCTACATCACCCGTCTGCACTTTCAGCACTGACGCCGCATGCCTGAGCTTTTCATCCTGATCGGTGAGATGCCGGCGAGCGGCTTCCCCGGTCAAGGCTTCGATACGGCGCACCCCGGCGCTCACCGCGCTGTCGGACAGCACCCGCACCAGACCGATATCGCCGGTTGCCGCCACATGCGTGCCGCCGCACAGTTCCACCGAATAAGGCCGGTTGGACTTGACCCCGCGCGTAGCCGTGCCCATCGACACCACCCGGACCTCGTCGCCATATTTCTCGCCAAACAGCGCCATGGCGCCTTCGGCAATGGCGTCATCAACTGCCATCAGCCGGGTCGTGACCGGGCTGTTCTGCAGAATGATCTCGTTGGCCATGTCCTCGACTTCGCTGAGTTCGGCCGCAGTCATCGGCTTGGGATGGGACACGTCGAAGCGGAGCCGTTCGGGCGCCACCAGCGAGCCCTTCTGAGCCACATGGGTGCCCAGCACTTCGCGAAGCGCCTCGTGCAGCAGATGCGTGGCGGAATGGTTGGCGCGGATCTTGGCGCGCCGGCCATGATCGACCTCAAGCTGTGCCACGGCGCCACGCTTCACCGTGCCCGCGATCACCTTGGCGCGGTGCACAAACACTCCTTCTCCGCGCTTCTGGGTGTCGCTCACCTCAAGCTTGTAGCCCTCACCCGAAATCGCGCCCCGGTCGCCCATCTGTCCGCCAGACTCGCCATAAAACGGTGTCTGGTTGACCACAACATCGACCTCGTCGCCCGCTCCGGCGCTTTCCACCTGCGCGCCGTCACGCACCAGCGCCAGGATCACCCCTTCAGCGGTTTCTGTGTCATAGCCGAGGAAATCGGTGGCACCCGCCTTGTCCTTGATCTCGTACCAGATGGTCTCGGTGGCAGCATCGCCTGATCCGGACCAGTGCTTGCGCGCCTCCTCCTTCTGGCGTTCCATCGCTGCGGAGAAAGCCTCGGTGTCGACATCGACGCCGCGCTGCCGCAGCGCATCCTGGGTCAGGTCGAGCGGAAAGCCATAGGTGTCATACAACTTGAACGCGGTCTCACCATCCAGCCGGTCGCCTTCACCCAGATCAGCGCTGGCCTCGTCGAGCAGGCTGAGCCCGCGTTCCAGCGTCTTGCGGAAGCGGGTTTCCTCCAGCTTGAGCGTTTCCGAAATCAGCGCCTCGGCACGCAGCAATTCCGGATAGGCGCGGCCCATCTCCGCCACCAGCGTCGGAAGCAACCGGTACATCAGCGGATCACGCGCGCCGAGCAACTGCGCATGCCGCATGGCCCGGCGCATGATCCGTCTGAGCACATAGCCGCGGCCTTCATTGGACGGCAGCACCCCGTCGGCGATCAGGAATGCCGAAGAACGCAGATGATCGGCAATCACCCGGTGGCTGGCGCGGTTCTTGCCCTCGGCAGGCACCCCCGTGGCGTCTTCCGAGGCGGTGATCAAACGCCTGAACAGATCGATGTCGTAATTGTCGTGCTGGCCCTGCAAAAGCGCCGCAATGCGCTCGAGCCCCATTCCGGTGTCGATCGACGGCCGCGGCAATTCCAGCCGCTCGTCGGCCGTCTGCTCGAACTGCATGAACACCAGGTTCCAGATCTCGATGAAGCGGTCGCCGTCTTCATCGGCCGAGCCGGGAGGCCCGCCCCAGATGTGGTCACCATGGTCATAAAAGATCTCCGAACAGGGTCCGCACGGTCCGGTGTCGCCCATCGCCCAGAAATTGTCATTGGTCGGAATCCGGATGATCCGGTCTTCCGGGATGCCGGCGATCTTGCGCCACAGATCATAGGCGTCGTCATCGGTGTGGTAGACGGTGACCAGCAGCCGGTTCTTGTCGATACCGAAATCCCTGGTCAGCAGGTTCCAGGCAAGTTCGATGGCCTGGGCCTTGAAATAATCACCGAAGGAGAAATTTCCGAGCATCTCGAAGAACGTGTGATGCCGCGCGGTGTAGCCGACATTGTCGAGATCATTGTGCTTGCCGCCGGCGCGCACGCATTTCTGCGAGGTCGCGGCCGTCGAGTAGGGCCGATGCTCAAGTCCGGTGAACACGTTCTTGAACTGCACCATGCCGGCATTGGTGAACATCAACGTCGGATCATTGCGCGGCACCAGCGGACTGGAGGTAACAATTTCATGTCCGTTCCTCTTGAAATAGTCGAGAAACGCCGACCGGATTTCGTTCACGCCACTCATGATCAGCCCTTTGTCAGATAGCAGGCAGCACCCGGATTTCAATCACGGGCCCGCGTTTTTCAGTTCCACCGCGCAACTGGCAGACCGCCGCTTTTATCGCCCGTCCGGTTGCCTGTCCAGCCGCCAGTGGGCACCGCCAAACGAAAACCGGCCACCTGCTCCCCGAAAGGGCAGACGGCCGGCTGCATGACAAGAGGACCCAGGCAGACCAGATCCCCGATTACGCCAAATCCTACATTTCGGCGCTATCGGGCGTGCCGTCGTCCTCGCCCGCGCTGCGGTCTTCTTCCAGGAATTTCTCGGCAATCAGCCCGGCGTTCTGGCGGAGCGACAGCTCGATCTCGTCGGCCAGCACCGGATTGTCGCGCAGGAACTGCTTGGAGTTCTCGCGCCCCTGCCCCAGCCGCTGGCTGTTGTACGAAAACCAGGCACCGGATTTTTCGACAATCCCGGCTTTCACACCCAGATCGATCAGCTCGCCCACCTTGGAAACACCTTCGCCATACATGATGTCGAACTCGACCTGCTTGAACGGCGGCGCCATCTTGTTCTTGACCACCTTGACCCGGGTCTGGTTGCCAACCACTTCGTCGCGGTCCTTGACCGACCCGATGCGGCGGATATCAAGCCGCACAGAGGCGTAGAATTTCAGCGCATTGCCGCCGGTGGTGGTTTCGGGAGAGCCGAACATGACGCCGATTTTCATGCGGATCTGGTTGATGAAGATGACCATGCAGTTCGACCGCGAGATCGAGGCGGTCAGCTTGCGCAGCGCCTGGCTCATCAATCGCGCCTGCAAACCTGGCAGGCTGTCGCCCATTTCGCCCTCAATTTCCGCGCGCGGCGTCAGTGCCGCCACCGAATCGATCACCAGCACGTCAAGCGCGCCGGAGCGAACCAGCGTGTCGGTGATTTCGAGCGCCTGCTCACCATTGTCAGGCTGCGAAATCAAAAGGCTTTCCAGATCAACACCAAGCTTGCGGGCATAGACCGGATCAAGCGCGTGCTCGGCGTCGATAAAGCCGCAGATGCCGCCCTTCTTCTGTGCCTCGGCGATTGTCTGCAGTGCCAGCGTGGTCTTGCCCGAGCTTTCCGGCCCGAAAATCTCGATCACGCGGCCGCGCGGCAATCCGCCAATGCCCAGCGCGATGTCCAGCCCCAGCGAACCGGTCGGAACCGTCTCGATTTCGACCACGCCCTCATTGGCCCCGAGTTTCATGATGGAGCCCTTGCCGAACGAGCGTTCGATCTGGGCAAGTGCGGCGTCGAGCGCCTTGCTTTTGTCCACGGATTTTTCCTCTACCAGCCGCAAAGAGTTCTGTGCCATTTCATCCACCTTTAGGTTATCGTGCCGCCGCAAGCAATGAGTGCTCGATTTGGTTGTTTGTACTCTATTTGTTCCATTTTCGCAAGCCCTGCGCAACCACTTGAAACAACAGCGGAAATCATGAAATGTTCTTTTTTTGTTTCGAATTTTTCATGCTGAATGCGCCGACCCCTGCCCCGCAGGCGCGCGCAGGCCCGTTCACCGCGGCGATTCGGCGTCGCCGCAATATTTTGGGAGTATAGGTCATCGCCCGCATCCTTGCCATCGGCGGCGCCCACATTGACCGCAAGGGCTGGCTCGACAGCCCGCACCGGCCCGGGGCATCCAATCCGGGGCGCTGGGAAGCCGAGCCCGGCGGCGGCGTCTTCAACGCCAGCCGCAATCTCGCCCGGCTCGGTCACCAGGTCACGCTCGTCGCCCCGCGCGGCGGCGATGCTGCAGCAGACCTGGTCGCCCGCGCCGCCGTTGAAGCCGGCGTCGAGGATTGCCCGCTCACCTTTCTCGACCGGGCGACGCCGAGTTACTCAGCCATTCTCGAACCCGATGGCAATCTGGTCACGGCGCTGGCCGACATGGCGTTGTACGATCTGGTTCCGGCGCGGCGGCTGATCACGGCACGGATGCGCAAACGGCTGAGTGAAGCCGATCTGCTGCTGGTTGATTCCAACCTGCCGGAAAGCGCTCTGGCCGCGCTTGCCGGTGCTGCGGCTGAACTCGGATTGCCGCTGGCGGTGATCGCCGTGTCGCCCGCCAAGGTCGTGCGCTGGCGCTCAAGCCTGGACAAGATTGCCTGCCTGGCCATGAACAGCGCCGAAGCCGCTGCCTTGACCGGCGGGCAGTCCGACGGCCCTGGCGGGTGGCCCGGGTTGTTGTCCCGCGCAGGCCTTGCCGGCGGCCTGGTCAGCGCTGGCGCTGCCCCGGTCGCAGCCTTCACGGCGGTCGCAACCTGCGTCCTTACGCCGCCGCCGCTCGAAACGCTGGTGGACGTCACCGGCGCCGGCGATGCGTTGGCCGCCGGCTATCTGGATGGCTGGCTGTCCGGCGGATCGATTGAGGCCAATCTCACCCGCGGCATCGCGCTGGCGCGGCTCACCGCCGGCGTTCGCGGTCCGGTGCTCAATGATTTGTCGCCCGCACTGCTTGCACAGGCACAGGCCGCCATGGCACAGCCCGCGCCAAGCCAGTTCTAGATTTCAGGAGCCTCGCATGACCGGATCCATCAAGATCGAAACCACCCGGGACGTCGCCGACGCCTTGGCGCAAGGCCGTCCGGTGGTGGCGCTCGAATCCACCATCATCACCCATGGCATGCCCTGGCCGGGCAATCGCGACATGGCGCTTGAGGTCGAAGCCGTCATCCGTGCGGAAGGCGCGGTTCCCGCCACCATCGCCGTGATCGGCGGCCGCCTGCATGCCGGTCTCGATGAAGCGGCCATCACCGAACTGGCGCAAGCCAGCGACGTGATGAAGCTCTCGCGCGCCGATCTGGCCTTTGCGCTGGCTGAAGCGCGCACCGGCGCCACCACGGTGGCCGCCACCATGATGGCGGCGCATCTGGCCGGGATCCATGTGTTCGGCACCGGCGGCATCGGCGGTGTCCACCAGGGTGCGGAACAAAGCTTCGACATCTCCGCCGATCTCGACGAACTCGCCCGGACGCCGGTGATCGTGGTGTCCGCCGGCGCCAAAGCCATTCTCGACATCCCCAAGACGCTCGAAGCGCTGGAAACCCGCGGCGTCCCGGTGGTGGCTTATGGCCAGGACGAGATGCCGGCCTTCTGGTCGCGCAAATCGGGCCTCAAGGCGCCGCTGCGGCTCGATGAACCCGGCGCCATCGCGCGTTTCGAGATGATCCGCCGGGAACTTGGCGGTCATGGCGGCATGCTGATCGCCAACCCGGTGCCCCAAGCCGATGAAATTCCCGCAAGCGAAATGAACCGCCACATCGAGGCGGCGCTGGCCACTGCCAGGGCCAGAGGCATCGAAGGCAAGGCGGTCACCCCGTTCCTGCTCGGCGAAATCCTCACTCTGACCGATGGCGCCAGCCTGAAAACCAACATCGCACTGGTGCTCAACAATGCCCGCCTCGCCGCCCGCATTGCCACAGCTCTCACATCTGCAACACAATGATCGTCAGCCGTCGCCTGTCGTCATCTATCCAAGGACACGTCCAATGAAGCCAACCCGACGCACCGGCAGCGCCTTCGAGCGCGCCGAAGCCGCCTTCAAGTCAGCGACCACCAAGCCGGTTGAAGCCGCTGCCAAACCCGCAGCCGTGCCCGAGGGCAAGGAACTGGTTTCGCTCAGGCTCGACCGGGCCGTGCTCGAACACTTCCAGGAAGACGGCCCCGGCTGGCAGGATCGCATCAACGCAGCCCTTCGCGCCGCAGCCGGGCTCAAGAGCGCATAGTCGCGGTCAACTGGTGTGGACCAACAGGCCACGCCCTGTCTTGGCACAGGCTCAAAGAGCAAACGAAAAGACCCGGAAGCTCTCGCCACCGGGTCTGATATCGCCTCAAACGATTGGTCCGTCGCTGATCAGCTCAGCGGCGAGATCTGGATTTCCACACGGCGGTTGGCGGCGCGTCCCGCATCCGAACCATTGTCGGCGATCGGGCGGCTTTCGCCAAAGCCCTGCGTGTAGAAGCGGCGCGGGTCGTTGCCCTGCGAGATCAGATAGCTCGACACCGACTGCGCCCGCTGCTGCGAGAGCGTCAGATTGTAGCTGTCCGATCCGGTCGAGTCCGTGTGGCCCGCGACATCAACCAGCGAACGGTTGAATTTCTGCAGCACCAGTGCCACCGAATTGAGCGTGCCGTAAAATTCCGGCTTCACCGCCGACTGGTCGCTGTCAAAGGTGATGTTGGACGGCATGTTGAGCACGATCTTGTCGCCGACGCGGGTCACAGAAACCCCGGAGCCCTGCAACTGGGCCCGCAATTGCGCTTCCTGCTGGTCCATGTAGCCGCCGATAGCGCCGCCTGCCAGCGCGCCGATGCCCGCGCCGATCAGTGCGTTCTTGCGGTCGTCGCCGCCCGCAAGCGTCCCCAGCGCGGCGCCGCCGAGAGCGCCCAGACCCGCGCCTGCGGCAAGGTTGGAAACCTTCTGCTGTCCGGTATACGGATCGGTGGTGCAGCCGGAGACGAAGACGGCGGCAAGCGCCGCGATCAGGAGTTTGGATTTCATAATGGCCCCTCTTGGCAAAACTGGAAGTGCGAACCTTAGCGGAAAATGCGGCAGGATGATGAATATTTCATCACCACAGAATTAACCCTGTGCCGCGCGGCCTTGCCCCAGCCAACCCGCCAGCAAGCGAGTGGCCGGTGACGATGACGCCGTCGCCTGCACCTTCGTCGAAGGCCGAAAAATTCGCATCGCCATCGCCGACAACGGATTCGAAGAAATCGATTGAAAGACCGCCCTGGGAAGCTTGCGGAAAGCCAGCGCCCAGCGTCCAGCCATTCCAGAAATCGCTGCCCTCCGCCAGCGGATTGGGATTGTCCGTGCCGCGATAGGAGATGACCGTTTCGCCATTCCACTGATAGGCGATGGCGTAGAAGCCGGCGGCTTCGGAACCAAGCGGTAGGTCAACGTCAATTACGGCCGCGTTGCCTATTGTGCTGCCTGCTTCGCCAAGACCATCTGTATCTACGCTATCGACGACGTTCTGACCGTCACCAATGCCGGCATCATAGCCGCGATTGTAGGAATCCATGGCCAGGATTGCGAGCATCAACTCATTAGAAACGGTCATGACTATCTCCTGATAAAGTCGCCATGAGCAACGCGACGATTAAACGGAATATTCGTTGTTTGGCCCGTAGCGGGACCCAGCTTCGGTTCAGGGTATTCACTCAACCACCCCAACACCGCCTCCACCCGGCCCTTGGTCACCGGCTCGTCGGTGATCGCAAGCGTGATCGAGGAAAGCGTGTAGCCGGGGCCAAAGGTGGCGGCGAGATCATCGGGATCGACGCGGGCAACGCTCGCCGGGTCGTCGATGTCGGCGAAGGTGACCAGCAGGGGGTAAGCCTCGACCGGCAGAACAAGCGGCTCCTTCAGTCCGAGAATGGCCCGGCTGTTGTCCTTCATGCTGGCGCCGCGGCCATCCTTGTCGCGGAGCTGATAGAGAAGCTTGCTGTCCATGCCCTTGAGCAGCGCAAACAGATAGCGCCCGTTGCCGAGCTTCACCACGGGAGCTTCCCCCGTCAGTTTGAAGCCGCCACCTCTTGCATCGCCCACGATGAAGGGAATACCGCCGCTCCACGAGACTTCCATGACGCTTGCGCCGGACACTTCGCCATTCGGGGTTGCGACCGTGACCGTGACTTTCTGGTGCCAGGACCAGCTGCGGAAGCCGAGCATGTCACAACCCGCCAATGTCAGCATCAGGCTGGCAAGCAATGCCACCCCAATGACTGGGAATGTGCGGGTGGTTTGTCCATTTCCAATTCGCATCGGACTCATCGCGATCCCCGCCAGTTGCAACCTTGAGACGAACACCGAAAAGGCCGTCACGCAAGCCTGTCCACAGGGGAAGATGCCAATGTGGTTGACCGGTGGTTAGCACAGGCACCCCCTGCCCGTCCGTCAGGGCATCCGCCGCCTCGCGTGTCCACCCGGAGCGTCCGCCGTTGCTCTGGGCCTATTCGTCCAGCATTTCGCGCACGGACGTGGCCAGCTGCTTGAGCGAAAACGGTTTGGCGAGGAAGCCAAACTTGGCGTCGGCGGGCAGATTGCGGGCGAATGCGTCTTCGGCGTAGCCGGAGACGAAGATGAACTTCATGTCCGGATAGTCCTTGCGCAACTCGACCAGCAGCGTCGGTCCGTCCATCTCCGGCATCACCACATCGGAGACCACGATGTCGACCTTGCCCTCGAGTTCGGCCAGCACTTCCAGCGCTTCCACTCCGGTGCCTGCCTCATGCACTTCGTAACCGCGCGCCTCGAGCATGCGCTTGCCGCCTCGCCGCACCGCCTCTTCATCCTCGACCAGCAGCACCACCGCCGAACCGCCGGTCAGGTCTTCGGGTCCATCGGCAGCAATCTTCGCCTGCTTTGCCGCACCGGCTTCAAGCGCTGCAGCCGCTTCCGCCGCGGTCGCCGCCTTCTCGGCCTCATCCTCGACATGACGCGGCAGATAGATCCGGAAGGTGGTGCCCTTGCCGGGTTCGGATTCGGGATAGATATAGCCGCCCGACTGCTTGATGATGCCGTAGACCATCGACAGCCCCAGGCCGGTGCCCTTGCCCACATCCTTGGTGGTGAAGAATGGTTCGAAAATCTTTTCCATCACCTCGGAGGGAATACCGGTGCCTTCATCGGTAATCTCGATGAGCACATAATCGCCCACCTCCATGCCACGGTGATTGAGCCGTGCGGTTTCCTCGGCCTCGACATTCCGGGTCTTGACCGTGATTGTTCCGCCTTCGGGCATGGCGTCGCGGGCATTGACCGCCAGGTTGATCAGCACCTGCTCGAACTGGCCAAGATCGGTCTTCACCGGCCAGAGGTCGCGGCCGAATTCAAGCTCGAGCTTGACATTGGAGCCTGTCAGGCGGTCGACCAGCATCCTCAGATCGCCGATCACGTCGGTCATCGACAGCACCGTCGGCCGCATCGTCTGCTTGCGCGAGAATGCCAGCAGCTGGCGCACCAGCACCGCGGCGCGGTTGGCGTTGCGCTTGATCTCGATGAGGTCGGCGAAGCTCGAATCCGATGGCCTGAGCGACATCAGCAGATGATCCGCCGACAGCAAGATGGCGGTCAGCACATTGTTGAAATCATGCGCTATGCCGCCGGCAAGCGTGCCGACCGCATTCATCTTCTGGGTCTGCGCCATCTGCGCCTCGAGCGCCTTCTGCTCGGTGGTTTCCACAGCATAGATGATCGCGGCCTCTTCGGGCGTTTCTTCCGAGTGTTCGATCACCGCATTGACATAGAAGCGGAAATGCCGCTCGTCATTGTCCGCCCGGCGGCTGTCGATCGGCGTGATCTCGCCTTGCTTGTCGGCGGCCTGGCTGAGCGCATCCTGAAACGCCTTGCGGTCATCCTCGCGCAGCATGGTTTCCAGAAGCGCCCCGCGCTCCATGTCGTCGCGCGTCACCAGCCCGTGGAACATCTGCAGGAACGGGCCGTTGGTGCGCAGGATCTTGCCGCGCGCATCCACGGAGGCGATTGCCATCGGGGTATTGTTGAAAAAGCGCGTGAAGCGCATTTCCGCATTCGCCGCGTCATGCGCCCCGGTTCCCCCCTCCTCGCGGCTGATGACAATCGTCCGGCTTTCTCCGGGCGAGCCGTCCCGTGTCGCCGTCACCCTGTGCACAAGGCGCACCGGCAGGCTTTGGCCATTGGATTTCAAAAGATCGAGATCGAGCTGGGCCGTCCGGTTGAGGCCCGGCTCGGCCTGCACCGATTCCACAAGCGCCATGCCCGCGCCGGCCACCAGGTCGCGCAGCATGATCTTTCCGGGCGAGAACGATGTCAGGTCAATACCCAGCCAATCGGCCAGCGTGGCGTTGAGATAGACGATTTCGCCGGCCCGTCCGGCCGAGAAGAACCCCACAGGCGCGTGGTCGAGATAATTTATGGCGTTTTGGAGTTCCTTGAACACCAGTTCCTGCTCGGTGCGTTCATGACTGATGTCGGACAACTGCCACGCCATCAGCTTGCCATCAGCTTCCGCATTGGCGACAGGACGTCCGCGAAGCCGGTACCAGTGCCCGCTTGCGCCACTCTCCCGCGCCGCGCCGAGCGGCTGCGTCATGCGGAATTCCTCCTGCCCCTCCTGCCCGTCGCGCATCGCATTGGTCAGCCGGTAGACGGCTTCGGCGGATTCCTTGTGCCGTGACAGGATGGCCTCGATGGACTGCACATCGGAAGCGCTGGTCGAACCGGTCAATACGCCATAGGCATGGTTGGCGTAGATCACCCGGTCCTTTTCGTCGGTGACCAGCGTGCCCTCGGGATGGGTGTCGATGAAGGCCCGGGCCAGCGGATCCGCCGTGGCCTTCGGCATCACCACGACAAACCCGATCACGGTGGAAACCAGGAAGAATATCCCGACCACCGCCAGCACACCGAGTATGCCGAGCATCACATCGTTGTTGAGCCTGTCCTTGAACAGAAAGAATACAATCGACGCGCCAATCATCACAAGCGCGAGAAATACCAGCCTCGACACCGAGCGTGGTTTCGCGCTTCTGTCAACGAGCGCCGCCGGGGTAGCGGCCGCAGGGGTCGTCTCTGTCATGAATCGCTCTTTCGTCCCGCCACCGATCCGTCCGGTTTGAATCATATTCCGCTCTCGATGGAAAGCCCAAAGCCCAACATACAGCGCGGCTTGTCCTGTTTGCCGGCCAATTCCGGCATGGCTGTATCATCAAAGCCGGTCAAACGCAGTCACGCAAGACATACTGAACTGGAAATCTCCATCCACGGCTTGTGGTAGCCGTCGAAAAAACGTCAAATACAATCTGATCGCGACCCGGCACGGTGAATCGCCGCCATACCGGTCGCCGCGTATCGGCTCAAACGGAAGGACACCGGATGCCGGACAACATTTTTGGCGGTCAGGGTGCAACCCTGTTGACCGCCGTACTCATCGTTGCAATCGCGCTTCTGGCGCTGGTCGGGGTCTTCTGGGTCATCCGCTCCCGATCGTCATCGACCTTTATCCGCGGAGGCAAGAACCGCCAGCCCAGGCTTGCTGTGCTGGACGCAGCCGCTGTCGACACCCGCCGCCGTCTGGTGCTGATCCGGCGCGACGATGTCGAGCATCTGGTCATGATCGGCGGCCCGACCGATATCGTCATTGAAAGCCGCATCGTCCATCCCGCCGGTGGTGGCGACGTTTCGCCCCCACCCCGGCAGACTGCTCCGCCCCGCACCGAACCCGTCAACCGTCC
Source organism: Hoeflea sp. (assembly GCF_039975035.1). Classification (GTDB taxonomy): domain Bacteria; phylum Pseudomonadota; class Alphaproteobacteria; order Rhizobiales; family Rhizobiaceae; genus Hoeflea. The sequence continues at coordinate 7,869 of NZ_JBDWHW010000085.1, read as the reverse complement.
CGCCCCTGCAGCCGTGCAACGGCAGGCAGCGCCGGCAAAACCGCAACCACGTCAGCCCCGTGCCGATCCCGCACCGGACCTTGCCCAGGCGCCGCCGCCCTTGCCTCAGGTTCCGGTTTCGCCTGCGGCAACCATCTCGGCCACAGCCGCAAGTACCGTCGGCTCGATCCGTGCCGAAGCCTCCGAGGTGCTCGAAAGCGCCAGAACCCGGGTGTTCGAAGAACCAAGCTTCGACGAACTCGCCTATGACGAATTGACCGCTGCGTTGGACACGACACTGCACCCGGAACCCGCCTCCGCTCCGGCCCCGGCCCCGGCCTCAACGACACCACCCCGCGAGCCCATGCAGGCTCACACACCGCAGCCCGCGGGATTGCAGCGTGCGACCGCCGCTCCGGCAGCTCCCGCACCAGCCGCACGTCCGGTCGCCGGTGATTTCGAATCGGTGTTGGCTGCCGAATTGTCCGATGATCTTTCGCTCGACATATCCGACGACGGTTTCTTCGACCCCCTGGAAGACCAGCCGCAACCGGCATCTGTCGAGAAGGATCAGGCCCAGGCGCCGGAAGTCATGCCGGACAGCCAGCCATCACGCGATTCGCTGGAAGCCGAGATGGAGCGGTTGCTTGGGGACTTGTCACGTAAGCCCTGAGCCCTGAGCCCTGAGCCCTTGAGCTTCGACCCTTGAGCTCATGAAACAGAAAAACCGGCGCGAGGCCGGTTTTTCAATGATCACCAAAGTGACAGGGCGGACCTATTCGTCGCGATAGACTTTCTCGCGACGCTCGTGGCGTTCCTGCGCCTCGATCGACAAGGTTGCGATCGGACGGGCGTCAAGCCGTTTCAGGCTGATCGGCTCGCCGGTTTCCTCGCAATAGCCGTAGGTTCCATCATCGATACGGGCCAGCGCCGCATCGATCTTGCCGATCAGCTTGCGTTGCCGGTCACGGGCACGCAATTCGATCGCTCGGTCTGTTTCAGATGATGCACGATCTGCCACATCGGGGTGATTGGCGCTTTCCTCCGCGAGATGGTCAAGCGTCTCGCGCGCCTCTTTGAGAATATCATTCCGCCATGCTGTCAGCTTCGCCCTGAAATAGGTCCGCTGTTTGGTGTTCATGAAATCCTCGTCTTCCGAGGGCACATAAGAGGAAAAATCGAAGTCTTCACTCATAACGATTCTCCCGGCAAAGCCATTTCGGGGGCTGTATAGCCAGACGGCCGCGCCGGTACAAGCGTTAAAGTCGTGTGTCACAGCAATTTCATCTATCGTCAAGAATCGCTCCATCGGCGTGAAAGACCCGCATGTTTCCTTCCGGTTTGATTGGTTTTTGGTGGTTTCAATGCTCATTTCAGACCCACTGAGGCGGCGCGAATACACACCCTCGCTCGCGATTGGTTTCATGCTGCACCGCACTTTGTGCTTTCGGTGAATTGAAGCTGGCGCGCAAATGCCTAAATTCGACCGATGAGCACAACACCCACAGCCGCCCTGCGCGTATTTCTCGTCCGCCATGCCCACGCCGGCTGGGCCGCGCCGGGCATTCGCGATTTCGACCGGCCGCTTGACGACCGGGGACATGAGGAAGCCGCACGGCTTGCCACGACCATGGCTGTGAACGGCTTCGAGCCGGATCTCGTCTTTTGCTCGAACGCCCGCCGCTGTGTCGAGACACTGGCCGTCCTGCGTACCGGCAAGCGCGGCGGCGTACCTCGCATCAAGCACAGCGACGCCCTGTATGCGGCCGGACATGAGGCCTATCTCGATCTCATCGGCTCGATTGCCGACGAAACCATCCGCTCCGTCATGATCGTTGGTCACAACCCGATGATCGAGGATACCGGCGAGGCCCTGGTTCACGCCAATCCCGCGGCCTATCTTCAGGCGATCGGCGACGGCTTTCCGACCGCCGGATTGCTGATCGCCGATTGCGCGGCAAGGGGTACTGGCGCGATTGATGGAAGCGCCAGATTCATAGCGCTGATGTCGCCTGTCGACGCCTGACGCCAGCACCGGAAACGCTCGCCGCGCTTTCAATCGCCTCCGCGCTCTCCTATATCGGCAACAGCAACTGGAGCAGACTGCAAAGTGTCATCGTCCATTACCAGCATTACCGATGAGGCGCTGATCGCCTTCGACACGCTTGCCGATCGCGCCGGCAATCTGATCCAGCCGACCCTGCGCCTCGGCGTCACCGGCCTGTCACGCGCCGGCAAGACCGTGTTCATCACCGCCCTCGTCCACAATCTGCTGCATGGCGGCCGCCTGCCGATGTTCGAGGCGGCTCACTCGGGCCGTCTGGCGCGGTCCTTCCTCGAACCGCAACCCGATGACGCAGTTCCCAGATTCCAGTACGAGGACCATGCCGCGCGGATGATCAGCGACCGCCTCTGGCCCGATTCAACCCGCGCCATCTCCGAATTGCGGCTGGTTATCGAGTATGAATCCGCCAGCGGCTGGAACCGGTTTTTCTCCGGCGGCAGACTGTGTCTCGATATTGTCGATTACCCCGGCGAATGGCTCCTCGACCTGCCCCTGCTGCGCCAGGATTTCGCTCAGTTCTCCTTGAACGCCGCCTCGCTTGCCCGCTCGCCCGCGCGCCACGATCTCGCCGCCCCCTGGCTTGAGAAAGCCAACTCGATCGACCCGCACAAAGCCGCCGATGAAACCGACGCGCGCGACCTTTCGAGGCTGTTCACCGATTATCTGCGCGCCTGCAAGACCGAGGACCGGGCGCTCTCCACCCTGCCGCCGGGACGGTTCCTGATGCCCGGAGACCTTGACGGCTCACCCGCGCTGACATTCGCGCCCTTGCCCAACATGCCCGATGGTCCGGCGCCAAAGGGATCGCTGATGGCGATGATGGAACGTCGTTACGAGAGCTACAAATCCGTCGTGGTCAAACCCTTCTTCCGCGAGCATGTCGCTCGCCTCGACCGCCAGATCGTGCTGATCGACGCCATGCAGGCGATGAATGCCGGCCGCGAGGCAGTGATCGACCTCGAACGCGCGCTGTCGGATGTGCTGTCCTGCTTCAGACCGGGGGGCGGCAATTTTCTCACCAGCCTGGTTTCGCGCCGCATCGACAAGGTGCTCATTGCCGCCACCAAGGCCGATCACCTGCATCATGAAAGCCATGACCGTCTCGAGGCGATTGCCCGCCGCATCGTCGAGCGCGCATCGACCAATATCGGCTCGTCGGGCGCAAATATCGAGGTGCTGGCGATGGCGGCGGTGCGGGCCACGCGCGAGGCGACCGTGGGCCAGGGCGGCGAAGACCTGCCGGTCATAGTCGGCACTCCCCTTAAAGGTGAGCGCATCGGCGATGAGCTGTTCGATGGAAAACGCAAAACAGCCATATTTCCCGGGGACTTGCCAGGAAATCCGGATTCATTCTTCAAAGCAGTTGATTCAGTTTCCCAACCGATGCTGCCGGAGATCAACATCGTCCGCTTTCGCCCGCCGCTGATCGAACAAAGCGAGAGTGGAGTGAAACTGTCCCTGCCGCATATCCGCCTTGACCGGGCGCTGGATTACCTCTTGGGAGACCGGCTCGCATGACCGACCGCGATCAGACTTCCCCTGCCCGCAGACCACGCGCCTTCGCAGTTGACGATCCCGACGCCAGCCGGGCCCCCGGCAGGCCGAAAAAAACCGCGGAGAAATCGCGCAAGCCCGCCGCCATGCCTGTCACCGTGTCAATGACGATGGAGGAAGACGATCCTTTCCTGCCGCCGCCGGACGTCGTCGATGCACTGACCCCGCCGCCCGCCACACCGCGACCGCGCCGCCTGACCGCCGGCAAGATCCTGACCGCGAGCCTGGGGTTCCTCGGCGCGCTGGCGCTGGGGATCTGGACAGACAGCCTGATCCGCGAATTGTTTGTCCGCCTGCCCTGGCTCGGCTGGGTTGCCCTCGTCGCGGCGGTGACCGCTGTCCTGGCCCTGCTGATGCTGGCCATCAAGGAGTTCATGGGCATCCGTCGCCTCGCCAGGGTCGCCAGCCTGCGTGAAGCCGTTGCCGCCAAAAGCAAACTCGCCACCGCCAGCGAAGCCCGTGCGCTGGGTGCCCAGGTGACCCGCCTGATTGCCGCCAATCCACTGACCGCCAAGGGGCGCAAGAGCCTCGCCTCGCTTGAGGGCGAGATCATCGACGGCCCGCATTATCTCGCCTTCGCCGAGCGCGAATTGATGGCGTCACTCGACAGGCAGGCGCGAACGCTGACCATCAACGCCGCCAGACGCGTCTCCGTGGTGACCGCCGTAAGTCCTCGCGCCTTTGTCGATCTCGCCTATGTCGCGTTCGAGGCGGTGCGGCTGATCCGAGCGATGGCCGAACTCTATGGCGGTCGACCCGGCACCATCGGCATGATCCGCCTGTCGCGCGATGTCATCGCCCATCTCGCCGTCACCGGCGCCATCGCTGCTGGTGACAGCCTGATCCAGCAAGTGGTCGGCCACGGGATCGCCGCCAAGCTCTCCGCCAGACTCGGCGAAGGCGTCATCAACGGGCTGATGACAGCGCGAATTGGGATTTCCGCCATGGATCTGTGCCGGCCGATGCCGTTTGCCGCGCTCAAGCGTCCGGGTATCGGTGATTTCATGTCGGATCTGGCAAGCTTCACCGGGAACACTGCGACCACAGAAAAAGCCGATCGCGGGCTATGATTTTCGCGGCAATTGTGGATAAGTCGAACCTGATTACGGTCCATTAACCATTCTGAGGCAGATTCAGGCCTCATTTTCAGCCGCAACAGGTGTGACCATGTATTCGAAGTTTCGCGTCCTTACACTCAGTCTTGCGGCAGCCGCACTGCTCTCGGCCCAGCCTGCGCTGGCCCGCGACAACGACAGCGTGTTCTTCGAATCCGTTGCCGGCGCCTGGAAGGGGCCGGGCGAGATCGTCGCCGGGAAATATAAAGGCACCAAATTCGTCTGCAATCTGAGTGGCGGCGAACATGACGGCAAGGCCGTTGGCATCACGCTGGACGGCTCCTGCCGGGTCGGTGTTTTCAACCAGAAAATGTCCGCCGTGATCACCCGCAAGGGCAAGAGCTACACCGGCCAGTTCCTCGATGGTTCCGCCGGCGACGGTCTCGACATCGTGTCCGGCAAGATCACCGGCGACCGGGCCGTCATGGGCATCAACCGCAAGACGCTGAATGGCGCGATGATCGCACGGCTCAACGATTCCGAAACGATGAACGTGACCATCTCGGTCAAGGTCGGCGAAGAGATGGTTCCGGTGATCGGCATGACCCTCAAGCGCGCCGTCCAGAAGATTGCCACCGGCGCACTGCGCTGAACCGGCTGCGCTAATCCTCGTCCCGCCACCAGTCACCTGACTGGCTCAGGGTCTCGATCCCTTCGGAATCCACCTCGCTCGACCAGTCCGCGATGCTTTGCAGGTTGACCACCGCCTGCGGGGCGATGTCGGCCAGCGGCACCATTACGAAGGCCCGCTCCGTCATGCGCGGGTGCGGCACCGTCAGGTCGGCGTGATCGGACAGGAAATCACCGTGCAAGAGCACGTCGAGATCGATGGTGCGCGGCCCCCAGCGATCGGTGCGAACCCGGTCGAGCTGCAATTCAATATCCAGACAAACCCGCAACAGCTCATGCGGATCGAGCCTGGTCTCCACCAGCACGCAGGCATTGTGAAACCACTCCTGGTCGGTCTTGCCCCAAGGCGGCGTCCGGTAAAGCCGTGACACGGTGCGCAACTGGATGTCGTCATGGGCATCGAGAAGCTTCAGCGCCCGCGCCATGGTCCGGCGCGGTTTGCCGATGTTGCCGCCAAGTCCGATGGCGGCGATGACGGTTTTTGGTTCAGGCACGATGCTCGACCGTCACTTCGACATGGTCGAGAATGCCCGGCACCGCGGCACTCGGCTTGCGCACGGTGATCCGGGCCAGCCGGATCTGGGGAAACTGCGCGCTCAGCGCCTTGGCGATATCCAGCGCAAGCACCTCGATCAGATAGCGCCGCTTGCCGGTGACAATCCTCTCGATCACGTTGAAGGCGACACCGTAGTGAACGGTTCCCTCGATCGAATCGGTTTGCAGGGCATCACCCGGATCAACCTCCAGCTCCGCATCGACAAAGAAGCGTTGACCCAGGAACTCCTCCTCGTCATGGACGCCATGCCGGGCGAAGAACGCGCAATTGACGAGACGGATGATGTAGCTGTCAGCCATGGCCGCGCTCCTTTTCGCGGCTGCTTTGAACCATCGCGTCGGCAACCGCAAGCCCGTCAATGTTGAAAGCGACATTGTGAACCCGAAACATCGCCGCCCCGGCCAGTCTGAGCGCCACGCTGGTGGCCACCGTACCGACATCGCGATCGGGCGCCTCGCGTCCGGTCAGCCCGCCGATGAAGCGCTTGCGCGAGGTGCCCGCGAGCAATGGCAGGCCCAGCGCGTGCAATTCGGTAAACCGAGCCATCAGTTCGAGATTGTCATCGGCGTCCTTGGCAAAGCCGAAGCCCGGATCGAGGACAATCTGATCCTCGCCGATCCCGGCCCTGCGGGCGATCTCGAGCGAGGACTTGAACCAGAACAACTGGTCCTCCACCAGATCTGGCAGACAGTCCCGGTCACGGCCGGTGTGCATGATCGCGACCCCGGCGCCTGCCTGTGCTGCAACCCGTGCGATTTCGGGCTCGCGTTGCAGCCCCCACACATCATTGATCAGATGAGCGCCCGCACCAAGCGCCAGCCTTGCCGTCTCCGCCCGCCAGGTATCCACCGAGATCAGCAATCCCTCACGTCCGCCCAGCGCTTCGATCACCGGCATGACCCGGCGCTGTTCTTCAAGCGCGGCCACCGGCGCTGCACCCGGACGGGTGGATTCGCCGCCGATGTCGATGATATCGGCGCCGGCCTCCGTCATCGCAAGCGCTGCGGCAACTGCGGCATCGGTGTCCGCCGAGAGCCCGCCGTCGGAAAAGGAGTCCGGCGTCACATTGAGAATCCCCATCACCCGCGACTTCGGCCCCAACTCCATTGTGGCGTTGCGGCCAAGCCGCAAGGTTCTGGGTTCAAACACGCTGCCTGGTGGTGATCGCATGGATTTGCCTTCCGGATGGCTGTGGCAATTTGGTTTGGGCTTCCTGTTGCATGCGCAGCCCCGATGGCGCAAGTTCCCCGCGCTATCCTTTGCAGCCGGAGACTTCAATGCGCGCCCCTTGTTTCGCCCTCACGGCGCTGATGCTGTGTCTGGCCCCGAATTCCGGCGCAGCCGAGCCGCAGATCGCCAAGACCTATTCCTACTTCACCATCAGCGGCAAAACCGGAGCGGACCTGGAACAGGAGTTTTCCAGGCTCGGCCCGATGCTCTCGGGCACTGGAACACGGCACGCAGGAGCCACCAGGATCAAGCTTGGCGGATCGGTCAACTATGAAAGCAGCGGCGGCAAGTGCCGCATCACCGAAGCTGTGGTCAAGCTCGAAACCCACCTGACCCTGCCGCGCTGGAAAGACCGCAAACGCGCCAACCGGGACATGGTGCTGATCTGGGACACGCTGTTTGCCGACATCAAACGTCACGAGGAACGCCACGCCGAAATTGCCCGCCAATACGCCCGCAAACTTGAAAAGTCGCTGGAAGCACTGCGGCCAGAGCGAACCTGTGCGAAAATGCAGGCCCGCGTTGATGCCACGACCACGAAGATCATCGAAAAGCACGCCGCCGATCAGGACAGGTTCGACCGCGTGGAGGCGGCGAGTTTCCAGCGGCGCATGACAAGAATGCTCGGATTCAGGCTCGACAAGCGGCGCAACGGCGGCTGAAGCCATTTGAGCGCAGTATGATTAATATGACGCATTCTGTTGGCTGAAACCCGCTACTCACTGCGTCGGGCGGCTTGA
>NZ_JBDWHW010000084.1:0-2772 GCF_039975035.1 Hoeflea sp. | reverse complement strand
CTTGTCGCTGTCACTGTGCCGAGTTCTGGAATGGATACCTGGTAGTCGGACAGAATTTCGAGAAGGAACGCTTCGAATTCCTCGTCGGCCCGGTCAACTTCATCAATCAGTAGAACCGGTGCTTGCTCCTGTCGAATGGCTGCCAGGAGGGGGCGTTCCATGAGATATTTTTCCGAAAACACAGCCTCTTCGACCGTATTGGCATCTTCTCCGGAACCTTCTCTGGCCTTGATTGCCAGAAGTTGCCGTTGATAGTTCCACTCATAAATGGCGTCTGACCGGTCCAGCCCCTCATAACACTGGAGCCGGATCAGGTTGGTCACTTCCAATTTGGCGAGTGCCTTTGCGACTTCGGTTTTGCCAACACCGGCTTCCCCTTCCAAAAGAAGAGGACGGTTCAGCATTTCGGTCAGCAGCAAGGCTGTTGCTAGACCGTCATCTGCGACGTACCCGGTTTTCGCGAGAGCCTCAGCCAATTGTTCCTTGGACTTGGTCATATGCCAGCAATCATGGTGATGGTGGGTTTCGAATGCATCTACATCAAAGGCCGAGGCTGCGGGCTTATGCCCGCAGCTCTCTTGTCCGAATGATCAGTCGTGTGCGCCCAGACCCTTGGCCGCCTGCCACAGGCGCCAGGCATCATGTGGCATCTGAATGTGTGTGCTGCCCAGGAACTGGAACGCATCATTCACCGCATTGGAGAAGGCTGGTACGCCGCCGACATTCGGGCTCTCGCCAACCCCTTTTGCACCAATCGGATGATGCGGGCTTGGCGTAACCGTGTGATCGGTTTCCCAATGAGGTGTTTCAACAGCCGTCGGGATGAAGAAGTCCATGAAGGACGCTCCCATGACGTTGCCCATTTCGTCGTAACGGATCTCCTGACCCATCGCGATGGCAAAGGCTTCTGTCAGACCACCGTGCACCTGCCCCTCAATTATCATCGGGTTGATCCGCGTTCCGCAATCATCCAGCGCATAGAAGCGACGGGTCTTGGCAACACCGGTATCCACATCAATGTCCATGACGCAGAAATAGGCACCAAACGGATAGGTCATGTTGGGCGGATCATAGTAGCTGACAGCTTCCAGACCGGGTTCGATGCCTTGCGGGGGAGCATGGTAAGCCGCCCAGGCGATTTCTTTCATCGATTTCCGGGCTTGCGGATTGCCCTTCACCTGGAAACCATCAACATCCCATTCAAGGTCATACTCGGAAACTTCGAGCATGTGAGCCGCAATCATCTGGGCCTTGTTGCGTATTTTCCGTGCGGCCAAGGCAATCGCTGCACCTGCCACAGGTGTTGAACGGGAGCCATAGGTGCCTAGGCCATAAGGTGCGGTATCTGTATCACCTTCCTCTACCATGATGTCGGCCGCCGGAATACCGATCTCCGTCGCAATGATCTGAGCCCACGTTGTTTCGTGGCCCTGACCCTGAGACTTGGTTCCCATCCGGGAGATTACCGAGCCAGTTGGATGAACACGTATTTCTGCACTGTCGAACATCGCGACACCGAGGATATCGCAGTTCTTGGATGGGCCCGCGCCGACAATCTCGGTGAAGAACGACACGCCGATTCCCATGATCTCGCGCGTTTCTCCGCGCTTGAAGGCTTCTTGTTTGGCCTTCTGCTCTTCGCGCAGTTTTCGATACTCAAGGGTGTCCATCGCCTTCTGCATGGCGGTGTGATAGTCGCCGCTGTCGTATTCCCAGCCAAGAGCAGACTGGTAAGGGAACTGCTCCTTTTTGACAAAGTTCTTCATACGAAGATCAGCGGGATCCATTCCCAGCTTTTGCGCCAGAATGTCCATGCCGCGCTCGATGCAATAAGCTGCTTCCGTCACGCGGAAGGAACACCGATAGGCGACACCTCCAGGAGCCTTGTTGGTGTAGACACCGTCGACTTCAAGGTGGGCTGTTGGAAAGTCATAAGACCCAGTGACGATGTTGAAGAAACCGGCCGGCCATTTGGATGGATCGGCACAGGCGTCAAAACCACCATGGTCGGCAAGCACATGGACTTTAAGGCCCGTGACGGTCCCGTCGTTCTTAGCCGCGATCTCTGTCGTCATGTGATAATCACGGGCAAAGGATGTGGTGGAGAGGTTCTCCATCCGGTCTTCAACCCACTTCACCGGAATGCCGGTGACGATTGAAGCGACTATCGCGCAGATGTAACCCGGATAAGCGCCAACCTTATTGCCGAAACCACCGCCTATGTCCGGTGCGATCACATGGATCTTGTGCTCCGGAATAGTGGACAGCAGCGACGCGACTGTGCGGATGACGTGGGGAGCCTGGAATGTGCCCCAAAGCGTCAATTCACCTTTCACCTTGTCCATAGAAGCAACGCACTGACATGTCTCCAGCGGAGACGGGTGGGTGCGGTGGTAGGAGATCATCTCCTTGATGGTCACATCAGCGTCTGAAAAGGCCTGGGACGTTTCGTCCTTGTCGCCGACTTCCCATGTGAAAATATGGTTGTGATGTTTGCGGGTACCGTGAGCGCCTTCCATCTTGCCTTCGAGGTCGGGCCGGAGGACCGGTGCGTCAGCGTCCATTGATTTGAACGGGTCGGTCAGGACCGGAAGCTCTTCGTATTCAACTTCGACCAGCTGGATGGCATCGTCCGCAATGTAGCGGTTTTCCGCGACAACAAACGCAACTTCCTGGTTCTGGTAAAGCACCTTGCCGTCGGCAAGAACCATCTGGACATCGCCTGCCAGGGTTGGCATCCAGGCAAGATTCACACCTTTAAGATCTTCTGCC
>NZ_JBDWHW010000083.1:0-7911 GCF_039975035.1 Hoeflea sp. | reverse complement strand
TCCGGCGGCAGGTGCCGCTTGGATCGTATGTCGCGGATTTCGTCTGCCTGGAGGCGAAACTGATTGTCGAGGTTGATGGCGTTCAACATGCTGAAAGTCAGCGCGATTTGGCCCGCGATGCAAATCTGGAACGGTTCGGCTTCCGGGTGCTGCGGTTCTGGAATGACGACGTGATGCACGATCTCGAAGCCACATGTGCGACAATCATGGCCTATGCGCGGGATATGTCGCTCAGGCAGGACTGGCGGCAGACACCCCTCATCCGTCTCCGGGCGTTCACGGAACGCCCGGATCCACCTTCTCCCGCAAGGGGAGAAGGGAGGAGGGTGGGGACCGGATCGGTGGTTTACACTGCGATATTGAGAGCAGGGCCGGGGACGGTATGGATTGCCGGCAATGTCGTTCATCAGTATTCGTGATGCCAACAGCGGAACCTTGCAATTTCAACGGGGCGTAGAGACATGACGCACCTCCCTTCTCCCCTCGTGGGAGAAGGTGGATGCGGCGGTTCCGTGAACCGTCGCAGACGGATGAGGGGGCTCACATATTGCGCTTCAGTCCCGAAATCCGTGCCAGCACGGCGTTGGCGGCATCGAGCACGTTCGAGCCCGGGCCGAAGATTTCGGCGACGCCGGCTTCGCGCAGGAAGGCGTAATCCTGTTCGGGGATGACGCCGCCGACCACGACCTGAATGTCGGCACCGCCCTTGTCTTTGAGCCGGGTGATCAGGTCCGGCACCAGCGATTTGTGGCCCGCGGCCAGCGACGAGACGCCAACCACGTCGACGCCGAGCACGGTGGCCTTGACGGCGACTTCTTCCGGTGTTTCGAACATGTCGGTGAGATCCACCTTGAAGCCCATGTCGGCAAACGCCGTGGCGATCACCTTGGCGCCGCGATCATGACCGTCCTGGCCCATCTTGGCGACCAGCACATGCGGCGCCCGGCCCTTGTCAGCGGTGTAATCGGCAATACGCGACCGGATCGCCTGATACTCCGGATCATCGTGATAGACGTCTTCATAGACGCCGCCGATCACCTTGGTGATGGCGTGGTGACGGCCGCCGAAGCCGCGCTCCATGGCGTCGGAGATTTCGCCCAGCGAGGCCCGTGCCCGCGCCGCGTCGACGGCTGCCGACAGGAGGTTGCCCTTGCCGGTGGCGGCCACCTGTTCCAGCGTCGCAATGGCCGCGAGATGGGCCTGGGCGTCGCGGGTCTGGCGCATCTTGTTGAGCCGCGCCACCTGGCCGGCGCGCACCTTTTCGGTGTCGATGTTGAGGATGTCGACCTGCGGCTCGTCGGCGAGCCGGAACCGGTTAACCCCGACAATGACGTCCTCGCCGCGGTCGATCCGTGCCTGACGCCGTGCGGCGGCTTCCTCGATGCGCATCTTCGGCAGGCCCTGCTCGACCGCCTTGGTCATGCCGCCGAGCGACTCGACCTCGGCGATCAGCTCCCAGGCTTTCTCGGCCAGATCGGCGGTCAGCTTCTCGACATAGTAGGAGCCGCCAAGCGGATCGACGACGTTGGTCACGCCGGTTTCGTGCGCCAGAATGAGCTGTGTGTTGCGCGCGATCCTGGCGGAGAATTCCGTCGGCAGCGCGATTGCCTCGTCAAACGAATTGGTGTGCAGCGACTGGGTGCCGCCCAGCACCGCGGCCATGGCTTCAAATGCGGTGCGCACCACATTGTTGTAGGGATCCTGTTCGGTCAGCGACACGCCCGAAGTCTGGCAATGGGTGCGCAGCATCTTCGAACGTTCGGATTTGGCGCCGAAATCACTCATGATCTTCGACCACATGGCGCGTGCCGCGCGCAGTTTCGCCGCTTCCATGAACACATTCATGCCGATGCAGAAGAAGAACGACAGCCGGCCGGCGAAGGCGTCGACATCGAGCCCCTTGGCCTGTGCGGCGCGGACATATTCCATGCCGTCGGCGAGCGTGTAGGCCAGCTCCTGCGCCAGTGTCGCACCGGCTTCCTGCATGTGGTAGCCGGAAATCGAGATCGAGTTGAATTTCGGCATTTCGGCTGCCGTGAACTCGATGATGTCGGCAACGATCCGCATCGAGGGTTTGGGCGGATAGATATAGGTGTTGCGGACCATGAACTCCTTGAGGATGTCGTTCTGCACGGTGCCGGTGAGCCTGGCGCGGTCCACACCCTGTTCCTCGCCGGCGACGATGAACATTGCCAGGACCGGGATGATGGCGCCGTTCATGGTCATCGACACGCTCATTTCTCCGAGCGGTATGCCATCGAACAGGATCTTCATGTCCTCGACCGAATCAATCGCCACGCCAGCCTTGCCGACATCGCCGCTGACCCGCGGATGATCGGAATCATAGCCCCGGTGGGTGGCCAGATCGAAGGCCACGGACAACCCTTTTTGCCCTGCCGCCAGGTTCTTGCGATAAAACGCGTTTGATTCCTCGGCTGTCGAGAACCCGGCATATTGCCTGATCGTCCAGGGCTGGCCGGCATACATGGTCGAGCGCACGCCGCGGGTGAAGGGCGCGAAGCCCGGCAGTTCGGTGGCGGCACTTTCCGGCAGGTCCTCGGCGGTGTAGAGCGGCTTCAGCGTGATGCCTTCCGGCGTCGCGGTGTTGAGGCTTTCGATCGGCTTGCCCTTGAGATCCTTGCTGGCAAGCTCGAGCCAGTCGCGGGTGGACTTGGTCATTTCGCAAACTCCATGATGATCTCGTCGACGGCGAGGCTGTCGCCGGCTTTGACCGGGATGCGCGAGACCACGCCCTTGCGCTCGGCTTTCAGCACATTCTCCATCTTCATCGCCTCGACGATCGCCAGCGTCTGGCCCTCCTGCACCTCGTCGCCTTCACTCACCGCAATCGAGACGATCAGTCCCGGCATCGGGCACAGCAGGAAGGCTGAGGTGTCGGGCGCCACTTTCTCAGGCATCAGCCGGGCCAGTTCGGCAATCCGCGGGCTGAACACCTGCACCCGGACATCGACGCCCAGTTGCCGCAATCTCCAGCCGGCATCGGCGGGCTCGACCTTGATCGCATGGCTGGCGCCGTCGATGTCGAAAATCGCGAGTCTGGCGCCCGGGGTCCAGTCGGTGGTCACGGAGAGCGGTTCCTGGCCCGGCAGGCGGACCATGAAGACATCGTCGGTGTCGTCGATGTGGCCGACAATTTCCTGACCGGCGATCCGCACCACCTTGTCCTCGTGGGCGCGCTTTTCCGCCTGGCTGAAGCGGGCGCCGGAGATTTGCGCGTTGCGCTCGCCGTGAATATGGCTGAGCAGCAGGCTCGCTATGGCGAAGCGCTCAACGGTGGCGTCATCGGGCGGCACCGGGCCGAAGCCTTCGGGATATTCCTCGGCGATGAAGCCGGTCGACAGCCGTCCCTCGCGCCAGCGCGGATGCTGCATCAGCGCCGACAGGAATGGCAGATTGTGGCCGATGCCTTCGACCTCGAACCGGTCCAGCGCGTCGGCCATCGCGTCGATCGCTTCCATCCGCGTCGGCGCGTGGGTGCACAGCTTGGCCACCATCGGATCGTAGAACATCGAAATCTCCGAGCCTTCGGTGACGCCGGTGTCATTGCGGATGGTGATGCCGTCGATGGTGCCTTCCTGCGGCGGCCGGTAGCGCGTCAGCCGTCCGATCGAGGGCAGGAAATTGCGGTAGGGGTCTTCAGCGTAAAGCCGGCTTTCCACCGCCCAGCCATTGAGCTTTACATCAGCTTGCGTGAAGGCGAGCTTCTCGCCGGCAGCAACGCGGATCATCTGCTCGACCAGGTCGACGCCGGTGATCAGCTCGGTCACCGGATGCTCGACCTGCAGCCGCGTGTTCATCTCCAGGAAATAGAACTTGCGGTTCTTGTCGACGATGAACTCGACAGTGCCTGCCGACTGGTAATCAACAGCCTTTGCCAGCGCCACCGATTGCTCGCCCATGGCCTTGCGGGTTTCAGCGTCAAGGAAAGGCGAGGGTGCTTCCTCCACAACTTTTTGGTTGCGCCGCTGGATCGAGCATTCGCGCTCGCCCAGATAGATGACATTGCCAAAGCTGTCGCCGATCAGCTGGATTTCGATATGACGCGGCTCCTCGATGAATTTCTCGATGAAAATCCGGTCGTCGCCAAACGAGCTGGCCGCTTCCGATTTCGAGCGGGTGAAGCCCTCGCGCGCCTCGGCGTCGTTCCAGGCAATCCGCATGCCCTTGCCGCCACCACCGGCGGATGCCTTGATCATCACCGGATAGCCGATTTCCGCCGCGATTCTGGCCGCATGCGCCTCGTCGTCGATCAGCCCCATATGGCCCGGTACGGTAGAGACACCGGCTTCAGCGGCTATCTTCTTCGAGGTGATCTTGTCGCCCATCGCCTCGATGGCCTTGACCTTCGGTCCGATGAAGGCGATGCCTTCGGCTTCCAGCGCCTCGCAGAACGAGGCCCGCTCGGACAGGAACCCGTAGCCCGGATGCACGGCCTGCGCGCCGGTCTGCTTGCAGGCGGCGATGATCTTCTCGGGGATGAGGTAGGACTGGTTGGCCGGGGCTGCGCCGATGTGCACCGCCTCGTCGGCAAGCCGGACATGCTCGGCGTCCCGGTCGGCGTCGGAATAGACAGCGACCGTCGCAATCCCCATCTTCTTGGCGGTCTTGATGACCCGGCAGGCAATTTCACCGCGGTTGGCGATCAGGATTTTTGAAAACATGCACTTCGTCCCCGATTGCGGGCCGAACCGGCCCGTGTTTTCCGTCGTCATCCCCGGGCCTGACCCGGGGATCTGTAGTCCTGGCGCTATGGCATCGATCCCGGCGCCGGCCCCGTCTCTTGCAATTTCCGGCGTTCAGCTTCCGGCTAACCCGCCGAAATCGCCGTCTCCCCCACCAGGGGGAGAGGCAGCTTGCCCAGATCATCACACCTCGAGCACATCCTCGAAGGCTGCGGGGTAACTCGCCCGCCCCACACGTTCGTCAATCCGCAGCATGGCCGTGTAGGATTGCGCATCGAAGGGTTCTTCGGCGGGCACGATCTCGCGCCCGAACAGCCAGCTGATCCGGCCCGCATCGAGATTGCCACGCTCGAACGGCTCATCGCCGAAGCGGTGCCACAGCGCATGCAGAAACGCCGTGTCGGCGAGCTTTTCCGTCGGTGTCCGGTCGGCCATGCGGCGCCGGTTGATGATCGCCGTCACACCGCGCGGATTGGCGCGGCGGATGGTGAACTGGAACCCCGTGCCGGGCAGGCCGGACGGGATTCCGCGATGCTTGGTCATTTCGGGCAGCTTGGCCATCAGGCTTTGTCTTCCTTTTGCGCGTCCAGCTTGTCCTGGGTCTTCAGCTCGAAATCGGACGCGTCATGGCGCTCGTGCAATTGTTCCGAGAGTTCGCCAAACGTCTTGTTGACGATGCGGCCGCGACCCACCGCCGGGCGCGCGCCGATCTGGTCGGTCCAGCGGATCACGTTGGTGTAGGACGCCACGTCGAGGAATTCGCCGGCCTCGTAGGCGCCGCCTTTGACCAGACGGCCATACCAGGGCCAGATCGCCATGTCGGCGATCGAATACTCGGCGCCGGCCATGTATTCATGGTCCGCAAGATGCCGCTCAAGCACGTCGAGCTGGCGTTTGACCTCCATGGCGAAGCGGTCGATGGCGTACTGGATCTTCATCGGCGCATAGGCATAAAAATGCCCGAAGCCGCCGCCGAGGTAAGGGCCTGCCCCCATTTGCCACATCAGCCAGTTCATCGTCTCGGCCCGGACGCGGGTGTCGGTCGACAGGAAAGCGCCGAATTTCTCGGCCAGGTAGAACAGGATCGAGCCGCTCTCGAACAGCCGCACCGGCTCGCCGCCGCCCTTGGGCGCATGGTCCATCATCGCCGGAATCTTGGAATTCGGATTGATGTCGACAAAGCCCGAGCCGAACTGGTCTCCGTCGCCGATACGGATCAGCCAGGCGTCGTATTCGGCACCGGTGTGCCCTGCCGCCAGCAGTTCTTCCAGCATCACCGTGACTTTCACGCCGTTGGGCGTGGCCAGCGAATACAACTGCAGCGGATGCTTGCCGACCGGCAATTCCTTGTCATGCGTCGGGCCGGCGATGGGCCGGTTGATGCTGGCGAACTGCCCGCCATTGCCCTTTTGCCATTCCCACACCTTTGCAGGCTCGTATCCTGCGGGAAAATTCTTCTCGGGCGGAAACTTGGTTTCGTCAGTCATGAAAACTCGTCCTTGTTGGTGAGAGGGGTCTCACCGGGGAATATAGGCAGATTGCTGAGGATTGCAGCAGCGGAGTTGCGGGAGGTGGGGTGCGAGCCGCGCACTCACAGCCTGGTTCTCAGTTCGGGCACCTGCCAATTCGTCATGCCGGACCTGATCCGGTATCCAGTCAGCCCGGGTCTCTGGGCTGAAAAGAGTCCTTTGACCCGGCAGACGCCGGGTCGCTGGATCCCGGCTCAAGGCCGGGATGACGGGAGACGCGCGATCGCCCGCCCTGTCGGGCCGCGTGCCGTGGGTGGGGCGCGACATCCTCGCCTCAGCCATCTTCGCCTCAACCGGCATAATCGTCGTCGCTCACCTGGTCGAGCCAGACCACGGCCACCCCGTCGAGCGCCTCCTGGATGGCGATATGGCTCATCGCCACATCGGGCGAAGCGCCATGCCAGTGCTTCTCGCCCGGTTCGAACCAGACCACATCGCCGGGCCGGATCGTTTCCACCGGTCCGCCCTCGCGCTGCGCCCGGCCAAGACCCGAGGTGATGATGATGGTCTGCCCCAGCGGATGCGTGTGCCATGCCGTTCGCGCACCGGGCTCGAACGTCACCGACGCGCCTTGCACCCGCCCAGGTTCCTCGGCCTGAAACAGCTTGTCGAGACGCACTGCGCCGGTGAAATAGTCATCCGGCCCCTTGGCCGACGGCGTCGATCCTGCGCGTGTGATCTTCATGGTTGGATCCTTTGGATGAGGCGGAATGTAGTTGGAAATTCGTCGCAAATGGTGGGGATGCAAACGCTATTCAATCCAAATTCTAGAGACGCTGAAAGAGCGCTCGTCAACATTGGACCGAAGTGCAAACGTGGAAATAATTTTCCATAGAACATCAAAGGACAACCTCACGAAACGTGATGAATGAGCTGATGAGACAAATCGAAAACGCTGCGCCAAATATATAGGGTAGGAATTTCACAGTCGGTTTGGAAAAAAGCTTACTAATCTTAATCTTTAACCTATCAATTTCACTTCGGTCTCCATCTTCAAAATGGGCGCGTAGACTTCTGGTTTCGCCTTCTATTTTTTCTAAAGAGAATATCAGGATTAGACCTGAAAGTAGGCAGAAAAATCCCGAAATAATTGTTACTTGAGAAGAAATGGAAAACACATAGCCGATTGGTGGGTTAGCATTGAAAACAGCACCGGCAAGTCCTGCCACGGCAAAGCAAATTGCACCGGAAATAGATATTCCATATTTTATCGTTTTCCCGAGGCTTGTTACCGAATTGACCGCTAAATCAGTCTCCGATAGCAAGAGAGAAATGGGATTTTTTTGGGGGGACTCGGGAATAGAAAATCCTCCTCTATGGTGCGGTTCGGTCACAAAAATGTTCCCTCACAGCGGAATGTTGTCGTGCTTGCGCAGCGGTTGCGTCACCTTCTTGGTCTTCAGCATTTCGAACGCCCGGATCACGCGGCGCCGGGTCGAGTGCGGCATGATCACCTCGTCGATGAAGCCGCGCTGGGCGGCGACGAAGGGGTTGGCGAAGCGGTCTTCGTAATCGGCGGTGCGCCGGGCGATCTTGTCCGGGTCGCCAAGCTCGGAGCGATACAGGATCTCGGTGGCGCCCTTGGCCCCCATCACCGCGATCTGCGCCGTTGGCCAGGCATAGTTGACATCGGCGCGGATGTGCTTGGAGCTCATCACGTCGTAGGCGCCGCCATAGGC
>NZ_JBDWHW010000082.1:0-16906 GCF_039975035.1 Hoeflea sp. | reverse complement strand
TCGGTCACCCATGCACCGCAGGTGGCCGCCCGTGCGGCCACGCATCTGCTGATCGCCAAGGGGCCGTCAACAGTGGGCTCCTCCACCGTCTCGACCCGGGTCAGCACCATGGGTGCCGAGCAGCGGCGCGAGGAAATCGCGCGGATGCTGGCGGGCGAGCACGTCACCGACGAAGCCCGGGCGGCAGCCGCGCGGCTGCTGGATCTGGCGGAGTAGGGCGACAGGCCTACCAGAAGACCTTGTTGAAAGCCGACGGCGCTTCGAGCCGGGCCATGAGATCGACGACGCGGGAGGTGGATTGGCGCGCGCCATCGGTGGTCCAGCGCAGGCTGGCCTTGTCCTTTGACCCCTCCGAGATCATCTCGACGACACCGCGCAACTGGTGCGCCGTGGTCATGAAGCTGGCCGCGGTTTCCACGTCCTGACTATTCAGATCGAAACCTGCCGGCGGCTCCTCGTTGAGAATGTCGAGATAGGCCGGGGGCAGGGCGTTTGCCCCGGTTGCGGCCGGAGCTGCTGCTTGTGACCCGTTCGGGGTCTGCGCCTGTTCGAGCCCCGCGAGCGTCTTGAACGAGGCGGCGAAATCGGTGGCGGCTGATTCAAGGTCCTTGGCCATCCGGGCGGTATGACCGGCCAGAAAACCCGGCGCCAGATTGAACAGCGCCAGCGTGGTCATCTGTTCCTTGAGGTGCTTGAGCCGGTCCTCGGCGAAAGCCTTGCGGCTGAGGGCTGCCGATTCGACGAAATTGTCGAGCATTGCGAGAGGATCCGGCGCGCTCTCATCGCTCGCTGCTGCGGTCGCGGATGTCTTGACAGGCGTTGCCCGTTCGGTGGCTGCCCTGGCTTCAGTGAATGCATTCCCGCCGACAATCATTGCCCGTCTTTCTCCGTTGCGGCGTCAAGATCCGCATGCTTTCCGGTATACGCCTGAAATCCTAACCGCTGATTGATCCTCGGCGCCGAGCATCCGGCTTTTCATTCGCGCCATATCAGCTAAAACAAACTCCGATTCCGGAGTGCAGCTGATGAGTGACGAGACCAAGCCTGTTGACGTGTTGAGTGAAGCTGAAGCGAAAGCCGAACTCGCGCGGCTGGCGGCCGAAATCGCCCGTCATGACGAAGCCTATCACCGCCAGGATGCGCCGATCGTCTCTGACGCTGTGTATGATGCGCTCAAACAGCGCAACCTTGCCATCGAGCACCGGTTTCCCCATCTCAAGCTGGCGGAATCGCCATCGGACAAAGTCGGCGCGGCTGTCGCCGAAGGCTTCGGCAAGATCACCCACAAGGTGCCGATGCTGTCGCTCGACAATGCGTTTAACGATGAAGACGTGCGCGACTTCGTCAATTCGGTCTACCGCTTCCTCGGGCAGTTGCCGGACAATTCGATCGCGTTCACCGCCGAACCGAAGATCGACGGATTGTCGATGTCGATCCGCTATGAGGACGGCAAGCTGGTCACCGCCGCAACCCGTGGCGACGGCACCACGGGCGAGAATGTCACCGCCAATGTGAAAACCATCTCGGAGATCCCCAACACGCTGCCCGCCGGCGCGCCGGCCGTGGTGGTGGTTCGCGGCGAGGTCTACATGGCCAAGGCCGATTTTCTGACGCTGAATGAACGCATGGCGGCTGAGGGCAAGCCGGTTTACGTCAATCCGCGCAACACCGCCGCCGGATCGCTGCGGCAGCTTGATGCCTCGGTGACGGCCAGCCGCAAGCTCAGGTTCTTTGCCTATGCCTGGGGCGACATGTCGGAGATGCCGGCTGACACCCAGCACGGCATGATCGAGGTATTTCATGACTGGGGTTTTCCGGTCAATCCGCTGACCAGGCGGCTCGACAGCATCGAGGCGCTGATTGATCATTACCACGAAATCGGCATTGCCCGCGCCGATCTGGCTTATGATATCGACGGTGTGGTCTACAAGGTCGACCGGCTCGACCTGCAGCAACGTCTCGGGTTTCGCTCGCGCAGCCCGCGCTGGGCGATTGCCCACAAGTTCCCGGCTGAAAAGGCCGCGACCCGGCTGACGGCCATCGATATCCAGGTTGGCCGCACCGGCGCGCTCACGCCGGTGGCGCGGCTCGAGCCGATCACAGTGGGCGGGGTGGTGGTCACCAATGCGACGCTGCACAATGCCGAGGAAATCGCCCGGCTCGGCGTCAGGATCGGCGACGTGGTGCAGATCCAGCGCGCCGGCGACGTCATTCCGCAGGTGCTGGGCGTGGTGTCTTCGCCCGATGACGCGGTCGAGTTCGAGTTCCCGAAAATCTGTCCGTGCGAGCTGAAGACGCCGGTGGTGCGCGAGGAGACCGCCGGCGGCGTCGAAGGCGTTATCCGCCGCTGTTCGGGCGAATTCGCCTGTCCGTTTCAGCGCAAGGAGCATCTGAAGCATTTCGTCTCGCGCAAGGCCTTCGACATCGACGGCCTTGGCGAGAAGCAGATCGAGTTCTTCTATGATGACAAGAGCCTGCCGATCCGGACCCCGGCTGATATCTTCACGCTGAAGGCGCGCGACGAGGCCAATGGTTTGCAGCGGCTGAAAAACCGCGACGGCTATGGCGATACCTCGGCACAAAAACTGTTCGACGCCATAGAGGCGCGGCGCGAAATTGCGCTCGACAAGCTGATCTTCGGGCTCGGCATCCGCCATGTCGGAGAACAGACCGCCAAGACCCTGGCGCGGGCCTATGGTGACTGGGCCTCCGTGCACGAGGCTGCGCTGGCGATTGCCGGCGGCGATGCGGCCGCAGCCGAGGAAATGGATGCGCTTGATGACATTGGCCCGGCGGTGGTGGAAGCTGTGGGCCGGTTCTTCGGCGAGCCGCACAACATCGCCATGGTGGACGCGCTCACCGAACAACTGAGCGTCCTGGAAGCCGAAAAACCGGCGCAGGATTCCCCGGTCGCGGGCCTCACCGTTGTTTTCACCGGGGCACTGGAAAAGATGACCCGCGACGAGGCCAAGGCGATGGCCGAACGGTTGGGCGCCAAGGTGGCGGGCTCGGTGTCGAAAAAGACCGACATTCTGGTCGCCGGTCCGGGCGCCGGCTCGAAGCTCACCAAGGCGCAAGGCCTGGGCGTGCGCACCATGACCGAGGAGGAATGGTTCGAACTGGTCGGCTGAGCTGACGCGGCCGCCTAGCCGAAGGAGTTCGGCATCAGCGTCCTGGGCAGGATCAGGGCGATCTCCGGAAACAGGATGATCAGCAGCAGGATCAACAACATCGGAATCAGTATGA
Source organism: Hoeflea sp. (assembly GCF_039975035.1). GTDB lineage: Bacteria > Pseudomonadota > Alphaproteobacteria > Rhizobiales > Rhizobiaceae > Hoeflea. The sequence goes on along the minus strand of NZ_JBDWHW010000082.1, from coordinate 13,660 downwards.
TGATGACGTCGGGCAGAACCTTGACCACATTGAGCCCGCCAATGGCCGCGGAAATCAGCAGACAGAGCCCGTAGGGCGGCGTCACCAGACCGAAGGCAAGCGACACGATCCCGATGATGGCGAACACCAGCGGGTGGATTTCGGCGGCGGTCGCTGCGGGGAGGAGAACGGTGCCGAGAATGATGATGGTCGGGATAGCGTCAATGAACAGGCCGAAGAACAGGAACAGTGCGGCGATGATTACGGCGGTTCCGAAACTGCCGAACTCCAGGCTGGTCAGGAATGTGACGATCAGCCGGGGCACATTGTAAAATGACAGCATCCAGCCAAAGGCGGAGGCAGTGCCGATGGCAAACAGCGAGATCGAGGCAAACCGGCCGGTATCGTAAAAAATGTGGCCCAGATCGCGGATCGTGACCGTGCGGTAGACGAAGACGCCCAGGACCAGCGCGTAGGCAGCGGCGATGATGGCGCTTTCGGTGGGCGTGACTATGCCGCCGACGATGCCGCCAATCACCAGGATCGGCGTGAGAAGCGCCAGAACGGCGCCCTTGAAGGCAGTCCAGGTCCCGCCAAGCGTGGGTTTGCCGGCAATCGGGTAATCATAGACCTTGGCATAGACATACACCGTTGCCATCAGCGCGAAGCCGATCATCAGCCCGGGAATGGCGCCGGCGAGGAACAGGCCGCCCACCGAGACCTGCATGACGCCGCCCCACACCACCATCAGGATGGACGGCGGAATGATCACGCCCATCACCGACGAGCAGGCGGTCACGGCGATGGCGAAGCGGGCGTCGTAGCCTTCCCTGACCATGGCCGGGATCAGGATCTTGCCACAACCGGCTGCATCGGCGGTCGAGGACCCCGAGATGCCGGCAAACAGCATCGACACGGCAACATTGACGTGGCCAAGCCCGCCCGGCATCCATCCGGTCAGCACCCTCGCCAGGTCGATCAGCTTGTCGGTTATCTTGCCTGAATTCATCAGGTTCGCTGCTAACAGGAAGAACGGCACGGCGAGCAGAATGAACGAGTTGTAGGACTGGAACATCCGGTCGAGAATGATGAACGGGGTCAGCCGGATATCAAGCGTGACGATCGGGATGATGGCGATACCGAGCGCGAAGGCGACCGGAACCCGGATGAGCACCAGAAGCAGAAAGCCACCGACAAGAATGGCGGTAGCGAGGCCTGTTGAAAGGATCATGGCTGGGCTTCTCTCGCATGGCGGTATTGAGTGATGGATTCATGCAGACGGTAGGACGCGAACAGCGCCCATATCAGTCCCGAGATCGGTACGGAGATGTAGGTCACGAGCAGGTTCGCGCGCATCATCACGGAGTTCTGGATGTAGCCGAACCGCGCATATTCGATGCCGTACCAGGCAAACAACACCGCGAATATGATGATGAGCACCTGAACCGTTCCGTTTTGAAGTAAGGTCGCCAATGGCGTCGATGCATCAGGCATGACGTGAACGTCGAAATGGGTGCGTTCCCAGACCGCGACCATCGACCCGATCATGACGATCCAGACGAAAATGAACGTCGAGAGTTCCTCGGTCCACAGGAATGTCGGTATCAGATCGGTGTAGCGGGAGATGACCTGCATTCCCACCGGGATGGCGAGCACGGCCATGAGCAGGCCGATGAGAATCCTCAGTCCCTGACAAAATGTTTCGAGAGCATTTCCGATCATTTCGTGATCCCCTCCCAGGAACGGTGCAAACACTCACGAGGTGCGTGAGAAGTCCGATCGCCGGTTGATTGCACCGGCGACCGGATCTGGATGTCAGGTTACTTGGCGCGGATTGCCGTCAGCAGATCGGTGGCGCCGAGTTCGGTCGCGTAGGCGTCCTGAACCGGCTTGACCATTTCGAGCAATTGATCGCGGTTCTCGAATTCCTGAAGCTTGATCTGTCCGGCATCGACCATTTCCTGCAGCTTGACGCCGTCCTCGCGCGATTCAAGCTCGCGGCCGTAGGCCCCGGCTTCGGCTCCGGCCTGCATCACCGCCGCCTGCAGCGCTTCCGGCAGCTTGCGGAAGGTCTTGCCGCTCATCACGATCGGACGCACCGTAATGGTGTGGCGGGTGAGCGTCACGTTCGGAGCCACTTCATAGAACTTCAGGTTCTGAATGCTCGCCGCCTCGTTTTCAAACCCGGCTATGACGCCGGACTGAATGGCGTTGTAGACTTCGTTGTAGGCGATCGCCGAGGGGGCCGCGGTCAGCGCCTCGAAAATCCGCGCCTGGATGGGCGCGCCCATCACCCGCATCTTGTGACCTTTCAGGTCGGCGAGATTGCTGATCGCACCCTTGGACAGCAGGTTGCGGGTTCCGCCGCCTGTGTATCCGATGATCTTGATGTCGGCCTTTTCGAGAAGCTCGGCTTCGAGCGGTGCCAGCACATCGCTGGAAAGAACCGCGTTCCAGTGTTCCAGATCGCGGAACAGGAACGGCATGTCCATCAGCGGGATGGAGGGTGCGAAACTGGCCATGTTGGATGGCGCCATGATCGTGTAGTCGATCGCCACACCCTGCTGAAGAAAGGTCACATAGTCGGATTCGACACCAAGCTCGCCATTCAGACGAAGGTCGAATGTCACATCGCCATCGTAATTCTGGTCGACCAGTTCGGCGAATTTCACCATCGTCTTGGTGAAGGCATGGTTCTCGTCAAACATGCTGGCGCCGCGAAGCGTCAGATCTTCTGCGTGGGCACTGAGTGCCGGTACCGCGCAAAGGCCGGCGGCAAGCGCCAGGCTCAGGACGGTTTTTTTTGTCATGTCAAATATAGGCATTTCTTCCTCCCTTGGATCAGGCTTCCGTGCACACAACCCCATTGCGCGCCTATGAATTTGCGAAACCTGACTGAGCTAAACCGCCGTTCGCGGTTGCGTCAAGCAAAATGTTGACTAGTATGGTAATAAGTATTAGAAGTTTGGAATGGGGGAATGACAGACCGTGCATGTGCGATGCAGGGTGTTTCGGTGTGCGAAGCGACCGGGCGGTACCGATTCCGGAGGCAAATCAGGGGCACGGTGACGCGGCACTTTCGAGGTCGGGTTTGTGTATGGTATTGGTTCGGGTTGGCGGTGCTGACAGCGAAATAGGTTGAACAATGAATGTGATAACACCCATAGACGAAACCAGGCGGCAGACCACTGCGGACAAGGTGTTTGAGCGTCTGCAATCCGACATTATCGCGCTGCGGCTTCCGCCCGGCACGAAATTGTCGGAGGTGGAAATGGCCAAGGTGTACGATGTCTCGCGCCAGCCGGTGCGCGAGGCTTTTCTGCGTCTTGGCGACCTCAACCTTCTCGAGATCCGTCCGCAGCGGGCAACGCTGGTCAAACGGATCTCGCTGCTGGACATTGAGAACACACGGTTTATCCGTGCGGCGGTGGAAGTTGAAGTGGTACGAAGGGCCTGCAGGATGGCCTCGCCGGAAGGTCTGGCAAAGATCGAGGCCAATCTGAAATTGCAGAAAGCGGCGGTCGAGGCCGGCGATGTCGCCCTGCTGCATGATCTCGATTATCAATTCCATCGCCTGATCTGCATTGTCGCCAATTGCCTTCCGGCCTTCCGGACGATTGCGGAGAACAAGGCCCATACCGACAGGATCTGCACGCTGGAACTGTCCGATGCCGCCGCCATGGCGCAAATTCTCCAGGATCACACCCGAATCCTCGGCGCCCTGATCAAGGGCGATGAAGTCGGCGCGGCGGAGTCCACGCGGCTTCATCTTTCGCGTCTGGACGCGACGCTGGCCAAGGCGCGCGAAAATCACCGCGACTATTTCGAGGATTGAACCGGACTGCTTGACAAGTCTGGTCGACTACCATACCAGTTTTCAGGCGATTTGACCGTTTGGTGTCAGCGCTTCGGAAAAATGAGGAGTTCCCATGAGACTGAACGGCAAGACTGCAATCGTGACCGGCGGCGGACGTGACATCGGACGTGCTTGCGCGATCCGGCTCGCTCAGGACGGCGCGCGGGTGGCGATCAATTATCACTCAAGCGGCGAGGGCGCGGAGTCGGCGGTTGCCGAAATCGTCAAGGCCGGCGGTGATGCCTTCGCATGCCAGGGCGACATGACCAACCCGGCGGATGTCGATGCCCTCATCGGCGCGACCAGAAGCCGTTTTGGCGACGAGATCCATGTGCTGGCGCATGTGACCGGTGGCCTGGTTGCGCGCAAGAAGCTTGACGAGATGGATCTCGAGCACTGGAACACCGTGATCGCTCTCAACCTGACCTCGTTGTTTCATGTGGTCAAGGCGGTTGTCCCGTTCATGCCCGAAGGCAGCAGCATCATTCCGTTCTCGTCCCAGGCCGGTCGGGACGGTGGCGGACCGGGCGCGATTGCCTATGCCGCCTCCAAGGGCGCGGTGATGACCATGACCCGCGGACTGGCAAAGGAACTCGGCCCCCGGGTCAGGGTCAATGCCGTATGCCCCGGCATGATCGACACCGATTTCCACAATGTCTTCACCAGGCCCGAAGTCCGCAAGCATGTTGCCGGGATCACGCCGCTCAAACGCGAGGGCACGTCGGAGGATGTCGCCAATCTCGTGGCCTATCTTGCATCCGACGAGGCCGCGTTCATGACCGGCACATGCCTGGACATCAATGGCGGCACACTTTTTTCGTAGCTGTTTTCGCGCGCCTGTATCGAGACCCGTGCGCCACCTGTCGCGACACCATTGAGCTGCAGCGTCAGCTCAATGTCGCGCGCAGGATCACGAACAGCACGCCTGAGAGCACGGCGGCAGCCGGCACGGTGATGACCCAGGCGGCGATGATCGACAGGAAATGCGAACGGCGCACCAGTTTGCGCCGGCGCTGTTCGGCCAGCCTGCCCTTGGCTGCCTCTTCAGGCGACGGGTTGATTTGGTGACGGGCGACATAATCGGCCCGCCGGGTCGATTTTTCCGTGTACCATTCCCGGAAAAAACCGACGCCGAACACCGCGCCGATGGCAATATGTGTGGAACTGACCGGCAGCCCCAGCCAGGAGGCGAGGATCACCGTGATGGCGGCCGACAGCGCCACGCAATAGGCCCGCATCGGGTTGAGCTTGGTGATCTGGTTGCCGACCATGCGGATCAGTTTCGGGCCGAACAGGATCAGGCCGAGCGAGATGCCGACGGCGCCGACCGCCATCACCCACAGCGGAATCACCACTTTGGTGGCGACGTCGCCGAACTCGGCGGTGTGGACAATCGCCGCCAGCGGGCCGACGGCATTGGCCACATCATTGGCGCCGTGGGCGAAGGACAACAGCGCCGCCGAACAGATCAGCGGTAGGCCGAACAGCTTTCGCAGCGACTGGTTGCGGTTTTCAAGCCCGCGTGACTGCCGCGCGATCACCGGACGGGCGATGAGCCAGCTGATGAGTGCGGTCGCTGCCCCGATCATCAGAGCCATGTTGAACGAGACATCAACCAGTGCCTTGAGCCCCTTGAGCGCCAGATAGGCCGAGAAGGTGCCGGCCATGATGGCGATCAGCACCGGCACCCAGCGGCGCGCGGCGGCGATCTTGTCTTCCTGGTAGATGATGGCGGTCTTGATGAAGGCGAGGAAGGCGGCTGCGATCAGCCCGCCCAGAAACGGCGAGATCACCCAGCTTGCGGCAATCGAGCCCATGGTCGACCAGTTGACCGCATCGACGCCGGCAGCGGCGATGCCCGCGCCCATGACACCACCGACAATCGAATGGGTGGTGGAGACCGGCGCGCCGAGCCAGGTGGCGAGATGGATCCACATCGCCGCCGAGACCAGTGCCGCCATCATCGCCGATATGAAGATGGCGGGATCGGAGACCGCGGCCGGATCGATGATGCCCTTGGAGATGGTGTTGACGACATCGCCGCCGGCGATCAGCGCCCCGGCGCTTTCGAAGATCGCGGCAATCGCCAGCGCCACGCCGAGCGTCATCGCCTGCGAGCCGACCGCGGGGCCGACATTGTTGGCCACGTCATTGGCGCCGATGTTGAGCGCCATGTAGGCGCCGATCATGGCGGCGGCGATGATCACCACCGCGCCCGGCTGGCCGGTGACGAATACCCCTGCGATGATGGCGCACAGGAAGATGAAGACCAGCGCCAGACCCGGCGTGACGAAGCCCCGGTTGATCAGGCCGGTGGCCTCCTCCATCGTGGCGAACTTGTCGAGATCCTTGTCGAGGGTGGGCTTGCGGTAGGTGTCAGCCATGTGTGGTGATGTTTCCCGTTTTCCGCCACTCGGCCCGGAGCCGAATGTGACAGTCTGGTGACGTTGGTTGTGCAGTCGATGACGGCCCGATGTGTGTCAGTCAAGCGGCTGCCGGACGTATCAACGGGTTTTCGCTTTCAATTGCGGTTTTTCGGCCTTGCTGACACTATTTCTGCCCAATCGGGCGCTTTTGTGCCCGCCGTCGGGTGTCGGCCTCGAGATGTAATTTTGTCCGCAACATCAAAATCTCATGAAAATTCACCGGCCGTCTTGCTTGCCAAAGGCCCGTGACCGCCCGCCCCGGGCGTGATCACCGGGTACCGCCATCAGGTGCGGAAGCCGATGCGGCCGAAGCGAAGATGTTTCTCGCGCGCCATCCAAGCCTGTAGCCGGGGAGGGGGAGCGATGTTGGCCAGTCTTTTTGGAAAGGCGTGTGCGGGCTCGATGCCGCCTTCGCAGCTTGTCAGGCCGGAGCCAAAAGCCGATAAGGCAGGCAGCACACCAACCTGCCTGGCGGATCACCGCCACCCGGTCTGGCAAAGGAAGTCCGATGAGCCGATTGTTTGAAGAACTCGACTATCGCCCGACGCCGATTGGCGCGCTTGTGCTGCGCCGCCGCTACGAGGCGCGGCTGGGCGTCGACATCGTCGAGATCAAGCTCGGCGACGAGCACCTGATGTCGGACCTGTTCACCGCCTCCGAGATTGCCCTGGCCGAACTGGGGCTGGCGGCATGTCAGGGCGAGGGGCTTGATGTTGTGGTCGGCGGTCTGGGGCTTGGCTATACGGCCAGGGCTGCGCTCGACGAGACCCGGACCGGATCGCTGATCGTGGTCGAGTATCTCGAGGCCGTGATCGACTGGCACCGCACCGGCCTGTTGCCGCTCGGCCCCGAGCTCACAGCCGAGCCGCGCTGCCAGTTGCTGGAAGGCGATTTCTTCGCCATGGCGCGGAGCACTGAAGGTTTTGATCCGGACCAGCCGGGCCGCAAATTCGACGCGATCCTGCTCGACATCGACCATTCGCCCGATGCGCTGCTCGACGCCCGCAGCGAGAGCTTCTATCAGCCCGAAGGCCTCGCAAAGCTTGCCGCCCATCTCGAGCCCGGTGGTATTTTCGCTCTCTGGTCCGACGCGCGGACCGACGCGGCTTTCACCGAACGGCTGGCGCAGGTGTTCGCTGAAGCCTGGGCCGAACCGGTGACGTTTTTCAACCCGCTACAAGACAAGCCGTTCACCCAGACGGTGTATCTGGCGCGCAAGGGGTAGGGGGCCGGTTGGGGACCGGGAGCTGGGAGATGCGCGAGTGGTTAAGATGAGGCCAAAGAACGGGCTGGCGGTTTACCGTTTTCAAATGACAGTTTCAGACATTCCAACCGAAGCTTCGGATTTCCTCTTAGAGCCGCTTTTCTTCCCCGAATCTCACCTGGCATGAAGCTGTCTGTTTGTTGAACCGGGCTCTTCGGAATCGCGTGGCAGTGTGAGCAGCAAAGTTCAATCCGGTTAATTCCGATTGGCTACTGATACATATGAAATCAGAGAGCTACGGTCGCGGGGGTGCATCTCGTTTTCTGGCATGGACATGTCCCCGGACGGCAGAGTATGTGTCTTTCGCAAGGGTGTCGATGAGGTTGTCAGACACACTTTTCACGAGCCTTTTCTATTTTGGAGGAAACACAATGGATCGCCGTTCTTTTATTCGCAACGCAGGGATTGTGGGCGCGGGCGCGGTTGCCACGGGTCTGGCAACTCCCGCGATTGCCCAGGGCAACATCACCTGGCGCATGGTCACAACCTGGCCGAAGAATTTCCCGGGTCTTGGCGTTGGCGCACAACGGCTGGCTGATCGCATCACGGCTGCATCAGGCGGACGCCTGACCATTCAGGTGTATTCGGCAGGTGAGCTGGTTCCGCCGCTTCAGTCTCTGGATGCGGTCATCGACGGCACCGCAGAAATGAGCCATGGCGCAGCCTATTACTGGCAGAACAAATCACCTGCCCTGTCATTCTTCACCGGCGTTCCCTACGGCATGACGACGCCGGAACTGACAGCCTGGGTCCGCTTCATGGGCGGTCAGGAATTGTGGGATGAAATCTATGACCAGTTCGGTGTGCAGGGCTTCCTGTCCGGCAACACCGGCACCCAGACAGGTGGCTGGTTCCGCGATGAGCTGAAAAGCCTCGAAGACGTCAAGGGCGTTCGTTTCCGGACCCCGGGTCTGGGTGGCCAGGTCTGGGAAAAGCTCGGCGCAACGGTCACCAACATGGCCGCTGGCGAGATTTTCCAGGCGCTGCAGTCAGGCACCCTCGACGCTGCCGAATTTGTCGGACCCTACAATGATCTGGCGCTTGGTTTCTATCAGGTCGCCAAGAACTACTACATGCCGTCCTTCGTTGAATCGGGTCTGGCGACCGAACTGGTCGTCGACAAGAAGAAGTATCAGGAACTGCCCGCCGATTTGCAGGCCATCATCCGTGATGTCAGCCAGGCGGAATACGATCAGGTGTCTGCCGACTTCATCGCCAATGACCCGCGCGCGCTCAAGACGCTCGTCGACGATCACGGCGTGATCGTGCGCAACTTCCCCGACGATATCATGGAAGCAGGTGCAAAAGCGTCGGTCGAAGTGGTCGAGGAACTGCGCAACAGTTCCGACCCGCTGGTCAAGAAGACCACCGAGAGCTTCATCGAGGCATTGAACCTTGTGCGCACCCGCACCGAAAAGATCGATTCGCCCTATGTGGCCGCACGCGAAAAGTATCTCAAGTACTGAAGTTCGCGTTCAGTCGAAATCAAAGGGCCCGGTGGAAACACCGGGCCTTTTTTGCTCTATCCCGCCACCAGGCGCGGCAACCAGGTAACAATTTCGGGGAACAGGAACAGGATGGCAATTGCCACGATCTGCAACATCACGAAGGGCAGGATGCCTTTGTAGATGGCGCTGGTGGGCAAACCTGCAGGCGCCACCCCGCGCAGGTAAAACAGGGCAAAGCCGAACGGCGGCGTCAGAAACGAGGTTTGCAGGTTCACCCCGACCAGAACGCCCAGCCATACCGGATCGACATCCAGCGCCAGCAGCACCGGAGCGGTGATCGGGATCACGATGAAGATGATCTCGAACGTGTCCAGGATGAAGCCCAGAAAGAACATGATCAACATCACCATGGCAACCGCAGCCATTGGACCGCCGGGCAAATTGCTCAGGAACTCATGGACCAGGTTGTCGCCGCCCATCATCCGGAACACCACCGAGAAAACCGACGCTCCGAGCAGGATGACGAACACCATGCTGGTGATTGTCGCGGTGGCAATGACGGTTTCCTTGAGAATGCCAAAGGACAGGCGCCAGCGCAAAGCCGCCAGCACCATCGCGCCGACTGCGCCGACAGAGGCAGCCTCGGTGGGCGTGGCGATTCCTCCGAGGATTGACCCCAGCACGGCAAGGATCAGCAACAGCGGTGGAACCAGCGCAACGAGAACCTCCTTGAGCAGGTCGCCCTTTTCCTCCGGCGACACCGGCGTGGCCGGGCAGGAGGCAGGGTCGGTTACCGCCTTGAACAGGACCCAGAACAGGTAAAGCGAAACCAGCAGCAGACCGGGCAGCAAGGCCCCGGCAAACAGATCGCCGACGGAAACCGGCACCGGAGCGAAATTGCCCTTGGCCATCTGCACCTGGCTGTTGATTCCCGACAGCATGTCCCCCATGAAGATCAGCACGGTTGACGGCGGAATGATCTGCCCAAGGGTGCCGCTGGCGCAGATCACGCCGGTTGCGAGCTTCGGATCATAGCCTGCGCGCAACATTGCCGGCAGGGAGATCAACCCCATGGTCACCACTGTCGCGCCGACCACGCCGGTTGAGGCGGCCAACATCGCGCCGACAAGGATGACTGAGAAGCCAAGCCCGCCGCGAAGGTTGCCGAACAGCTTGCCCATGGTCAACAACAGCTGCTCCGCGATCTGGCTTCGTTCCAGCATCACCCCCATGAAGATGAACAGCGGCACCGCCACCAGGACCTCATTGGTCATGAAGCCGATATAGCGGTTGGGGAGGGAGCCGAAATTGGACGGATCAAAGACACCAAGCGCCATTCCGAGGCCGCCGAACAACAGCGAGACGCCGGCCAGCGTGAAGGCAACCGGAAAGCCGATCAGCAGGAAGCCGATCACCCCAAAGAACATCAGCGCGGCGAGGATTTCGCCCAACATCACCGGATCCATCAGGCGTCTCCCTTGGCCAGATCAGCAATTCGCTGGTCTGATTTGTACTGGATTGAATTTGGGACCAGGTGCTCATTGCCGGAAAGAACCAGGATTGACCGGATGGCCATCGCCACGCCCTGAAGCGCGATCAGCGCGGCAAAGGCAATAATGAAGCTCTTCAGAATGAAGAGGCCGGGCATTCCGCCAACATTCGCCGACGCTTCACGATAACTCCAGGCGCGGGTCACGAACGGCATCGAGTACTGGTAAACCACCCACGTAAAGGGCAGCAGAAACAGAAGCACGCCGATCAGGTCGGCTACCGCGCGTTTGCTGGGGCTTGCCGGCCGATAGAAGATGTCCACCCGGACATGATCGTCGCGAAGCAGCGCAAACCCTGCCACTGCGGTAAACATCGCACCATTCAGCCAGACATAAAGATCCTGCATCCAAAGATGGCTGACAGAGAACAGGTAGCGCTGGACCACCACGGTGAAGCAGACGACCACGATGGCCAGGGACAGCCATGCGAACGTCCGGCCGATGAAAAGGTTGACCGCGCATATCGATGTGGCAATTCCAGCAAGAAAACGCATATTCTCCCTCCGACTTCATCGTTGTGCTTTTTGTCTGGCCTTCAATCAAAGTGCGGGGCGCAAAAGTCAAGAACCCGATGCTTCTAAGAAAGACAAGCCACGTTTTGCTTTCGTCGGGATGCAATCAGAGGGGGAAGGGCGTACACAACCAAATTCAGCGGCGATTTCAAACCCGCGCGATTAATTGCTGCCCGCCATGAAATGCTCATAAGTGACGATCTCCGACGTGTGGCGCATCAGATAAGTAAGCGTCCGGTCTGACCGCCCTATTGAGCGGTTTTCCATGGCAGCAGATCATCGACACGGTTGATTTTGTAGTCTGGAATGCGGGCGAGTGTATCAGCCAGCCATGCCTGGGGGTCGATACCGTTCAGTTTGGCGGTTTCGATCAAGGTGTAGGCGATAGCGGCGGCGCGGCCGCCGGTTTGTGATCCGACGAACAGGTAGTTTTTACGCCCGATTGCGACGGAGCGCATCGCGCGTTCGGCAGTGTTGTTGTCCAGCTCCAGGACGCCGTGATTGAGGTAGGGCCGCAGCCGCGTCATGCGCGTCAGGGCATAGCGGATTGCACCTGCCAGCGGTGATTTACCAGAGATACTGGGCAGTTGGGCGTGCAGCCATGTTTCCAGATTGTTGAAGATCGATTTTGCCTGCGCTTGCCTGATCTCGGCACGCAGGTCTGGCGGCGATCCGCGCGCTTCCTTTTCGACGGCGTAGAGTTGCGCGATGCGTTGGATTGCCTCTTCGGCGATAGCTGAGCCTTGGGCGCGATGGATGTCGACGAACTTGCGCCTGACATGTGCCATGCAGGCCACCTCGCGGATATCACCAGAGCGGTAGAGGTCTTCGAACCCGGCATAGCCGTCAGCGTGCATCCAGCCCTTATATTTTGCGAGGTGATCTTTGGGATGTTGCCCTTTGCGGTCTGGCGAGAACTGATACCAACTGGCCGGTGGGGTAACGCTGCCCCAAGGTCTCTCATCCCTGCCATAAGCCCAGAGCCGCGCTGTCGCTGTTTTGCCCGTGCCGGGAGCCAGCATCTTGACCGGGGTGTCATCGGCGAAGATGGCCTGTCCAGCCAGCACATGCCGTCCGATGGCGTCTGCGAGTGGCTCCAGAAGTGCCGTGGATTTACCAACCCAGTCAGCCAGCGTGGAGCGATCAATGTCGACCCCGTCGCGCTCGAAGATGCCGCTTTGGCGATACAGCGGCAGGTGATTGGCGTATTTGTTGACCAGAACATGAGCCACCAGGCCAGGACCCGGACGCCCGCGTTCGATGGGACGCGATGGCAGCGCTGCTTGTGTGAAGGCCTCGCAGCCCGAGCAGGCAAAGCGCGGCCGCACAATGCGGTTCACGATGAACCGACCGGGAACGTATTCCAGTTCCTCGGTCACATCCTCGCTCAGACGGCGCAACCCACCACCGCAATGGACGCAATCATCATCGCCGGTGGTTAGCTCGATTTCCATGCGCGGGATGTGATCTGGGATCGGGCGGCGCTTTGGCTTATCCTTTGGTTCTTCGTCGGGAAGACGCAGCTTTGCCGTCATCTTTGCGACAGCTATCTCGCTGGTCTCCAGTGCCAGCTGAAGCTGCTCGATGCTTTCTGATGACGCCCCAAACCGGTGATGGCGTTGACCGGCCAACTGATGCCGCAGCTTCTCAATTAGGACCGCCTGGGACCTCACCTCAGCCAGCAAAAGAACCGTGAACTGCCTAAGCTCATCGGGGTCTTTAGGCAGGGTTTTGTCGACATCCAGCATGGTCGAACCATAGCAGATCCGCATGTTTAGAGGAATCCCCACATGCCCGTTCCGAGCCTATTTATCCGGCTTTGAGTGGTGTCCAGCTGCGTTGTGGTAAACGCCAATCGATCCCTTCCAAAAGCATCGCCAACTGGGCTGCGGTCAGCGCGATCTTGCCCTCTTTGGCCGATGGCCACACGAACCGACCTTTCTCGAGGCGTTTGCTGAACAGACACGCGCCCTGGCCATCCCACCAGATGATCTTGATCAGATCACCGCGCCGTCCACGAAAGACAAACAGGTGCCCCGTGAACGGATCCTGCTTCAACGTCTGTTCCGCCTGAGCTGCCAGCGTCGTAAATCCCCGCCGCATGTCAGTCACACCAGCGGCCAGCCAGACCCGCGTGTTCGCCGGAACCGGGATCATATTGAGAGACCCCGGATCAGCCGGGCCAAGGCTTCAGGGTCATAGCTGCCGATGATCCTCAGGCGGTGACCGCCCGCAATGTCGATCTCAATGGCGTTCTGCACGGGCGCGGGATCAGCGATTGAAGCTGGTTCGCCGTTCCGGGACCGATCAACAATCTCAACCGGCAGAAAGCACGGCGTCTCAGCAGCTTGCTCTTCAACAATCTCCGGATCAGGCGCAAACTTGGGATCACGCAGCCATTTGTGGATCAGATTAGTGTTCATCGCGTATCGTCGGGCAACTTGCGCGACTGAAACATCCGGTGCGCGTGTTTGCGCGCAGATCGACACCTTTTCCTCGTCCGACCAGAACCGCTTCTTCTGACCCTTCTTACCCGCCATATCTGCCCTCAAGATGTCCACTAGCAATGGTGGACACTATCAACACACTCTATGACGCGTCAGAGCAGCGAGGCCGGACGCTTAC
>NZ_JBDWHW010000081.1:0-7749 GCF_039975035.1 Hoeflea sp. | reverse complement strand
CGTCATTGCGCATTGACGACAGATAGACCCCGTCCACCGACCGGCTCGACGCAATCCGCCGATAGGCTTCGCTCTCGCGGTCCAGCACCGCCGGCGTCAGCGAGAGGTCGACATCGCGGGTCAGCGCGTGTTCGCCCATGCCCGACAGGAACTCGACAAAATGCGGATCAAGATCGACATTGCGCCCCACCGGCAGCACGTAGCCGATAGAGCCGGCCCGTCCGGTGGCAAGTTTGCGGGCATTGGAATTGGGCTTGTAGCCATGCCGCTGCGCCGCCTCGAGTACCCGGCTCCGGGTTTGCTCCGAGACTTCCGGATAGCCGTTGAGCGCACGCGAAATCGTGGTCTGCGATAATTGGAGAAGCTCCGAGAGCTGTTTCAAATTCACGGTCTAAGGATCCAGTTCTCTCAAAGCGCTTTGGGCAAATGGTCGCGGCTGGCCAGTCCGGCGCTTTCCAAGTCTGTCATCTAATCGCAACTTTGAATTCAAACAAAGCGAAAATGACGAATAAATCAGCACAAACCATGCTGCATTGCGGTGTATTCGGCACTTTCGCAATGCGCGATCCGAAAACCGGATCTGATTGCAACTTAAAGCTTGACTCAGTCAGGCTGCCGTAATCCTCTGAAAGCAAGCCAAAGCGCTTTGAAGGTCTCGGGGGCTTGGCTCCGAAAGCCGGTTCAGTTTGACGAAAAGGCCAGTGTTGGCCGGGAGGAATATTCGATGAAAAAACTATTCTTGATGAGCGCCGCGGCTGCTGCGTTGACCCTGGGGTCGGCCCATGCCGCGGATCTCAAGTTCACCCCGGGAGAGGGTGATTTCAACTGGGAGAGCTACGAAGCGCTCAAGGCCACCCAACTTGATGGCGAAGAGGTGACTGTTTTCGGTCCCTGGCTTGGCCCGGACCAGGAATTCGCCGAGTCGGTGCTGGCCTATTTCGCAGAAGCCACCGGAGCGGATGTCAAATATGTCGGCTCCGACAGTTTCGAACAGCAGATCGTGATCGATGCCGAAGCCGGTTCGGCTCCCAATATCGCGGTGTTCCCGCAGCCCGGTCTTGCCTCCAACATGGCCAAGCGCGGCTTCCTGTCGCCGCTGCCCGAAGGCACCGGTGACTGGGTCAAGGAAAACTATGCCGCAGGCCAGTCCTGGGTTGATCTGGGCACCTACACGGGCAAGGACGGCAGCGAGAACCTCTACGGCTTCTTCTACAAGGTCGATGTGAAATCGCTGGTCTGGTACATCCCTGAAAACTTCGAGGATGCAGGCTACGAAATCCCGCAGTCGATGGAAGAACTCAAGGCCCTGACCGAACAGATCGCCGCCGATGGCGGCACACCATGGTGCATTGGTCTGGGCTCGGGTGGCGCCACCGGGTGGCCGGCGACCGACTGGGTCGAGGACATGATGCTGCGCACCCAGGCGCCCGATGTTTATGACAAGTGGGTTTCCAACGAGGTCAAGTTCACCGATCCCGCCGTCATTGGCGCCATCGAGGAATTCGGCTGGTTTGCCCGCAACGACAAATTTGTCGCCGGCGGCGCGGGCGCGGTTGCCACAACCGATTTCCGCGACAGCCCGAAGGGCCTCTTCTCCTCGCCGCCGCAGTGCTACATGCACCATCAGGCATCCTTCATCCCGGCCTTCTTCCCTGAAGGCACCAAGGTCGGCACCGATGCCGATTTCTTCTACATGCCGGCCTACGAAGGCAAGGATCTCGGCAAGCCGGTTCTGGGCGCAGGCACGCTCTGGGCGATCACCAAGGACAGTCCCGGCGCTCAGGCGCTGATCAAGTTCCTTCAGTCACCCATCGCGCATGAAATCTGGATGGCCCAGAAAGGCTTCCTGACGCCTTACAAGGCCGTCAACACCGATGTGTTCTCCGATCCGACGCTCAAGAAGATGAACGATGTTCTTCTTGGCGCCACCACCTTCCGCTTCGACGGCTCGGACCTGATGCCCGGCGGCGTTGGCGCCGGCTCGTTCTGGACCGGCATGGTCGACTACACCGGCGGCATGTCGGCCGAGAAAGTCACCGACGCGATCCAGAAGTCCTGGGACGCCCTCAAATAGGTTGACGAACCTGTACATTCGGGAGATCCCGGCATCTGGCCGGGGTCCCCACCCGCACTGCTTTTCTGGGGGGAAACATGCATCCGGCACTTCAGGGCCTTATCACCATCATCGTCGGCGTCGGCGGATGCGTCGGGTATTTCTATTTCTCCAACCAGTTCCTCGACAAGATTCTCTTTCCCGCCACCGGCGACAATGCCGGGCGCAACATCAACCGGGCCAACCAGATCCGGCCCTGGCTGTTTCTCTTTCCCGCGCTTTTTGCATTGGGCCTTTATCTCGCCTATCCGGTTTTCGCCACGCTCTGGCTGTCACTGACCGACCGTGACGCCGGCGGCGCATTTGTCGGCCTTGCCAATTACCGGCAGATGTTCGGCGAGCCGAAATTCTGGGAAGCCATGCGCAACAACATGCTCTGGCTGATCGTCGTGCCGGCGATGTCGACCGCGATAGGCCTGGTCGCCGCCCAGCTTACCGACCGCATCAAATGGGGCAATATCGCCAAGTCGCTGATCTTCATGCCGATGGCGATCTCCTTCGTCGGCGCCGCCGTGATCTGGAAGCTGGTTTACGACACCAGGCCGGTCGACAAGGACCAGATCGGCGTTCTCAATGCCGTGTGGCTGCTGTTTGACGGCGGATTTGTCTCCGTGGTCTTTCTCAAGATCGTTCCTGTACTTCTGCTTGCGGTCTTCGCCGCCTTCATGACCTGGCTCGCCTACCTGGCGATCCGGCCGCTGGTGAAGACCGAAATCGGCCATCGCAAGGCGCCCTGGTGGTTCACGCCGCTGCGGCTGTTTTTCGCCGTTGTCGCCGCATGGCTGATCTGGCTGTCGCTGGGCTCGATCGTCTCGGTGTTCTCCGCCACTCTGCCCTATGGCGAGCCACAGACCTGGCTGACCATCTCGTTCTGGAATTCCTTCTTTCTGATGGCCGTGCTGGTCTGGATCCAGACCGGCTTCGCCATGGTGATCCTGTCGGCGGCCATCCGCGGCATCCCCGAGGAAACCATCGAGGCCGCCGTCATCGATGGCGCCAATCCGTTCCAGATCTTTTTCAAGATCAAGGTGCCGCAGATCATGGGCACCATCGTGGTTGTCTGGACCACCATCACCATCGTGGTGCTCAAGGTGTTTGATATCGTCTTCGCCATGACCAACGGTCAGTGGCAGACCCAGGTTCTTGCCAACTACATGTATGACAAGCTGTTTCGGGCCAATGACTGGGGCGTCGGCTCGGCCAGCGCGATGATCATCATGCTGCTGGTGACGCCCATTCTGGTCTGGAATGTCTATAACGCCCGCAAAGAAATACGCTGAGGGAGGCGAGGATGAACGTGACATCATCGAAAAAATCGCCTCTCGTCTGGGCCGTTCACATTTCGGTCGTTGCTCTGGTGGCGCTGTGGCTGTTCCCGACCGTTGGCCTGTTCGTGTCCTCCTTCCGCACCGCCGACCAGATCGCCAATACCGGCTGGTGGAATGCAATGTTCACGCAGGAGCGCCAGCGACCGGCGATCCGCATTGCCGGCGATGAGGCACAGCAGGACGGCGATTTTGTCATAGAAGGCAACCTTTTCGAAGCCGACAATGTTGTCATCAGCCGGTGGGGTACCAGTTCGCGTGAACCCGAAGCCTATGTTCCCGGCGATGACGCGGACCTTGGCGATGGCGTCAGGCTGACAGTTGCCGCCGATGGCGCGTTCCGCCTGTCCTCGCCCGAAAGCTTCGGTGACGGCCGCCTGCCGCGTGTCTTCACCACCGCCGAGGCGCCGCCCGAGTTCACGCTGCAGAACTACCGCTTCGTGCTGTTTGATCCCAACAACCGCGAAGGCATGGCGAAAGCCTTTTTCAACACGCTGACGGTCACCATTCCCGCCACCATCATCCCGATCGTGATCGCCGCCTTTGCCGCTTACGCGCTCGCCTGGATGCGTTTTCCGGGCCGGTCCCTGATTATTGCGGCGATTGTCGGCCTGCTGGTTGTCCCGCTGCAACTGGCGCTGATCCCGCTTCTCAGGCTTCACAATGACATCGGCATCGGCAAGGGATATCTCGGCGTCTGGCTGGCCCATACCGGGTTTGGTCTGCCGCTTGCGATCTATCTGTTGCGCAATTACATGGTCGGACTGCCGCGCGATATCATCGAGAATGCCCGGGTCGATGGCGCCACCGATTTCCAGATATTCGTCAAGATCATTCTGCCGCTGTCGTTTCCCGCTCTTGCCTCCTTCGCCATTTTCCAGTTCCTGTGGACATGGAACGACCTTCTGGTCGCGCTGGTCTTCCTGATCGATTCGACCGGTGAAACCACTGTGATGACCAAGCAGATCGTCGAGCTTCTGGGCACTCGCGGCGGCAATTGGGAAATTCTGGCGACCTCGGCCTTCGTGTCCATCGCGGTGCCGCTGGTGGTCTTCTTCGCCATGCAAAAATATCTGGTTCGCGGCCTGCTCTCCGGGTCCGTGAAATAATGGAGCTTTCATGAAAACGATGACACTCGCCGGCAAGCGATTGCAGACCGGCTCTGAAATCACACCGGACGCCGACTGGTGGCGCGGCAGCGTCATTTATCAGGTCTATCCGCGGTCGTTTCAGGACACCAGCGGCGATGGCGTCGGCGACCTGATCGGTATCGCCGACCGGATCGGTTACATTGCATCGCTGGGCGTCGACGCGATCTGGATCTCGCCGTTCTTCACCTCGCCGATGAAGGATTTCGGCTATGATGTGTCTGATTACACCAATGTCGATCCGATGTTCGGCACGCTTGGCGATTTCGATTATCTGGTCAAGGTGGCCCATGATCACGGCATCAGGATCATCATCGATCTGGTGATGTCCCACACCTCCGACCAGCATCCCTGGTTTGTCGAGAGCAAGGCGGACCGGACCAACCCGAAATCCGACTGGTATGTCTGGGCCGAACCCAAACCCGATGGCACGCCGCCCAACAACTGGCTGTCGATCTTCGGCGGCTCGGCGTGGCAGTGGGATGGCAAGCGTGAACAGTATTTCATGCACAACTTCCTCACCTCGCAACCCGACCTCAACCTGCACAATGAGCAAGTCCAGGAGGCGCTGCTCGATGTCGTGCGCTTCTGGCTCGATCGCGGCGTCGACGGGTTCCGGCTCGACACCATCAATTTCTTCTTCCACGACAAGGAATTGCGCGACAATCCGCCCTTGGCCAGGGAATTGCGCAATGATTCCATCGCGCCGGCGGTCAATCCCTACAATCACCAGCTTCATGTCTACGACAAGAACCGGCCGGAAAACCTGATCTTCCTGCGCCGTTTCCGGGCGCTGCTCGACGAATATCCCGGCACCACGGCCGTCGGTGAGGTCGGCGACGCGCAGATCGGGCTTCAGATTGTTGCCGATTACACATCCGGCGGCGACAAGATGCACATGTGCTACGCGTTTGAATTTCTCGCCAACGAGAAGCTCACCGTCGCCCGCGTTCGCAAGGTCATGACCGATTTTATCACCGCGGCGCCGGAAGGCTGGGCATGCTGGGCGTTTTCAAACCACGATGTCGTCCGCCATGCCACCCGCTGGGGCGGCGGCGTCACTGATCTCGAGCACTATCTGCGGCTGCTGGCCGGTCTGATCATGTCGCTCCGGGGCTCGATCTGCCTCTATCAGGGCGAGGAACTGGGCCTGACCGAAGCCGATCTGGCGTTCGTGGATCTCAGGGACCCCTACGGCATCCAGTTCTGGCCGGACTTCAAGGGGCGTGATGGTTGCCGGACCCCGATGGTGTGGTCCGAATACGAGCAGTCGGCCGGATTTACCAATGGTCAGCCCTGGTTGCCGGTCCCACCGGAACATCGCCATCTTGCGGTGGAAGCGCAAGATCATGTCCAGGCCTCGATGCTCAATCATTACCGCCGGATGCTGGCCTTCAGACGGGCACACCGGCCCCTGGCCAAGGGAAGCCTGGAGTTTCACGAAACCGGTGACAAGGTGTTGTCGATGATCCGTCGCGATGGCAACGAGGCGGTATTCTGCGCCTTCAACCTGAGCGAGGAAATGCAGATCATCGACCGGCCGCAAGGTATTGTGGAATCGCTCGACGGACATGGATTCTCCGGGTTCCTGCGTCCTGAAACCATCGAAATATCGCCCTATGATGCCTTTTTCGGAAGATTGGGGTGAAAATGTGAAGTGCTCTAGCGGGAGGAAACCATGGCCGGCTTGAAACTGAAGGGCCTCAAGAAGTCCTACGGCGCTGTCAAAGTGATTCACGGAGTCGATCTGGAGATCGAACAGGGCGAATTCATCGTCTTCGTCGGGCCGTCGGGCTGCGGCAAATCCACTTTGCTCAGGATGATCGCCGGGCTTGAGGACATCACCGACGGAACGCTCGAGATTGACGGCATGGTGGTCAATGACGTGCCGCCGTCCAAGCGCGGCATCGCCATGGTTTTCCAGTCCTATGCGCTCTACCCGCACATGACGGTCTATGACAACATGGCCTTCGGCATGCGCATTGCCGGTGAAAGCAACGAGGAAATCGACCGCCGCGTCCGTTCAGCCGCGTCGATCCTGCAACTGGAGGATTATCTCGACCGTCTGCCCAAGGCGCTTTCGGGCGGCCAGCGGCAGCGCGTGGCCATTGGCCGCGCCATTTGCCGCGATCCGAAGGTCTTCCTGTTTGACGAACCGCTGTCCAATCTTGATGCGGCGCTTCGTGTCGCGACCCGCATCGAGATCGCCAGGCTCAATGAATCCATGCCCGACACGACCATGATCTACGTCACCCACGATCAGGTTGAGGCGATGACGCTGGCCGACCGGATCGTTGTGCTCTCGGCCGGCTATATCGAGCAGGTCGGTCCGCCGATGCAACTCTACGACCGGCCGCAAAACCTGTTTGTCGCCCAGTTTATCGGCTCACCGGCGATGAACATCATTCCCGCCACCATCGAGCGGACCGGGCCGAGCGCCGTGGTCAAGCTTGCCGGCGGCAAGACGGTCGACACCGGCATTGCTGTCGATGACAGCGAGAAAGGCAAGCAGGCCTCCTTCGGTATCCGGCCGGAAGATCTCGATATCTCCACCGGCGAGGATTTCCTGTTCGAGGGAAAGGTCTCGATTGTCGAGGCCCTGGGCGAGGTGACGCTGCTCTATGTCGAGGGACTGACCGAGGACGAGCCGATTATCGCCAAGGTCGCGGGCCACCGGAAGAATTTTCGCGGAGAAACCGTGCGGTTCACAGCCGACAAGGCCAAGCTGCATCTGTTTGACACCGAGGGCAAAACCTACCGTCGCTGACCCGATGTCCGGTGTGAGGTCTGGATCCTGCGAAACCTACGGCTCATCTCGAAACGCCAAAAGCCCCGTCTGCCAGGACGGGGCTCTCGTGCGCGGCACGAATGCAAGACGGAGTAACACCGGCTGCGCAATGCAAGCAGGCGGGCAGGACTGGCCTGGAGGAGGCGCCAGCCCCGCGCCGCCTGAGGCTTAGTTGAACGAAGGTGAACCGTCGTTGCCTGCGCGGTGGTAGACGATCTGGTCGTTCGAGCCGCCGCCGATGGAAGCTGTGGCGGTGTAGTCGATGCCGGCCTGCGAAGCCTTGTAGGTCGGCGAACCGTCATTGTCGGCGCGGTCGTAGGTGACCAGTTCGTTCGACACGCCGCCGATGGATGCGGTTGCGGTGTAGTCGATCGC
>NZ_JBDWHW010000080.1:0-41929 GCF_039975035.1 Hoeflea sp. | reverse complement strand
GATCATATCGGCCAGAACATCGTCGCCCGGCATCCCAGCCGCCGAGTCTGTGCGGCCACCAGTGAATTCCGCCTGGATCACCTGACCCAACTCGCTCTGCGCTGGCTCCGGCGCCGCTGGCCCCGCATAGGCTTCCGACTCGGGCTCGACATCAAGCTCGGATGACGCCCACAAGTCCTGAAATTCGTTTTCTTCAATAAAATCCGCCTCGCCGGAATCAAGGGCGAGATCGTCTTCCTCTGCCAACCGCAAGGCTTCCGCAGGAAGGGTATCGGCCGGATGCTGGTCCACTGCGTCGCCGTCGATGGCCTGCGACCAGGGGTCTTCCGAATCGGTGGCAGCGGCATCGTCAAACCCAACGGGCTCCTGATCCGCGTTCGCATCCGCAGCCGCACCGCCGACAGCCTCATCGGCTTCGAGCAGGTCAAACGGATCGATGTCCGGGATTTGCGGCACATCGAGTTCGCGCATCAACTCGGCCTCAAGATCGAGTTCACCCGATTGCGATCCGTCATCGACAGTTACGTCGCGCTCGGCAGGACGCTCGTAACCGATGATCCGGGCAAGTTCGGCCAAAGGATCATCGATTTCGGCATCCGGATTCGGGGACCGGGTGTTGCTATCAAGTTGATCAGCCATACATCACTCACATACTCTCGCACATTCTACTGCCAGAGCATTGTGGGTAAAAGGTGACGTCTAGCGCATTTCTTCCGGTGCGTCAGTTCCCGTAATCATGAGACCTGACTTCAAAACAGATGCGACGGCGTACACCAAACCCAACCTGGCGATAGTTGATTGTCTGTTTTTATCGTTAACAAACCGCAAACCCGATTCATCGCGCCCTTTGTTCCAGTGTGCGTGCAATAGACTTGCGAGGTCATAGAGATAAAACGCGACCCGGTGCGGCTCCTGTCCCAACGCCGCAGCCTCGATCATCCGGGGATACTCGCCAAGCTTTGCGATCAGCGCCAGTTCGCTCTCGTGCGAAAGTTCGGAGAGGTCTGCCGATGCCAGCGCTTCCGGCGACAAATCAAGATCGGGGAATGCTTCCAGCGCCTGGCGCATCACCGAAGCGCACCGGGCATGGGCGTACTGGACGTAGAACACCGGATTGTCCTTGGAGTGTTCTGTCACCTTGGCAAAGTCAAAATCAAGCGATTCCGAACTCTTGCGGTAAAGCATCATGAACCGCACCGAATCAACGCCAACTTCATCCACGACGTCCCGCAGCGTGACGAAATCGCCCGACCGCTTCGACATACGCACAGGCTCGCCGTTGCGATAGATCTTGACCAGCTGGCACAACAGCACGGTCAGCTTCGCTTCACCCGCCGATACGGCCTTGGCAACAGCTTCCAGCCGCTTGATATAACCGCCGTGATCCGCTCCCAGAACATAGATCATCTCGGCAAAGCCGCGTTCAAACTTGTCGCGAAAATAGGCCACGTCAGCGGCGAAATACGTGTAGCTGCCATCCGACTTGATCAACGGACGGTCCATGTCATCGCCAACTTCGGTCGACCGGAACAGGGTTTGGTCGCGGTCCTCCCAATCCTCTGCTGCCTGCCCCTTCGGCGGCGGAAGCTTGCCCTTGTAGACATGGCCCTTGAAGGTCAGGTCGTTGATGGCGTTGCGGATCGCCCGTTCGCCATCTGCATGCAGACTGCGCTCGGAAAAGAACACGTCATGCTCCACGTTAAGCGCTTTCAGGTCAGCCCGGATCATCTCCATCATCGCATCGATGGTGCGGTCCTTGATAAGCGCCATCCGCTCATCTTCAGGCATTTGCCTGAGCGATGTGCCGTATTCGTTGGCAAGGTCCTTGCCCACGGGAACCAGATAATCGCCCGGATAAAGCCCGGCCGGAATCTCGCCGATGTCTTCACCCAATGCTTCCCGGTAACGCAGATAAACCGATTTTGACAGCACATCGATCTGCGAGCCGGCATCGTTGATGTAATATTCCTTGGTTACCTCATAGCCGGCAAACCCCATCAAATTTGCCAGGGCATCACCCACCACTGCACCGCGGCAATGGCCGACATGCATCGGCCCGGTTGGATTTGCCGACACATACTCGACATTGACCTTGCGTCCGCCGCCGACTGTCGAGCGGCCATAGTCCACGCCATCGCGTACAACGACTGCGACAAGTCGTTGCCAGAAGGGAGCGGTCAGCCGGAAATTGAGAAAGCCCGGCCCTGCAACACTGGTTTCAGCGACATCGGGATCATTATCGAACTGGGAAGCGATCAACTCGGCGAGAGCCCGCGGGTTCATCCCCAGCGGCTTGGCCAGAACCATCGCGGCATTGGTTGAAATATCGCCGTGCGCGGGATCGCGCGGCGGCTCGACGGCCAGTCGTTCGAAACCAACCGCGCCGCCTTTTTCTTGAACAATGTCAAGCGCTTCAATGGCTAGCTTGATTCTGGTCTCGAAGTCCTTGAACACATTCATGGTATAAGTCCGGATAGGCGGAGAAAAGGGGCGCTAAACAGGCGTTCGCGCGGGTTGACCGCTGCCTATCGCAATTCAGGTGTATGGTCAAACAAGCGTCGATGAGCCGCGATGGCGTAGGTGTCGGTCATTCCTGCGAGATAATCCCTCACTTTCCGAGCCCGCAGTTCCACCGGCAATTGCTCGATTCCGGCATGGGTGTGCTTGTCTCCCATCTCCGAAGGATCCGTCATGAAGGCCGAATAAAGATCCCGTACGATTTTCGTGGCGTTCGCCCGCACCCGCATCACATCCGGATGCCGGTAGAGATGGCGGTACAGGAACGTCTTGATATGCTGATCCGCAGTGGCAAATTCATCGGAAAAATGCGCCATCGTCCGCCCGGCATGACGGACATCGTCGGCGGATTGCGGTTTGATGTCCGTTATTTCTTCCTGGGCAACCCCGATGACATCCTCGACCATTTCAGTGATCTGCCGACGCATGACCTCATGGATCAGTCGCGGCTCCTCGAGCTTCGGATAGCGATGCCGCACGGACGAGAGCAACCGCGCGATCAGCGGCAATTCCTCGAGCATCTCCAGCGTGATCAGCCCGGAGCGCAGGCCATCGTCGATGTCATGGGTATTGTAGGCGATGTCATCGGCGATCGCGGCAACCTGCGCCTCAAGGCCGGAATGGGTTGCAAGCCACAGATCGTGACGCTTGTTGTAGTCAAGAATCGGCTCGGGCACCGGCCCGGCGGCACCACCGATCAGCGGCCCATTGTGCTTGACCAGTCCCTCGAGCGTTTCCCAGGACAGGTTGAGCCCGTCGAAATCGGCGTAGCGCTGCTCCAGCTTGGTCACGATCCGCAGAGACTGGGCATTGTGATCAAAACCGCCGGCATGCGCCAGCAGTTCCGCCAGCGCTTCTTCCCCGGTATGGCCAAACGGCGTGTGGCCGAAATCATGCACCAGAGCCACGCCTTCGGCCAGATCCTCGTCAAGCTTCAGCGCGCGCGCCAGCGCCCGGGCAATCTGCGCAACCTCGATGGTGTGCGTCAGCCGGGTTCGGTAATGATCGCCTTCATGGGCGACGAAAACCTGCGTCTTGTGCTTGAGTCGCCGGAACGCGGTGGTGTGAATGATCCGGTCGCGGTCGCGCTGAAACTCGGATCGGGTCGGACTGACGGGCTCGGCAAACAGCCGTCCGCGGCTCGCCCACGGGTTTGCCGCCCAAGGCGCGCGTTCGCCGGTCCCGAAACCAAGCTGTGTGATGTCGAATTCCATGCCTATCCCGTCCACAGGCGCTCAATCAGGTCCGACTCAGCGTGTCCAAGCATTGACGTCGGGCCAGCGCCTTCATACCTATAGTACGAATGATTTGAAACATGTCTCTGCCGGACCTTGACCCCGGCAAGGAGGTTGCATGACTGAAACAACACAGGTGACGCTGTCGGACTCCGCCGCGCGCCGGATCCGCGAGATCGTTTCGGCAGAGGCCGGAAAATCGGCGCTGCGGGTATCGGTTGAAGGCGGCGGCTGCTCGGGATTTTCCTACAAGTTCGATCTGGTCGATCAGCCGCAGGACGATGACATCGTGCTTGAGAAAGACGATGCCCGCGTCCTCATCGATCAGGTTTCGCTGGTTTACATGGCCGGTTCGGAAATAGACTTTGTCGACAATCTGATGGGCCAGGCCTTCCAGATCAGGAACCCCAATGCGGTCGCCTCCTGCGGTTGCGGGACCAGTTTCTCGGTCTGATCGCGCACTGCACGACCGCCTTATGAAGGATGCACGCCTTGAAAATCGCCACCTGGAACATCAACGGCGTCAAGGCGCGGATCGACAATCTGCAGACCTGGCTGAAGGAAAGCGAGCCGGACATCGCCTGCCTTCAGGAGATCAAGTCTGTTGACGAAGGGTTTCCCCGGCTGGAGCTGGAAGCGCTGGGCTATCATGTCGAAACCCATGGCCAAAAGGGTTTCAATGGCGTGGCAATCCTGTCCAGGCAGAGCCCCGACGAAGTCAATCGCGGCCTGCCCGGCGATGACGATGACGAGCAAGCCCGCTTCATCGAGGCGGTTTTTTCGGTTGATGGCGGGATCGTGCGGGTAGCCTCGCTCTACCTGCCCAACGGAAATCCGGTCGACACGCCGAAATTTCCCTACAAACTGTCCTGGATGGACCGGCTTGAAGCTTTCGCTGCTGATCGCCTTGCTCTGGAAGAACCTCTGGTTCTGGCCGGAGATTACAATGTCATTCCCGAACCGGTCGATTGTCATGACCCCAGGGTTTGGGAGGGCGACGCCCTGTTCCGTCCCGAAAGCCGCGCCGCATTCCGAATGCTGGAAAACCTCGGCTTCACGGATGCATTGCGGGCCGTCAACGATCAGCCCGAAACCTACACGTTCTGGGATTATCAGGCGGGCGCGTGGCCGAAGAACAATGGCATCCGCATCGATCACCTGATGCTCTCGCCCGAAGCCGCCAACAGACTGCAATCAGCCAGTGTCGAAAAGCATGTCCGCGGCTGGGAGCGTCCTTCAGATCACGTTCCCGTGGCCATTTCGCTTGCCGTTTAATGCAAGTCGCGTTCAAATGGATTCAGGTGACGCGCGCCAGCTCTTTGTTTCTGCATGTCGTTATCGCAAAACCGCAGGACACTTTTGCGCGACATGCATTAGGCTGCCGGAAAATACCTGTGTGTAAGACCGGCGCCGCCACAAGACTTGCCAAGTAACAACGACAAGCGCATCATTAGCCATGAAACATGCACGGTCATGGCTGTTGGCCATGAGCATCGGATTTTATGCGATGCCGGGCCTTTCCCTGTCACCAGCCTTTGCTGGACAGGAATGCGAATGCCTTGGCAATGGCAAGCGGATCAAGGAAGGCGGCGTTGTCTGCCTGCAGATTGGTTCGTCCCAGCGCTACCTCGCGCGTTGTGAACGCAATCTCAACAATACCTCCTGGAAGAAAATCTCCGACGGTTGTCCCACTGCGCAATTGTCGCCGTGGGCAACAAGGAGCTCAGCTCGGATCCCTGGCTGAGGGCTCTGTCCAGTGGGCAGTTCATCCAGCGCGGCAGTCACAGTGACGCTGCGGCTTCGCGCAACCACGGTTTCTTGCACGCACTTCTGAATTGTTCAGTTGAGGCCCTTTGCCAGCATATCCTGCGCCAGCGCGATGGCTGTGCGTCGGTCCGCTTCTCCGGCCAGGGAAAAGGCCCGTTCCTGCAATGCCTGGATCCAGGGCCTGTCCGACGAGGGAGACCGTTCCAGCGCAGTGGTCATGAAGGCGAGCCCGCGGACCACCTGCCCCTCCTCGAACACCACATTGCCAAGCACTGCGGACGCCGCCGGATGGCCGCTGGCGCGCGCCCGGTTGAGCCACTTCTTGGCTTGCTGGATATCATTGGCGCCGCCCTCGCCTTCCAGAATCATGCGTCCAAGCCGGTACTGGGCTTCAGGAACGCCAAATGCGGAAGCGGCCTGGAAGTAGAGTTGCCTGGCTGCCCCAAGATTGGCTTTCACAGGGCTGCCCGGAATTCCCTTCTGATAATAGGTCGCCAGCGACAACAGGGCGTTGACGAAATACCCGGTGTCCTGTGATCCGGGCTCCACACCCTGCCGGGCGATGTCATCATAGATCTTGAACGCCTCGTAGTCGTTTTCCACAACACCGTCGCCATAGGCATACATGTTGGCAAGCGCCCAGCGTGCTCCGGGATGACCTTTTTCGGCGGCATATTTGTAGGCTTCGACAGCCTCGTCCTTGCGGCCCTTCTTGTAGGCCGAAAACCCGAACTTGAAGAGATCGAACGGACCTGATTCGCGCGTCACGCCGGCATTGGGATCAAGCGCCCGCGCAGGCCCGCCAAATCCGATGGCAGCAGCTAGAACTGCGCAAAAAAGTCCGGTCCGGGTACGACTAGATGTCTGCATAACAGTGCTTTTCTTTCATTCCGCCCGGATGAGTGACAGCGCCATACCGCGCCGAACCCACCGTCTGGGCGTATTTCCATAGCGCGCCCGATGCATAATCGGTTTCCCGCGCCGTCCAGTTTTCCCTGCGCGCAGCCAGATCCTCATCGGACAGGCGCACATTCAATATGCCGTCGACAGCATCAATCTCGATGATGTCGCCATCCTGCAGCAGACCTATCGGCCCGCCTTCCGCTGCTTCCGGACCGACATGGCCGACACAAAAGCCGCGTGTTGCGCCGGAAAACCGGCCGTCGGTGATCAGCGCAACCTTGTCACCCATGCCCTGGCCATAAATCGCGGCGGTGGTCGACAGCATCTCGCGCATGCCAGGCCCCCCCTTGGGGCCTTCATAGCGGATCACCAGAACCTCGCCTTCATTATAATTCCCGTTTGTGACCGCATTGAAGCAGTCTTCTTCCGAATCGAAACACCGTGCCGGACCGGTGAATTTGAGTTTGGACATGCCCGCGACCTTCACGATCGCACCATCGGTGGCCAGGTTGCCTTTCAAACCGACAACGCCGCCGGTCACGGTGATTGGCTTGTTGGCCGGGTGCACCACATCCTGCTGATCATTCCAGCGGACATGCTCCATGTTCTCGGCCAGAGTACGACCAGTCACCGTCATGCAATCGCCATGCAGATACCCGTGCTCCAGCAGGGTCTTCATCAGAACGGGAATTCCGCCAGCCTCGAACATGTCCTTGGCAACATATTTGCCGCCCGGTTTCAGATTGGCGATGTAGGGAGTGCGTTCAAAAATCCTGGCGACATCAAACAGGTCGAATTCGATACCGCATTCATGCGCGATCGCCGGCAGGTGCAGAGCCGCATTGGTCGAACCGCCAGTGGCCGAAACCACCGCGGCCGCGTTTTCAAGCGCTTTGAGGGTGACGATGTCGCGCGGACGGATCTGCTTGGCAATCAGTTCCATGACCTTCTCGCCGGCCGCGTAGCAGAACTTGTCACGCATCTCATAGGGTGCGGGGGCACCGCAGGAATAAGGCAGCGCCAACCCGATGGCCTCTGCCACCGTCGCCATGGTGTTGGCGGTAAACTGAGCTCCGCAGGAGCCTGCAGACGGGCAAGCCGCCTGTTCGATCTCATAGAGATCCTCATCCGACATGTTTCCGACGGAATGCTGTCCAACGGCCTCGAACACATCCTGAACCGTGATCTGACGGCCGCGAAAACTGCCCGGAAGGATGGAGCCGCCATAGATGAAGATTGAGGGCACGTTGAGCCGGACCATCGACATCATCATGCCCGGCAGGGATTTGTCGCAACCGGCCAACCCGACGATGGCGTCGTAGCAGTGCCCGCGCATGGTCAGTTCCACCGAATCGGCGATGAGATCACGGCTGGCCAGCGAGGCTTTCATGCCCTGGTGACCCATGGCGATGCCGTCGGTCACAGTGATGGTGCAAAACTCACGCGGCGTGCCCTTGGCGGCTGCCACACCCTTCTTGACCACCTGCGCCTGCCGCATCAGCGAAATGTTGCAGGGCGCGGCTTCGTTCCAGCATGACGCCACGCCGACCAGCGGCTGGGCAATTTCCTCGCTCGAAAGCCCCATCGCATACAAAAACGCCCGGTGCGGCGCGCGCGCCGGCCCAACCGTGGTGTACCGGCTTGGAAGCTTGGATTTGTCGAACAAACTGGCGGTCATGTAATCCTCAGACGCGTCCTGATCCAAAATGGTCGAGTCGCCGGGCTGAATTGAAGACTTGCCCTGCGCCCCGTTTGTGGCGGGAAATGGGCACATTATGCCCCCCGATTTTCATAGCAGATGCTTTTGAAAAAAGTGTTGCGGAATCGTCACATTCCGTGATCACGATCTCCAGTCACTCCAAAAAGACCGGGTTTTCCAAAAAATTCATGAAGGACGGTTCTTGCCTCCCAAACAAAAACCCCGCCACGAGGGCGGGGTGAAAGTTCGACAAGTGTCTGCAATAAAGGCGCCAGCGGCTTTAGAATTTTACCTTAAGCGCACCGGACAAGGCGTAAACCACGTCATTGCCAAAACTATATGTCACATTGTTTGCTGCATCGCCGCCAGGGGCAGGCACCGAACTACCCGAAGTGAGCAAGCCAATCGCTCCACCAAGACGCAGCTCGACATTTTCATTGACCTCGTGAGCCAAACCGCCGGACACAGTCCAAGTATCAGTCTGGGTTCCGGTCGTCGTGGCTGTTCCGCGATCCCAAGTCAAGGCAAGAGACCCCGAAAGAGCATCGTTGAACTTGCGGCCAACGCCACCCGTGATTGTCCAACCGTCCCGATAGACTGGATCAAAAGACAAGGATGTCGGTGTGCCGGAGACCGGACTCACGCCGCCGTTTACGGGGATAATACCTAACCGGCTCCATTGCTGCCATTTAACACTGGCGAAAGCCAGTGTGCCGGGAGCGATACCTGATTGAATCTTGAACTCCACCGATTGCGGAATTTCAGTACTCATGGTGATCGGAACACGTTGTGTGCCTGGAATTATGGCACCAAAACCGGTGTTGTCTTGGGTGCCTGTGAGATCATAATCATATTTGGAATTGTACATGAGCGACGCGCGAAGCGCGATGTCCGGGATTTCAAACGCAACGCCCAATCGGTAGCCCACAGCATCGCCGCCCACTGTAAATGAACCAATGCCGGACGTGTTGGTCACACCAGTGCCGGGTATGGCAGTCTGACCCAATTTTGCAAAATCCAAAAACCGTTGACGCGACTGAAACCCGTCAAGCTCCTGATACGAAACGCCGCCGATGAAGCGGAAATAGGACTGGCCGACGCCAAGCTGCATTCCGGCGAAACGGTAGGAGCATGTCAGGCCGATGTCGCGGGTGTCGATGGAAAACGCCACAGTGGAAGCGGAATACGCATTTCCAGTTCCATAGTCGGCGGAAGCGCCAAATGGTTCGGTATATGTGCCGAGGCACGAAATATCGTCTGTAACGCCAACTTTCAAGCCAACCCGCGGAACGACATAATCGCTGTCCACATCAATGGACCCGGAAGTATCAGGACTGGGATTTCCACCCCCACCAATGATTCCGCCAACCACTGCTGTCTGAACGGCCTGAACCGTAGCGCCATTCACTGCGGGGTTAAGCGCTATATAGGCCTGAACTTCAGCCGCTGTCGCGATAGGACCGGCTGCCCCAACGACCGGAGCAAGCGCCTGTCCGACAGCCGCCTCAGTAGCCTCATTGGCCCCGCGAGTCACATTGTTGATAGTGCGCTGAGGAGATACGTAGGTTACGGAAAACTCAGTATCGACGCGTTTATCGCTGAACAACAAATCAACATTGACGCCGCCCCGGTCAAAGCCACCCGCCTGCGCTGCCGAAACAACTGCGACACTCGCGGCCAAGCCTGCAACGATTGATTTCAAATTTACGCGAATCATGAATCCCCTCCAGGACGTAAAAGCTTACGATTGACATGATTAGGTAATGAATTTGCGGAGTTTGTAAACAGAGTCAGGAATGAGGACGAATGATCAGCGGGCAGGATTTAACCGCAAAAGCATCAAAAATCCTCAATCCGGAAGCAAATGCGGTCGCTTTATGCACCCGCCCGGCGCTCTTGCCGTCAAAACCGGATCAAATCGGTAGCTCACCACGGTTTTGTTGCATTTCGGCCACATTTGCCCTGATTTTGTGCGAATTGCACAACGAAGACAGCAGCACACCCCCGCGAGTACAAACACAGCGCCCCGAACGTGTCAGCCTGCCTGGCTGACACGTTCGAGGGCCTGCTCAAGCTTGTCATTCTGACCCTGCAGTTCGACCAGCTTTTCCCGTTCGGCGGCGACA
Source organism: Hoeflea sp. (assembly GCF_039975035.1). Lineage (GTDB taxonomy): Bacteria > Pseudomonadota > Alphaproteobacteria > Rhizobiales > Rhizobiaceae > Hoeflea. Next base: position 31,682 of record NZ_JBDWHW010000080.1, on the reverse strand, counting down.
ACCTCCGGCTTGGCGTTGGCGACGAACTTTTCGTTCGCCAGCTTGCCCTCGATTTTGCCGAGATCGGCTGCAACCTTCGACAGCGCCTTTTCCAGACGGAGTTTTTCCGCGGACAAATCGATCAGGTCACCCAGCGGCAGGCAGGCGGTCGCCTCGCCAACAACGATTTGAGCGGAACCGCCTGGTGCTGCGGTTTCGAGCACGATATCTGTCACTCGGGCCAGCCGTTTGATCGCCGGCTCGTGACGGACCAGCCGCTCACCGGTGGCAGGGCTGGATCCGACCATCACCAGAGGCGCCTTGGCCGAGGGCGGTACGTTCATTTCGGCGCGAACGGACCGCAATCCGGAAACCAGATCAATCAGCCAGTTGATCTCGTCGGCCGAGGCCTCATCCGCAAAAGACGGCTCCGGCCACGCTGCATGGCAGGCTAGCCCGGCGTCTGATCCGGCAAGGTGCTCCCACAATTCCTCGGTCATGAACGGCATGAACGGATGCAGCAGCTTGACCGATTCCGCCAGCACATAAGCCGCGCACGCCCGAGACTCGGCCTTGCCGGCTTCGTCTTCTCCCATGAAGACCGGCTTGAGCAATTCCAGGTACCAGTCGCAAACCTGATTCCAGACAAACCGGTAGAGCGCGCTTGAAGCCTCGTTGAATTTGTAGGCTTCGATCGCTGCCTTCACTTCAGTGGCAGTGCGGGTCAGTTCGGTGAGAATCCAGCGGTTGATGGTCAGTTTGACGCTGTCCGGATCGAATCCGGGATCCAGCACCGCACCATTCATGTCTGCAAACCGGGTGGCGTTCCACAGTTTGGTGCCGAAATTGCGGTAGCCTGCAATGCGCGAAGGATCGAGCTTCACGTCCCGCCCCTGCGCCGCCAGGATCGCCAGCGTGAAACGCAGCGCATCCGCGCCATATTCGTCAATCAACTCCAGCGGATCGATGACGTTGCCCTTGGATTTGGACATTTTGGCGCCATGCATGTCGCGAACCAGCGCATGCACATAGACCGTGTGAAACGGCTCTTCCTTCATGAAATGCAGGCCCATCATCATCATCCGGGCAACCCAGAAAAAGATGATGTCAAAACCGGTGACCAGCACATCGGTCTGATAGTAACGCGCCAGCTCCGGCGTCTTGTCGGGCCAGCCCAGCGTTGAGAACGGCCACAGTGCCGAGGAGAACCATGTGTCGAGCACATCCTCGTCCCGGGTCAGGATTTCGCCCGGCTTGAAGTTCTCGAGCTTTTCCTCCACCCAGGCCTTCCAGGGGCCTTCATGGGCGATGTAGTGCTGGATCGCCGCCTCGAGTGCTGCTTCCTCGTCCTTTTCAACGAATACCTGCCCGTCCGGTCCATACCAGGCCGGGATCTGGTGGCCCCACCACAACTGCCGCGAGATGCACCATGGCTGGATGTTTTCCATCCAGTCGAAATAGGTCTTTTCCCAGTTCTTCGGCACGAAATTGGTGCGGCCTTCACGCACGCTTTCGATCGCCGGCTTGGCCATTTCAGCCGCGTTGACATACCATTGGTCAGTCAGGAACGGTTCGATCGGCACGCCGCCCCGGTCGCCATGCGGCACCATATGTGTATGCGGCTCGATATGGTCGAGGAGCCCGATCTCCTCCATCTTGGTGACGATTTCCTTGCGGGCGGCGAAACGATCCATGCCGTCGAGTTCTTCGATCACCTCGATCAGCTTGCCCGCGACCGTGAGCCCTTCGAGAAAGTCCTCATTGTCCTTGAGCGTCATCCTGGCGTCGGTGGTCAGAATGTTGATGGCCTTGAGATGATGGCGTTTGCCGACCTCGAAATCATTGAAATCATGCGCCGGCGTGATTTTGACCGCGCCCGAACCTGCGGTCTGGTCGGCATAGTCGTCACCGACAATCCGGATGCGCCGTCCGACCAGCGGCAACACCGCGTGCTTGCCGATCAGGTCCTTGTAGCGAACGTCATCCGGATTGACCGCGATCGCGGTGTCGCCAAGCATGGTTTCCGGCCGCGTGGTGGCGACGATGATGTAATCGCGGGTCTCGTAGGTGTGGGTGTCGGTATCCTCATCATATGTGATGGGATGCTCGTAGGTCATGCCGTCGGCCAGAGGGTAGCGGAAATGCCAGAGATTGCCCTGGATTTCGATTTGCTCGACCTCGAGATCCGATATCGCTGTCAGCAGCTTCGGATCCCAGTTCACCAGGCGTTTGTCCTTGTAGATCAGCCCTTCCTTGTAAAGGCTGACAAAGACCTCAAGCACCGCACGTGACAAGCCTTCATCCATGGTGAAGCGCTCGCGAGACCAATCGCAGGATGCTCCGAGCCGCTTGAGCTGGTTGAAGATCATGCCGCCGGATTCATCTTTCCAGTCCCAGACGCGTTCGACGAATTTCTCGCGGCCCATAACGTGCCGGCTGGGTTCCTTGCGCTCGGCGAGTTGCCGCTCAACCACCATCTGGGTGGCGATTCCCGCATGGTCCATGCCAGGCTGCCACAAGACATCAAGGCCGCGCATGCGCTGAAACCGGACCAGGATATCCTGCAGCGTGTTGTTCAGTGCATGCCCCATATGCAGCGAGCCGGTCACATTCGGGGGTGGGATCACGATACAAAACGACTCCGCCCCTGGCTCCGCGCCTGCACCGGCGGCAAATGCATTTGCCTCCGCCCAACGTGCTGCGATTTTGGGCTCGACAACCAAGGCGTCGTAAGTTTTCTCTAGCATCGTCATGTGTCTCCGTGGTCCGGGATTGCTCCCGCTGTAGTGCCGATTGCAAGTCGAGGTCAACCCGGCACGGCAACTCCGGACGCCCGCGACCGGACAGCAGGCCGAACCCGACTATCGACGTAGAACGTGACCAAAATGGCGCGGACTATTTCTTGAAACTTTTGCGCGCCTTGGCAGTCGCCAGCTTCTTGCCGTTCTTGTCGAGCGCATCGACTGTGAATTGATAGGTGTGTTGCGATGGCGGGCACGGTCCTTTGTAGCGAAACGCACCATAAGGCAGCTTGTTCTTGCCGGAATAGCTCACCGTCCCTCCGCCATGCGGGTATCCGATCGCATTCAGGTCAACCATCTTGAACCTGAGTTTTGCTGTCCCGTCGGGAACGTCTGACAGTGATATCGGCGGAGATTTGGAATCAAAGCATTTCTTTGTCGGACCCCATTCGAAACTCATCGACATCGCCGATGCTGAACCGATCGTGCCTGCCAATATAAGTGCCGTGATGAGAAGGCGCATAGGAAACTCCACCGATTGCCGAAGACCAACGGGTATCAAGGCGAACAAGACATCCACCGGATCCTCGTACGTCCTGAAGTTGCGGCAGGCAATCGTTACCGGCGGTTTCCGCGCGACACCCGCTCGATTTCCTCTCGCACGAGCCGCTCGACAAGCGTCGGAAGATTGTCGTCAAGCCACTGGGTGAGCATCGGTCGCAGCATCTCTTCGGCGATCTCGTCGAAAGAGCGGCTTTGTCCGGCTGCTATGGCCGCGTCCAGCTCACCGAAAGCCGCAGCGACTTTTTCTCCCGTGTGCAAGGACACCAGTTGCCCGCCGCTCACCTGAGGGTCGGGGATGTGCGGCTTGTAAGCGCTCTGTCCGGATTGTCCGCTCTGCCCTGCTTCCGCCGGCGCAGTTTCGACGGCAACAGCCGATTCGACGGGGAGATCCGTTTCCGGCGATTCAGCAGCTTCCACGGGATCATCAGACAAAAGTGCGTCGCGAAGTTCAGCAGCCGCGGCATGGTCGATCTCGGCAGAGTCAGGCGCCTCGTCTGCCGGGGCTTGCTCGTCAGGTTGTGGTTCGGATTCCTTGGGAACGGAGCGTGCGAGCGCCGCAACCTCGGCCAACGTCACCGGCCGGGTTGCCGGTTCATCGTTTTCGACCTCGTACTGCGCTTCGTCCTGGGCGTCATCATCTCTATAGACGTCATCGCCGTCAAAATGATGTGCGTTGGCTTCGCCGTCACCGCCCTCACCGCCGTCCAATGCAGGCTCGTTGTTTTCAATGATCCTGCGAATGGAAGCCAGGATTTCTTCCATCGACGGTTCGCGCTGCGCGCCAGCCTGCCCCATGATTACGCTCCATTACTCTCGTCGCCGGGCTCATGCCAACCGGCGAATCACCTTGGCAGTCTACGGCATTGGCCATGATTTGAGAATCGCGCCGCTTCAAGGTTCTGTATTCATGCACAGGAATTCATGCATGCCGCTGTCTGGTGTATGGAGCCTGGCTAAAACCCGGGGGCGTGCGGCTAAATCGTTCCTCGAAGCAACGTCCGGTCAGCGTCCGTCGACAGTGCGCAGGCCGTACCAACGATCCTTGGTCGCCTCGTAATGTTTTTCGGGGCGATAATTGGCAACCTGCAGGCCGAGACGGTCGATCGTCAGTTTGCCGGTTGAGGCCAGCACCGAAAAGCTCGCGACAATGGCATTGCGCTCCGATTGGGAAATGGCTTCCTTGGCCTCAAGCACGGTCTGTTGGGCATTGAGCACATCCAGTGTTGTCCGCTGTCCGACCCGTCGTTCCTCGACAACCCCGTTAAGCGCGAGATTGGCTGCGGAAAGCTGCGCCTTGTTCGCCTCGATCGTGGCCAGCGATGCCTCCATCTGTGTCCAGGATGAAACCACCGATTGCTCGATCGAGCGGCGAGCGGAGTCAACCAGAATGCGCTGCTGGCCCAGTTTCTCCTTGGCCTGGCGAACCGAGGCCGATGCGGCGCCGCCCTGATAGAGCGGGATCGTCACCCTTGCCTGAACCTGGGCCGTGTCGATGCCTGCGTCGTCCTTGGCGACCGAACCACTGACCTTGACACCTGGAAGGAAGGTGCCTTCTTCTGCCTTGACCGCATAACCGGCGGCGTCAACGCCAAAAAGCGCCGCCAGCACTGCCGGATGCTCGGTCGTGCCCTGGGTCACCGCCGCATCCAGCGAACCGGGAAGCAACTTGCGCGGAAGCGAAACAGCCTGGAGCTTTTTGGGGACCGATCCGACAATCTGCGCATAAACGGCAACACTTGATTTGGCTTGCGCCACGGCCGCGGTCAAACTTGCCTTGGCGCCCGCCAGTTCGGCCTCGGCCAGGCTGACATCGGTCCGGGTGCTTTCCCCCACATCGAACCGGGCCCGCGCCGCGGACAACTGTTCCTGAAGAAAAGCAATATTCTGTTTGCGGTAGGTAACGATCTGATTGTCCCGGTTGACGTTGGCGTAGGCCTGAACCGTGGCAAGAAGGATATCAATTTCAGTCCCGCGCAGGTTTTCGCGGCCGGCGAAAACCGCGGCCTCCGCCGCACGCACATTGTTTCGTGTCTGGAAACCGTCAAAGAGCGTCTGGGTGATCGAAACACCGAGGCTGGCCGAATTGGTAACAAACCCGTTGGTGTTGGTCGATGTCGTCACCGCTTCCGCCGCGACGGTCGGGCGATACCCCGATTTTGCCAATGCGACCCCTTCATCGGTCGCCCGCAATCCCGCGCGCGCCGCGTTGAGATCGGGGTTGTTCTCATAGGCCTTGGCCATGGCCTGGTAGACTGATTCAGCCATAACCGGCTGGGGAAGCAAGGCAGCCGCCAGAATCAGAGCGACACAGGCAAACGTTTTTTTAGCAAAATTCACGAGTTCATACTCCAGCATGCGCTGGCACGGAGGGCCGATCAGCGCAGGACACGATCATGGTGTTGTAACCACTTATGATTGCTAGCAGCACCCGACGCAATGATACAAGACGATGCGGCAAGCACTAATCCCGCTCACGTTGCCATCGCGCAACAGCGCGGCAATTTGCAGCAGCCCTACCCCGCAGGATCAGACCATGATCAGAAAACGAATTCTTCAATCGCCCGGAAACCCGGCAATGGCTTGATCGAGATATTGAATGCCGGCCGCCCCGACACAACGCCGCCGTCCTTGACGAACAAATACGCCTGCGCCGACAACCCCGTTCCGATCGCGGAGACGAGCTTGCCACCTTCACGCAATTGATCAAACAAGGCGGCTGGCACGGCTTCCACCGCTCCATTGAAGAAGATCACGTCGTAGGGTGCCTCCGCTGCGTACCCCTTTTCAAGGTCGCCGGTGACCACCGCCACATTGTCGTACCCGGTGTCGCTCAACAGCGCGCTTGCGGCCTCGGCCAGCGCCGCGTCGCTTTCCACGGCCACCACGGAACCGGCCAGCAAGGACAAAATCGCCGCCGAATACCCCGACCCGCAGCCGATTTCGAGAACCACATGATCACGGGTGATCTGGGCCAGTTGCAACATCTTGGCCAATGGAGACGGCTCCATGACAAACCGGCCCACGCCGTCGCTGTCGGAAATCCGCAGATCCGAATCGATATAAGCCAAAGGCTTGAGCGGCGTTGGAACAAAATCCTCGCGCGCCACGGTCAAAAACGCTTTCAACACCGAATGTGATGTGACATCCGTCGTACGGATCTGGTTATCCACCATTTTCTGGCGCGCTTCTTGATAGTCGGTGCCCATCCGGTCTCTCCGATGCATCTCGTCTTGCGCTTCAATAGAGCGCCACACCGACACTTTCAAGCTGAACCGGGGATCGCATCCGTCGAATTCACTGTTTTCATCCATTCGGGTTTTTCGCCCAGTCTTCCCGAAAGCGGACCTGAGAGCGCACATGCCCCTTGCGTCGGCATGATTCTCCGTCTATTTGCCAGCCGTCCGGTCAATGATCGGCACGAGGCCTCGTGGCGGAGTGGTTACGCAGAGGACTGCAAATCCTTGCACCCCGGTTCGATTCCGGGCGAGGCCTCCATTTTCACTCAATCAGATTCGGCAGCCTGCTTTTCGGCCCGCTCTTTCGGGCGCGGTCGCTTTGTGCCACGGCGCTCCATTCGAACCACAAGCGACCTCCGCCACCGCCGCGCGGTCGGCAGATCCCGCGACAGTACCAGCAGTCCGAGCGGAATCATCCAGAACCCCAGTACCGGCAAGAAACCCAGCACTCCTCCCACGACAAGGCCGGCTCCCAGCGCGATTCGCGTTCGCGCACGCCGCGGAAGCGCGAAAAACCTCGATCCGATGCGAATCTCGCCACGGCCGGCATGAAACTGGAAAACAGCTTTTTTCAACAGGGCGTCCAGACTGGTCTTTGCCGTTAAACCGGCATGTTGCCGGGCCCAATAGATGGGTTTTAGGGTCGGTGAGAACAAGATTGACACAAATTCTTGAAAAACAGCTTGGCAAATCAGAGAGGCATTTGTTATAGGCCCCACACGCTGCTTAAGGCAGTGGTCCCCGGTAGCTCAGTGGTAGAGCAATCGACTGTTAATCGATCGGTCGCTGGTTCGAATCCGGCCCGGGGAGCCAAATTTCAAACAGACGTCCGGTTCAAAGCCCGCCCGACCTTGCGTATCAAGGTCAGGCGGGCTTTTTCGTTTGTGTGGATTTTGGAAAATCACTCACGGAATCGGGCAGAGTTCGTCTGCCTCGGGTTCACCTGTTTCACGCCGCATGAACCGCCAGACATCGGCGACTCATGTCAGTGGTCTTGTCCGGGGTGAGTCCGGCGGCTTTTCATGCGCACCGGCACGTCCCGCCACACACACGGCCAGACAGCTTTCTATACGGGTGCCGTCTGCTTCTGGCGCGAGTGGTCAGTTTCAACCGTCTGTGCCGTTTGCAAGGGCGCGAATGCCTCCCGCGGCGTTCCAGATCACAACCTGGTTGCGGCCGGCTTTCTTGGCTTCATACAGCGCATTGTCCGCGTCTTTGATCATTTGCTGAAACGGGCATTCGCCGTTACGGATATCAGCCACACCGGCACTGACTGTCACCGAGAAGGGATCGAAGCCTTCTGCTTCGAACCGTTGCATTGCCACGGCTTCCCTGACCCGTTCGGCAGCTGTCCGCGCCTTCCGAAGATCGGTATGCGGTAGCGCTGCAATGAACTCTTCGCCGCCCCAGCGGCCAAAGACATCGATATCGCGCAACGAGGACCGCACCAGTTCTGAAAACTGGCAGATGACCTGGTCACCCATATCATGGCCGTACGTGTCATTGATGGATTTGAAGTGATCAAGATCGAACATCACCAGCGAAAGCCCGGTCTCGTACCGGAAAGCCCTGGTCCATTCGCGTTCCAGGGATTCGAGAAACGCGCGCCGATTGAGCTGCCCTGTCAAAGGGTCTGCGCTGGCCAGCCGGGTAAGCTCGTCCTGAAGGTGGATCCGTTCGCTGATATCCCTGAGCATTGCCACCATGACCGGCCCATTCGCTGTCGTGACAGTCAGAATGGTTGCGCCAAGCTTCACCTCCGTACCATCGGCCCGCATTCCGTGAAGATGCGATTTGCGATCACCCATGTACCGGGCGGGGCTATTTGTTGTGTGGAATTCTCTGACTTTGCTCGCATGGCCTTTTCTGAACCGGTGCGGCAGCAGGGTATCGAGCGGCTTGCCCAGAATGTCGCCGCTCGAATAGCCGAACAGTTTCTCTGCCGCGGGGCTGAAAAGCACCAGCTTCTGGTCCAGATCAACCGCGACAACCGCGTCGGCGGACTCCATCACTATCTGTCGAAAAAACTCGCCCGAAATGCCGCTCTTTTCATCCTGAAAAGCATCCTTCATCAAAACAATCCTTGTCGAAAAACTCACATAAAATCATGTCGCAAAATCCGTAACATCTGATAATCCGAATTTGTTAATGCGTGGTTTCGCGGTCTTGAACGCAAGCTGACAAAGTTGTCCGGCCAAGGCGATCGTCCGACACCGTCACGATCCATTCACAAGCGTCCTCGTTCGGCGGTCCGGATCTTGCCTTTTGCAACGGTTCACAACGCGCTTTGAAATTCAGCACCTTTTTCCTCAACTCCTGATCCGCTTGACGCGTCTATCCGTATGAGCATGCAAAAGAACCCGGCGATTCAGCGGAAAATTATTTTAGCATGGAAAACGACACACCAATCTTTAGGGACGCAGCCATTGTCTGGATCCGCAACGATATGCGGATCGGCGACAATGCAGCTCTGACGGCGGCAAGCCGGCACACAGCCGTTGTTCCGGCTTTCATCCGCGAAAGCGGTTCCCCTGCCAGGCCACTGGGCGCGGCACGGAACTGGTGGCTGCATCACTCTCTTTCGCGTCTGTCTGAGAAGCTCGAAGGCCTCGGCGCGCCGCTCGTCCTGATGTCCGGCGACCCGTCGGTAATCATTCCCGGTCTGGCCAGGAAAATCGGCGCATCGGCAGTCTACTGGAACCGGCGTTATGATCCGTCGTGTCAAACCACCGATGCAGCGCTGAAAACCCGTCTGCAGGACAATGGAATCACCGCCGAGAGCTTTCCGGGGCAGCTTCTGCACGAACCGACGCGGCTCAGGACCGGCGCCGGCACCCATTACAAGGTCTACAGCCCGTTCTGGCGGGCCATCGAGCCAGGCATCGAAACCCGACCGCCGCTTCCGGCGCCGCAATCACTCAAGGGATTGGCGTCCGCTGTGGAATTGATGTCTGAAACGCTGGATGACTGGCAATTGCGACCCGTCGATCCCGACTGGTCGGGCGGAATGGCGGGCGCCTGGACGCCGGGCGAGGACGGTGCCCGGGACCGGCTGGCAGATTTTCTGGAAAACCGGATGCAGGGATATGCCGAACGCCGTGACATTCCCGGAGTGGACGCAACCTCGGGGCTGTCGCCGCATCTGGCAAACGGGGAGATCACGCCGTCTCAGATCATCGAAGCCCTGAACGGCACCGGGACGGACGCCGCCACGACCGACCGCAGCAAATTCCGCAAGGAGATCGGCTGGCGCGAATTCGCATGGCATTTGCTGGCCAATGAGCCCCACCTGCCGGAGAAGAACCACAGCGCCAAATTCGACGCGTTCCCGTGGATTGCCGATGAACGAGTGCTCAAGGCGTGGCAGAAGGGCCTGACCGGCTATCCGATCGTCGACGCGGGCATGCGCGAACTCTGGCAGACCGGCTGGATGCACAACCGCGTTCGCATGGTCACAGCATCCTTTCTCACCAAGCATCTGATGACCGACTGGCGCGAAGGCGAAGCCTGGTTCTGGGACACGCTGGTGGACGCCGATCCTGCCTCCAATGCAGCAAGCTGGCAATGGGTCGCGGGTTCCGGCGCCGACGCATCTCCCTATTTCAGGATTTTCAATCCGGTGCTGCAGGGTGAGAAATTCGATCCCGAGGGAGCTTATGTCCGCGAGTTCGTGCCCGAACTGGCCGAAATGCCCGCCAAATATATCCACAAGCCCTGGCAAGCGCCGCAAAGCGTGCTTGAGGCCGCCGGCGTCCGCCTTGGCCAAACCTACCCAAATCCGATCGTCGACCACCAGGGGGCGCGCCAGCGCGCACTCGCCGCATACCAAACAATCAAGGATGTCGCATGAACGTTCACCTGTTGCCGAAATCCGTCATGACCGGTCCCGAGCGGTTGAAAATCGCCGTCATCGGTTCAGGCATATCAGGAGCATCCGCCGCCTGGGCATTGCGTGAACGGCATGATGTCACCGTCTATGAGGCGGAAAAGCGCCCCGGAGGCCATACAGCCACGGTCGACATCGATTACCAAGGAACCCCGGTTTCCGTCGACACCGGCTTTATCGTCTACAACGAGCTGAATTACCCGAATCTGACGGCGCTGTTCGCCCATCTCGACGTCAAGACCCATGAGAGCGACATGAGTTTCGCGCTCTCGCTGGATCACGGCAAGCTGGAATGGGGCGGCGACAATCTCTCGACCCTGTTTGCACAGAAGCGCAACCTCCTGCGGCCGTCCTTCATTCTGATGTTGCGCGAAATCCTGCGGTTCAACAAGATCTGCCTCCGCGACCGCGCCGAGGGTCACCTCGCCGCGCGCTCGATTGGCGACTATCTGAACTGGCGTGGTTTTTCGCCGGGCTTCACCAACAATTACCTGGTTCCGATGGCGGCGGCGATCTGGTCGACGCCGGCCAAGCGCATGCTGGAGTTCCCGGCAACCCATTTTGTCAATTTCTTTGAAAACCATCGCCTGATTTATGCCGAACGCCCCGCCTGGCGGACAGTGACGGGCGGTAGCCGCAACTATCTCGAAAAACTGCTGGCTCCGCTTGGCGACAGGCTACGGCTTGAGAGCGGAGTTGTTTCGGTGCGCAGATCCGCCCAGGGTGTCGACATCCTCGACACCTCCGGCCAAATCCGGTCCTATGATCGTGTCATTCTCGCCTGCCACACCGATCAGGCGCTGAGGATACTTGACCGCCCGACCGACGAGGAACGCGACATCCTGAGCGCAATTCCCTACAGCCCCAACCGTGTGATCCTGCATCGCGACGAAAGACTTATGCCGGTGCGCAAGAAGGTCTGGGCGTCATGGAACTACCTGCGCTCCTCCGACCAGCGCAGCGACGCGAACGTCGCGGTATCCTACTGGATGAACCGGCTTCAGGGCATTGATTCCGCCAAGCCCCTGTTCGTCACGCTGAACCCGGACCGGGAACCGCGACCGGAACTGGTGTTCGGTGAATATGCTTATGACCATCCCCAGTTTGGAACGGACGCCATGCGCGTCCAGGCCAGATTGAAAACCATCCAGGGCGACAACAACACCTATTTCGCAGGCGCCTGGACCGGGTATGGCTTTCACGAGGATGGCTTGAGTTCCGGCATCGCAGCCGCGCAAGCGCTTGGCGCGACGCTGCCCTGGCGCACCGCATCGCTCACTCCCGCAGCAGCGGCGGCGTGAGCATGAGCACACCTGTCAAACACTCCGACGCCGAGAGCGATACCGCTCGGGCCGCAGCCTCGCTGTACGTGGGCGAAGTCATGCACCAGCGCATGAAACCGGTCGGCCACAGGTTCCGCTACAAGGTCTATTCGATGCTTGTCGATCTTGACCGCCTTGACGAGGCCAATCGTCTGTCGCCGTTGTTTTCGGTCAACCGGGCCAACCTGATGTCGTTTTATGAAGCCGATCATCTGCGCGGGACCAACGAAACATCGCTGCGCGCCCATATCGACCGGCTGTTGCAGGATGCGGGTCTGCCGAAGCCGGCTTTGCGCATCGAGCTTGCCTGTTATCCGCGCATCTTCGGACAGGTCTTCAACCCGTTGTCGGTCTACTACGCGTACGGAACCGACGACCGGCCCGTGGCCATGGTTTACGCGGTTCGCAACACATTCGGCGAAAGCCACACCTATGTCTGCAGGATCGAAGACGGTGACATCTCGCCGGCAGGCATTCGCCAGAGCCGGGCCAAGCTGTTTTACGTTTCGCCATTCATCGAACTGAACATGCGATACAATTTCCGCATGAACCTCCCCGCCGAGCGGATCAAGTGGAGAATCCTCGAAACAGACCAGGACGGACCGTTGCTCGCCGCCACCTATAACGGGGCGCGCCGCTCCATGAGCACAGCATCGATTTCGGCTTGCCTCTTGCAGTTTCCGCTTTTGACGTGGAAGATTGTCGGCGGCATCCACTATGAAGCTCTCAAATTGTGGCTCAAGGGGATGCGTTACGTGCCGCGCCCGGCGCCGCCTCCAGTTGCGAGCTTTCGCGATCAGGGAAAGTTCGAACGTCAGGTGGCAAAGCCGTGACGGACCAACACATGGCGAGACAGAGGAGGCTGCGCTGATGAAGACTGAAGCCGCCTGGAATGAACAGAGTTGCCCTGAAAGACTGTCGCCCGACAATATTTCGGCCTATCTGCGCGGATTGCCGGCAAAGGCCAAAATGATGTTGCGCGGACTCCTGCACCTGGGCCACGGGCAATTGTCAATCCGCATGCCGGATGGACGGACCGTGCGCGTCCAGGGCCACTCCGAAGGCCCCGAGGCGACTTTGATCCTGCACAACTGGAACCTGGCGCACCGCGCCCTCACCGGTGGCACCATCGGCGTGGCTGAATCCTACATGGACGGCGACTGGGAAAGCCCCGACGTCACAAGTTTTCTGGAATTGTTTCTGGTCAATGTCGAAGTCGGAAACACGCTGGCCGGCGGGGCGCGCGGGCTCATGCGGGTGGTGGAGCAGGTGCGCCACTGGCTTCGGTCCAACTCGCGCACCCAGGCCAGAAAGAACATCTCAGCGCATTACGACCTCGGCAACGAGTTCTATGCGAAATGGCTTGACGAGACGATGACCTATTCATCGGCGCTTTTCCAGGACGGCGCAAATGATCTCGCCAGCGCACAAACCGCCAAATACCGGGCTCTGGCCAATGCTGCCGGTCTGAAATCCGGCGATCAAGTGCTGGAAATCGGCTGCGGCTGGGGCGGATTTGCGGAATTCGCCGCCCGCGAAATCGGCTGCCGCGTCACCGGTCTGACGATTTCCAACGAGCAACTGGCCTTTGCCCGGGAGCGCATCGAGAAGGCCGGGCTGTCAGACAAGGTTGATCTGCGATTTCAGGACTATCGCGACGAGACCGGCCGGTATGACGGCGTTGTCTCGATCGAGATGTTCGAAGCGGTCGGGGAAAAATACTGGCCAACCTATTTCTCCAAGGTGCGCGAGTGTCTCAAGCCCGGCGGCAAGGCGGGTCTGCAGATCATCACCATCAAGCCCGAAGCCTATCAGGCCTACCGTTCCAATCCTGATTTCATCCAGCGTTACGTGTTTCCCGGCGGCATGCTGCCCACCGAGAACCATCTCAAGTCGCTGGGCGAGGCGGCGGGGCTCGAATTGACCGGTCATCGCGCTTTCGGACCGGATTACGGCCGGACGCTGGCAGAATGGCGAGAGCGGTTCTGGAAAGTCTGGCATGACGTCCAGCCGATGGGCTTCGATCTGCGCTTCAAGCGCCTGTGGGAATTCTACATGTACTACTGCGAAGCCGGCTTCCGCTCCGGTCACATCAACGTCCGCCAGGTGGTCTACAGTTAGGCGGCTAATCCGTTGCCCGTCGCAACAACAATATACCGGTGTCGGTGAACCACGACAGATCCGGGACCGCAACCACGGCACCATGGCAAGGATCTGCGGATGAAGGCTGGGGTCCCTCCCCGGATTGAAATCGTCTGAAGCCGCACATCAGCCAGTTTGAGGCGGCCGCTTCTTCCAGCCCGTCGCCGCATTCATCAGCGCGAAATAGGCCGGGTAAGGCAGCAATCGCAGCAGCTTGAGCACATAGGTAAAGCGGCGCGGAAACGTGATCTCGAAAGATCCGGATTTCAACCCTTCTCCAATACGTCGGGCGGCGTCTTCAGGCTGCAGCAATGCCGGCATCGTGAACGCATTTTCGGAAGTGGCCGGTGTGTCGACAAATCCCGGATTGATCACCTGAATGCGCACGCCGAACTTGTCGAGATCGAATTTCAGGCTTTCGGTCATATTGTTCAGCGCCGCCTTGGTCGCGCCATAAGCCGCGCTCGTCGGCATTCCGCCATAACCGGTGACCGAGGAGACAATTGCCAATTGCCCGCGTCCGCGTGCCTTCATCCGCTCGACCGCAGGAACCAGGCAATTGACCACACCCGAAAAGTTGACGGCAAAGCTCTTGTCGAAATCGGCGACCTGGAGCGTCTCGCCATACACCGGCAGATAGATCCCGGCGTTGAACACCGCAAGCGCCAGCCCCGGACCGTCGGCATCGACGCGACGGGCGATTTCGGCCATCACTGAAGTATCGGTGACATCGCCTGGGGCGGCGATGATTTTGCCATCGAGACCTTGCGAGGCCTGCTCAAGCTCAATCAGCGCGCTTTCGCCGCGCGCGGTTGCGTACACCGTGTACCCCTCACCCGCCAGCTTCAGCGCCAGCGCCCGGCCGATCCCGCTCGATGCACCGGTAATCCACACTGATCCGTCAGCAGGCTTGGCAAAATAGGCGGTCAAGATCACTCTCCAAAACAAAACATCCCAAGCTTGATACGCTCCCGACGTCCATTCGGTTGTGCTCGTGGTGAAATAAATCGCCGGCATCAGCCGATGATGTCGCCGATCAGCTGTCGGAAGGACCCGGTCAGTTTCAGCGGCGCATCCATCACCGCAAAGCCGATGCAGGGCTGTCCCTTGTCGGCAACAGGACGGTGATCGACAGAATCATCGGCCACGGAGATGTCCCCGCGCCCGTAATGTCCGTGCGCGTCACTGAAGGCGCCATCAAGCACCAGCGACAATTCGCTGCCTTCATGGGTATGCGCCGGAACCGTGCGGCCGGGCTTGATCCAGAACAGATTGACGTGACAGCCTTCGATATCACCGAGATCATATTCCTTGAACCCGGGCATCTTCGTGCGCCACGGCACATCCGCGGCGTCAAAGCCGACAAAATCGTAAAGCGCCTTCGGAAAAATCCGGTTTTTGCCAGACCTGACCGCGGTCGGCTGTTCCGGAGCGCTCGATGCCAACACCGCCGCCAGCATGGCATCGCGATCGGAAAGCGTCACCGGATCGATATCCATCAATTCCAGTCCGGCCATGGCTTCAAGATTACGGACCTTGACCAGGGCCTTCGGCTTCAGCTCCAGATGGCCCTCTACCAGCACCCGAGCGGGCGTTGGCAGGGTTCCGGCGACGTATCTGGCGAGCAGCGAGTCTAGTGTATCGATGTGTTCACGCACCATGCGTATCAAGCTTTCCAACATCTCGGCGTCTGTTTCGCGCTACCGGCGAAACCGCACGCTCCGGTCTGATCCAGTTGTTTGTGCTTACGACCGGGCATACAATCCGGATCACCGGAATAGCCCGGTTTCTCATTTTTGCCATTCCAAGGCAAATAATCTCTTATGCTGCGGCCTCGTGAAGAACCTGTTTCTTGCAACCGAGCCCTTGAGAAGCCACAACAGGCTGCCTAATCTTTGAGTGTCTGTGGGACCACAGCCAACAACAGGAATCATCATGCCATCCTTCAACTCCATTCTAGACGCCATTGGCAATACCCCGCTCATCAAACTCAAGGCGGCGTCGGAAGCCACGGGCTGCACCATTCTCGGCAAGGCCGAGTTCCTCAATCCCGGCCAGTCGGTCAAGGACCGGGCGGCGCTCGAAATCATTCGCGATGCCGAATCAAAAGGGTTGCTGCGCCCCGGCGGCACCATTGTTGAAGGCACCGCCGGCAATACCGGCATCGGCCTGGCGCTGGTCGCTCGCGCGCTCGGATACAACACTGTCATCGTCATTCCTGAAACCCAGAGCCAGGAAAAGAAGGATGCGTTGCGTCTGCTGGGCGCGGAACTGGTCGAAGTGCCTGCGGCGCCCTACCGCAACCCCAACAATTACGTACGTCTTTCGGGCAGGCTCGCCGAGCAGATTGCCAAAACGGATCCAAACGGCGCGATCTGGGCCAACCAGTTCGACAATGTCGCCAACCGCCAGGCGCATGTGAAAACCACCGCGCCGGAGATCTGGCGCGACACCGATGGCAAGGTCGACGGTTTCATTTGCGCGGTCGGTTCGGGCGGAACCCTGGCCGGGGTTGCCGAAGGCCTGCGGACCGCTTCCAACAGCGTCAAGATCGGCCTGGCCGATCCCGATGGCGCGGCGCTACACAGTTTTTACACAACCGGCGAAATGAAATCCTCCGGCGGATCTATCACCGAGGGCATCGGCCAGGGCCGGATCACCGCCAATCTCGAAGGCTTTACGCCCGACATGTCGTTCAACATTCCTGATTCCGAAGCCATCCCGCTGGTGTTCGATTTGCTTGAGCATGAAGGGTTTTGTCTGGGCGGATCCTCGGGGATCAATGTGGCGGGCGCCATCCGCATGGCCCGCGAGATGGGCCCGGGGCACACCATCGTCACCGTGCTTTGCGATTACGGCAACCGCTACCAGTCCAAGCTGTTCAACCCGGAGTTCCTGGCGTCCAAGGACCTGCCGGTGCCTGAATGGCTGAGCCGCAAGAGCGAAATTTCAGTCCCCTATATCAACGAATAAGTTTCACGAAAGTCCATTTTCCATGCGAGCCATGTTTCTCGAAGACGCTTATCTTTCCACTGCCGAAGCGCGTGTCACCGGGATTCGCGAAGATGGCGGCATCCAGATGGATCAGACCTGCTTTTACGCAACATCCGGGGGGCAGCCCGGCGACACCGGGTTTTTCGAGCGCGAGAATGGCGACAGGATCGAGATCTCCGGTACGGTGACGGGAGAGACCAAGGCCGACATCATCCACATCCCCGCCCCCGGTCAGGCAGTGCCCGCTATCGGAGAAAAGCTGGTGCTGCACATAAATTGGGACCGGCGCTACAAGCTTATGCGGATGCACACTGCCTGCCATCTGCTGTCCGTGGTTTGCCCCTACCCGATCACCGGTGCGGCGGTGAACGAGGACGACAGCCGGGTCGATTTCGACATGTCCGACACCATCGACAAGGCTGAAGTCACCGCCAGGCTGATGCAACTCGTCAACGCCAACCACCAGATCTTCAATCAGTGGATCTCCGAAGACGACCTCGAGACCAATCCCGGCCTGATCAAGTCCAAGAACGTTCGTCCTCCGAAAGGTCAGGGCGATATCCGTCTGGTCTGCATCGGTGAAAGCTCATCGGTCGACAGCCAGCCCTGCGGCGGCACCCATGTCGGCGAAACCGCTGAAGTCGGAGAAATCCACATCGGCAAGATCGAGAAGAAGGGCAAGGAAAACCGCCGCTTCCGCATCAGGTTCGGCCCGCTGCCGGGCTGATGGATACAACTGAACGAGGGGCAGGCCCTGTTGGTTTGATCCATACGACCGATATTTGCCAATAGATCCAATTCGTGTCGCGCATTTGAGAAAACGTTAACAGATTTCACACAAGGTGGAATTCATGCCAACGGGCTTGTCCGCCTTGCGGCTCGGGCTCCACAAGATTGACGTGGCCATTGTGCCGCGCCCGTCGACCAAGCAAAGTGAACCTATGCCGTCCATACTCGCCAATTCCTATCAGGTTTCCGCGATGGTCCCCAGTCTCATGCCGCTGCCGCGGACGGACACCGACGCCAAGCTCCCTGACGCCAAGACCTCCACGACCAGGACACAAACCGCGACGGCATCAGACACGGCGCGTGTCGCATCAGACCGTGTCACTGCCTTTCTGGCAATGGAGCAGACCGAATCGACCGGTCCTGCGCGCCCTGATGGCCCGCCACCTCCTCCGCCGACGAATGGCGGCGCCGGCCCCTCTGGCGGCGCGGGTAAGCAATCTGCTGCAATTGAGGAAGACGAAATCAGCTTGCTGTTGCTTGAAGACGCGGACACCGAAGAGACTGATGAAACCACCGATGACACCGAGTCACAGGCAATCACACTGCTGATTGACGACGCAACGGTATATCAGCCCTCTTCCTTGTATTGATTGGCAGATCCCCCGTCCTGACGAGGCCATATTGTTTCGTGGATTGGAAAACTACAGACAGGGAAAGGTTTGTCGGGCGGAGCCTTGGCGCCCGACACGGACGATTTTATCGGTGACAGCCTGCAATCCCACATTGCTGCCTCATGCCTGCATCACATAACATGCCGGACAACGCAATCCGGACCGCGCCTGTTTCCAATTCCAGGGATGTCACCATGATCACCTCGCCTGACAGAAGCTCCTTTGTCGTCTCCTTCGACTGGCTCAGGGACCGCATTGGCCAGCCAGGGCTCAAGATCGTGGACGCCTCCTGGTATCTGCCCAACCAGAACCGTGACGCGGCGCAAGACTATGCAATGTCTCGCATTCCCGGAGCGGTGTTCTTCGATCAGGATGAAATCGTCGACACCGCTTCAGGCTTGCCGCACACGATTGCCGGACCGGAGCAGTTTTCCCGCGCGGTCGGCAAACTGGGACTGACCGGAACCGACACCATCGTCGTCTATGACGGACCGGGCATGTTCACCGCGCCGCGTGTCTGGTGGTTGCTGCGCCTGTTTGGCGCCAGCAATGTCTTCGTTCTTGATGGCGGCTTTGACAGCTGGAAAGACCGGGGACTACCCACTGAAACCGGTACGCCCGAAACACCTGAAGCAGCCGTCTTTAACGCCACCCGCGATGGCAATGCGGTGACAGGCTTCGACGCAATGCGGTCGATCGTTGACAGCAAGTCATCGCAAATTGCCGACGCCCGCGGTCCGGGCCGGTTTGAAGGCACAGAGCCGGAACCGCGTGCGGGGATGCGTTCGGGCCATATGCCAGGCGCCCGCAACATTCCGTTCCAGGCCTTGTCGGAGGGTGGAAAACTCAAACCCGTCAACGAATTGCGCGAGATACTTGAATCCTCTGGACTGGATCTGAACAGGCCGGTTGTTACCACCTGTGGGTCCGGCGTCACCGCGGCAGTCATCACGCTGGCCCTGCAATCGATCGGACACCGCGACAACACGCTTTACGATGGCTCCTGGTCGGAATGGGGTGGCCGGAATGACACGCCGATTGTCACCGGATCAATCGACGACGGAGAAAACTGAGATGGTGAAGGCTGCCAAACCGAAATCGCTCAAGGCCACCGTCACCCATCTCGAGATGAAGCGGTATCCGCACACACTCAAGCCATTGCCGGTCAATCTTCACGCCAGCCTGATCAGGGCCACGAATATCCCGCTGCATTTTTACCGCTATCTGCATTGGCAGGTCGGGCGCGAATGGCACTGGGTCAATCGTCTGCGCATGAGCGAAGAGAAGTTGGCAGACATCATTCATGCCAAGACAACCCACATCTACGTGCTTGGCGTTGATGGCGCGCCGGCCGGCTTTTTCGAACTCGCTGAACTGGAGGAGGCGACCGTGGAGCTGTCCTATTTCGGCCTGATGGCGCATGCGCGGGCACGCGGACTTGGCGAATGGATGCTTGGCCAAGCCCTGTCGACAGCCTGGGTGACAACTCCGGCGCGCGTGATCGTATCCACCAACACGCTCGATCATCCGGCCGCGCTACCGCTCTATCAACGTGTCGGCTTCAATCCGGTCAGCCAGAACCAGGCAATCATCCGGCCACTGGCAGACGACGAGATCCTGGCCATCATGAAGGCCGGGGAACAGCCCGCCGGCTGAAATCGGGTGGCGGGGTTTCCATCCCGTGCATAAAGGTCATGACGCGACAACAAATGGAGCGCCGTGATGACCATCAAATTCGTTGCCCTCGACACCGAAATCGTCCGCGCGCTGCAACGTGGCGGAACAGATGCCAATGACCAGGTTCCGCAGCGGGCGATATCGGGTGGCGGAGCCATCCCCTGCCGCCATTGTCTCTCTCCTGTCGGCAAGGCAGAAGAATATCTGATATTGGCCCACCGCCCGTTCCCCTGCGCACAACCCTATGCCGAATCCGGTCCGATATTCCTGCATGCGCGCGAATGCGATCGCGCAGCCGATTCGCAGCTGGCCGCGCCGATGTTCCAGAACGGACGCGCCTATATCCTTCGCGGCTACAACAACAATGACTGGATCAATTACGATGCCGCCGAGGTGGTGACGCCCGACAGGATCGAGCAAACCGCCCGCCGTCTGCTTGACCGGAACGACGTCGCCTATGTTCACATGCGATCCTCGCAAATGAACTGCTATCAATGCCGCATCGAGCGCGCCTGATGCAAAATACCCGCCGGAACCGCCGGCGGGTATTTGAACAGCTTCGACCGGCTTCCAGGCCGGATCAGGCGGCTTTCAGTGCCTGGTCCACATCCGCGAGTTCGTAGCCGAGAGCATCAGCGACCGGGCGGCTGGTAATACGGCCCATGTGGACGTTCAGGCCGGCGCGAAGATGACGATCCTCGGCAATTGCCTTAAGGCCCTTGTCGGCCAGCAGCAGGCCGTACTGCAAGGTGGCGTTGTTAAGCGCGTGCGCCGATGTGATCGGCACTGCGCCGGGCATGTTGGCCACGCAATAATGGATCACGCCGTCGACTTCATAGGTCGGTTCGGCATGGGTGGTGGCGTGCGAGGTTTCAAAGCATCCACCCTGGTCGATGGCGACGTCGACGATGACCGATCCCTTCTTCATGCCCGACAGCATTTCACGGGTTACAAGCTTGGGTGCGGCTGCGCCCGGGATCAGCACGGCGCCAACCACCACGTCCGCCGAGAACACTTCCTCTTCCAGAGCCTCGATGGTCGAATAACGGGTGTGGACCCTGCCGCCAAAAATATCATCCAGCTGACGCAGGCGCGGGAGCGACCTGTCGAGAATGGTGACATCGGCGCCCAGACCAACCGCCATCCTGGCCGAGTTCAATCCGACCACGCCGCCGCCGATAACCGCAATCTTTGCAGGCAGGACACCGGGGACGCCGCCCAGGAGAATTCCGCGTCCACCATTGGCTTTCTGCAGCGAGGTGGCGCCGGCCTGAATTGCCAGCCGTCCGGCGACTTCCGACATCGGCGCCAGCAGCGGCAGACCGCCGCGATCATCGGTGACTGTTTCATAGGCAATCGCCGTGCAACCCGAAGCCAGCAGGCCCTTGGTCTGCTCGGGGTCCGGAGCCAGGTGAAGATAGGTATAGAGCAATTGGCCTTCACGCAGTTGCACCCATTCGGACGGCTGTGGCTCCTTGACCTTGACCACCATGTCGGAGCGCTCGAAGACTTCCCTGGCACTGCCCACGATCTTGGCGCCGGCGGCCTGGTAGGCCGCATCATCCGCGCCGATCCCCATGCCCGCCTTGGTCTCGATGATCACCTCATGGCCGTGCGCGACATATTCGCGAACGGCGCCGGGCGTCAGGCCGACCCGGTATTCATGGTTCTTTATTTCTCTGGGACAACCTACACGCATTGACGCTTCCTCCGAGCCACGGACTGACACCAGAGGCGCCAGATCCAATTTCAATGCAGCCAATTCCAACATTTCATGCGCGAAATGTCCTTGCGAAGTGAACTTGTCCGCACCTGCGCTTTCGAATATTATTGCGTGATATGTCGAAATATTCGGAGCTTCCTCGAATGCATGAACTCGACTCACTCGATATCGCCATTTTGCAGGAACTTCAAAAGGAGGGCAGAATCTCCAACGCAGCCCTTGCCGAACGGATCGGCCTGTCGGCCTCCGCCTGCTCGCGCCGGCTCGACATGCTGGAGAAAACCGGGGTCATCAAGGGATATCATGCGCGCGTATCGCACAAGGCACTCGACTATACGATGATCGCCATTGTCCATATCTCGTTGTCCGGTCAGTTCGCCAAAACGCTGGCGGAATTTGAATCCGCGGTAAAGCTCTGCCCCAATGTTCTGGTCTGCTACCTGATGAGCGGCGAGTATGACTACGTTCTGCGCATCGCCGCACGCGATCTCGAGGATTACGAGCGGATCCATCGCGACTGGCTGTCCGCCCTGCCCCATGTGGTCAAGATCAACTCGAGTTTCGCCCTTCGTGAAATCATCGATCGCCCCAATGTTGGGGTGAATTGATTAGTGGCAAATTTGGTCCGTCTAATCCGCTGGCCCTCTGACAGACTGTCTCCGAAACCGCGCTCAAGGAGTACGATGATGTCGGGATCCCAACCACGGAAGCTTGATGTCATCCGCAAGCACCAGGTTACGGCCAACATGTTGCGGATAACGCTGGGCAAGCCAACGGCTGCCGAAAGATCGACAGCCGTTGGTTTTCGTCAAATGTGGTGCTTGCGTCTTAGCGCCAGTAAGGCGGCTGGCCATAATGGGCGTAGAGACGCTCCTGCGCGCCCAGCGTCCAGTCGTAGTCGGACTCCTTGTTGTACTTCGGCGCGCCTTCAACCTGTTCCTTGGAGATATCGACACGATATCCACCCAGTTCCTCGTCATATTGCAACTTTTCCCAGGGCAGCGGGTAATGGTCGTCGCCGATGCCGAAAAAGCCACCGAAACTGAGCACGGCATAGGTCACCTTGCCGCCGACCTTTTCGATCATGACTTTCTCGATCGAGCCGATGTGTTTTCCGGACCGGTCATAAACTTCCGTGCCGGCAACCTTGTCGCTGCCAATGACCGAAGCGTTTTCCTTGGTAAGTGTGGACATGAGTTTCTCCTCTTGGGTGGCAAATGCCAGTGGGGGTGTCAGTCTGGCCAGCGATTGCAGAACCGTCTGCGGTATCCGCCAGCCATGGACAAACAACGCGTTACGGCCACCCGCGTTCCCTCTTTCATCGTGAATTTTTCAAGGCAGCGGGGCCGTTTTTCCGCCGCAATCCCTTTCGCAGAAATTCACATGGCGGGTACGTCTCTGGTTGAACGTTACTTCGCCGGTGTCGATCAGCGCGGCTGGAACCGGATCTGCGCAGTCTGCGTTTGTCAGATACAAAAACCTCAAACAAAAGGAGTTTGACCATGCCGGCAAAATCGAAAGCCCAGCAAAAAGCCGCAGGCGCGGCGCTGTCAGCCAAACGCGGCGAGACCGAGGTCTCGGATCTAAAGGGCGCGTCGCGCGAAATGTATGACAGCATGAGCGAGACCGAACTCGACGAACTGGCCTCGACCACGCGCGAGGACCTGCCAGACCGGGCTTCAGATGACTAGGTGACACCGCACCGCACCAGATCGCAAGGCGCCCGATCGGATCAGGGGGCATCGGATCCGAACAGTGTCCGTCGTCTGGATATCTGCGGCTGGGTCGAGAAAATATAGTCGCGGCCATGGGCAGACGGGTGCAGCGGCGTGATGTAATGTCGGGCGCTCTAACCCTGACAATTTCATCCTTGGGAAACACCATGAAGCTTATCAGACTGGCTGCTGCACTGGCCTTGACCGTATTCGCCGCCACACCCGCCGCCGTGGCGCAAACCGGCGCCCAGTGCGTCTTTACCATTCACAATGACACCAAAGACAACACGTTGATCAGCTTCTACACCAGTGATGATGATGGTGGCACCTGGAGTGACAACTGGCTGGCTGACCAAATGGCGCCCGGTCAAAGCGCCAAGGCCGAGTTCTCAGCAGACACTTGCGCCTGCGATCAGGTCTTCCAGGCCGGCTGGCTCGGAGAAGGCGACGGTGAGGTCCTTGATGATCCGCACACTATCGACATCTGCGATGCCAGCAATGTCTATCTGGGCGACGACGACGTTACGTTTGACTGAACGCGAAAACCTGATCGACTGAGCCGGATCCACGGCGCGGAATTATCGCTTCCGCGCCGTGGCTTGTTGGTCGCATCAAAACCGGTGTGAAAATACTGACCCGCCGCCAGCATTAGCGAAACAGCGCCGCACCCTGTTCGTCGATGATCTGCCGCGCCTTGCGCAAGGTCGCAGCCTCAACCTCTTCCTTGTTTGAAAATATGTCGGCGCGGATGAATTTATGTTCTTTGACCTCAGCGCCTTCGCCTTTGACGATGCGCCCCGCCACACGCCATTGACCGCCTTCCGCCATCGGTTCGGTATAGATCAGGCAATCCTTGTAGGAATCGGGCTCGCTGGCGGCCTGCGGCGGATTTGAGGTCGCGTTGCCGCCAAACAGATTGCGGATACTGTCCAAAATTCCTGCCATGACCTTATTCCTCGCTTTCGGTATAACCTGGTTTCCGGTCCCTGCCCGCCAATCCTGACATGACGCGACCAGTCAACTATTCGGTTGCACAAGCGTCATATCGGGATCACACTTGGCGTTTATTGTTGCCCGCCTGACATGGCGGATGGAACCTGCTGCCGATGCGGTATCCGCCTCGGGCGGGTCCGGGAGATTTCTTTTAGGTCAAAGGCAGGGAGAAAGTCCATGAAAGACCAACGCGTTCTTGACATGCTGCATCCGATTTCACGGCGTTCCCTGCTGGGCGGGTTTGCCGCCACGGGCGCATTCGCCATGGTGCATCCATTTACGGCCCGCGCTGCAACCAATCAGGCGCATCTGCGCATCATGGAAACCACCGACCTGCATGTGCATGTCTTCGCCTATGATTATTATGGCGACAAGCCCAATGACACGATGGGCCTGGCACGCACCGCCTCGATCATCGACCAGATCCGCTCCGAGGCGCGCAATTCGATCCTCGTCGACAATGGCGACTTTCTCCAGGGCAATCCGATGGGCGATTACATCGCCTATGAGCGCGGCATGAAAGAGGGTGACATGCACCCGATCATCGCCGCCATGAATGTGCTCGGCTATGACGGCGGCACCTTGGGCAACCACGAATTCAACTACGGCCTCGACTTCTTGTTCAAGGTCATTTCCGGCGCCAATTTCCCGCTTGTTTGCGCAAACCTGACCAAGGGCCCGCTCGCCGCCGATCCGCGCGACGACGATCTGTTCCTGAAACCCTACATGATCCTTGATCGCACCATCCAGGATGGCGCAGGCACCGACCATAAGATCCGGATTGGCCTGATCGGCTTTGTCCCGCCGCAGATCATGACCTGGGATTCCCGGCACCTCAGCGGCAATGCCGCCACCCGCGACATCGTCAAGGCGGCCGAAGCCTGGGTACCGCAAATGCGCGAGGAAGGTGCTGATGTCGTCATCGCCCTGTCGCATTCAGGCATAGGTCAGCAGGACTGGGCTGAAAACCTCGAAAATGCCTCCGTTCCGCTCGCCGCCGTTCCCGGCATCGACGCCATTGTCACCGGTCACAGCCATCTCGATTTCCCCGGTCCGAAATTCGAAGGCATGGCAGGGGTCGACAACGCCAAGGGAACGATTTCGGGCAAACCCGGCGTCATGGGTGGCTTTTGGGGCTCCCATCTCGGTCTGATCGACCTGATGCTCGAACGCGACGGCAACTCCTGGAAGATTATCGGTCACAGCTCCGAAGCCCGGCCGATTTATGAGCGCGTTGACAGGAAGGTTGTCGCCCTGGTGGCTGACAAGTCCGAAGTGATGGCAGCGGCCAAGGCCGAGCATGAGGCCACACTTGCCTATGTCCGCACCGCCGTCGGCAAGACATCCGCGCCGCTGCATTCCTATTTCGCCCTTGTCGCCGACGACCCCTCGGTCCAGATCGTCAGCCAGGCGCAAACCTGGTACATCACCGACATGCTCAGCCAGACGGAATGGAAAGAGCTTCCGGTACTCTCCGCCGCAGCTCCCTTCAAGGCCGGCGGCCGCGGCGGTGCCGACTACTATACTGATGTTCCTGCCGGCGACATCGCCATCAAGAATGTGGCCGATCTCTATCTCTATCCCAACACTGTCCAGGCGGTGGTGATCACCGGGGCGCAGGTCAAGGATTGGCTGGAAATGTCGGCCGGCATCTTCAACCAGATCGAACCGGGCGCAAAAGACGCGGACCTGATCAATGGCGATTTTCCGTCCTACAATTTCGACGTCATCGACGGCGTGACCTACCAGGTCGACCTTTCTCAGCCTGCCAAATACACCTCCAAGGGCGAGCTCCAGAACGCTGATGCCAGCCGGATTCAAAACCTCAGCTTCAATGGCCAGCCTGTTGATCCGGCGCAGCAATTCGTGGTCGCGACCAACAACTACCGTGGCGGCGGCGGCGGTAATTTCCCCGAGATCGGCCCCGACAAGGTCGTCTTCCAGGCCCCCGACACCAACCGCGACGTGATCGTGCGCTACATCGTCGAACAAGGCACGATCAACCCTTCCGCCGACGGAAACTGGAGCTTCGCTCCTGTCGAGGGGGCAACAGTGCTGTTCTCGACCGGCCCAAGGGCCAGGGAGTTCGTGGGCGGGATCAACGGCGTTTCGATTGAACCGGCCGGCGATGGCGCCGATGGCTTTGCATTGTTCCGCATCACCCTTTGAGCCAAAAGCTCAATCACCTTGCCCCGGTGTCCCGCAGACACCGGGATTCATCTGGCCTTAACCGCAACCGCCTTTTGGATCCGGTTTTAGCTTTTTGATTACGACCTTTTGCGACAATCGATGTCTTGTCAGCCAGGGGAGGCGAACGGACATGAAGGGATACAACGGTCGCGCTATCCAGCGCGACAGGACGCGGCTTCGCGCGAAAATCGAATGCATGGGTCAAAAATCCCATGGCGCAGTGCTTGACCTTTCGCAACACGGCATCTGCATGTATCTGTCGGTCGATATTCCGGTCGGGTTCGGCGACAAGATCACCGTGGAAACCGAAGAGATGGGGCTTCTGATCGGAACGGTTCGCTGGATCCGGCGTCCGCGGATCGGCGCCGAACTGGTGCTCACCTCAAACAATCGCGCCAAGGTCGAAAGCTACTACCGGTTCTTCAAGGACAATCCAGTAACGGCGTGAAGCCTTGGGCACATCAACGACAATCGGACAAGCTGCCGTGCAAACCGTCCTCCAGCCATTGCGCGCCGACCTTCCCTAACTTAAGCTTGCGTCAATTCACTCATCAATAATCGATGGGATCCCGGGCGGGAGGAGATGACCATGGCAAAGCGGACGTCAAGGACACGCAAGGTGCTGTATATCATTGCGTTTTTAATCATTGCCGCTGGAACCGTGTTTGCTTTCGGGCCGCGTCCGGTCGCCGATACCGGCATTGATTTTGTCGAGAGCTCCCTCCCCGAGGATCTCGACCGGTACATCGATCAATCGGAAGCCCGCTTTGACGATCTGCGTCCCGGCAACGAGCGCCAGATTGTCTGGGCCTACCCGGCATCGCGCGCCCGCACCCCGATTTCCATTGTCTATGTCCACGGCTTCTCCGCCAGTCCGGCTGAAATACGTCCATTGCCCGATCTTGTGGGCCGCCGTCTGGGGGCGAACATCTTTTATGCGCGCCTGAAAGGTCATGGCCGCAGCGGTGACGCCATGCTTGAAGGCTCGGTCCATGCCTGGGTCAATGATCTGGCCGAAGCCTTGGCGATTGGCCGCAGGCTGGGCGAGCGCGTCGTCATCATCGCCACCTCGACCGGTGCCTCCCTGACCACCTGGGCCGCCACCCGGCCAGACCTGATGCGCGATGTCATTGGCATGGTACAGATTTCACCAAACTACGGCGTTCAGGCTGCAGGGTCGAGCCTTCTGGCCATGCCATGGGCGGAGAAACTGGTGCCGTTGATTGCCGGAGAGCGGCGCTCGTTCGAACCGCAGAACGAAAAGCAAGCCAGGTTCTGGACCCATGAATATCCAAGCCTTGCGCTTTTGCCGATGGCCTCGCTTGTCAAGCTGGCCAATGCGGTTGATGCCAGCAGGATTACCGTTCCGTCGCTGTTCATTTACTCGCCGCAAGATCAGGTCATTCAACCCGATCTGGTCAAGGCCATGGCTGAAAAATGGGGCGGCGCCAAAGACATGGTCGAGGTCAGCGACAGCGACGATCCCAATCACCATGTGATCGCCGGCGATGCGTTGTCTCCCGGCACCACCGAAAGACTGGCCGGATACGCCGCTGACTGGATCTCAAAACTGTAGGATCCATGCTCCACAGGATTGAACCCGGCGTACTCCAGCGGATATGCCAGCGGCACAATTTTTCATGATCTGATTGCGAAATACGTCAGATAATCAGGTTCGACAGGATCTCATTGTCGGTGATGTCCTGATAATTCAACCCTGCCTGGTCGAATGCCTCGGTCAGGCGCAGGAAATTCTCCGGCGCCTTGGTTTCGATGCCGATCAGGATCGAGCCGAAATTGCGTGCTGATTTCTTGAGATACTCGAACCGCGCGATGTCATCATCCGGACCGAGCAAGTCGAGAAAATCCTTCAAGGCGCCCGGCCGCTGAGCCAGCCGCAGAACGAAGTACTTCTTGGTGCCGGCATAGCGCATCGCCCGTTCCTTGACGTCGGGAAGCCGCTCGAAATCGAAATTTCCGCCGGAGACGACCGCGATAACAGTCTTGCCGGCAAGCTTGTCCGGCCCCAGAGCCTCCAGAACCGTGAGCGACAAGGCGCCTGCGGGTTCAAGCACAATGCCTTCGGTGTTCAATATCGTGGTCATGGTCAGGCAAATGGCGTTCTCCGGCACGATCTGGACCTGGTCGGCCCGGAATCGCTTGAGAATTTCGAAATTGCGCACGCCGATTTCCGCCACGGCAGCGCCATCGACAAAATTGTCGATCTTGGCGAGCTTGACCCTGTGCCCGGCGGCAAGGCTTTGCCTCAGGCTCGGCGCACCCTCAGGTTCGCTCAGCAAAAACCGGTCATTGTCGATCAGGCCTTCGAAATAGCGCGCCAGGCCAGCCGACAGACCGCCGCCGCCAACGGGAAGCACGATCAGGTCGGGCGTTTCGCCATCGGGCAGTTGCGTGGCGATTTCGGCAGCCACTGTCGCCTGCCCTTCAATGATATCGTCATGATCGAAAGGCGGCGCCATCAGCGCATCCTGCTCCACGGCGAATTCCTGCGCCGCTGAATAGCAGGCGTCGAAAAAATCCCCGATCAGCCGAATTTCGATGAATTCACCGCCAAACATCCGGGTCTTGTCAATCTTCTGCTGCGGCGTCGTCACCGGCATGAAGACCACGCCCTTGCGCCCGAAATGCCTGCAGACATAGGCAAAGCCCTGCGCATGATTGCCGGCCGAGGCGCAGATAAACAACGATTGCTCCGGATTGGCATCCAAAGCCTTGCGAATGAAATTGACCGCTCCGCGGATCTTGTAGGATCGGACCGGCGACAAATCCTCCCGCTTGAGCCAGATCCGCGCGCCATAGCGCGCGGACAAATGGTCGTTGAGTTGCAACGGTGTGACGCCAAACAGCGCCCGCATCTCTTCGAGCGCCAGATCGGCACACACGCGAAATGCGTCAGGTGATTGTTTTTCGCTCATCGCGGGTCTATGCCACGGGAACCAGCCGGTTGCCAACCAGATCCTGCAGCAACCGGCACCCAAGAGGGCGCGGGCTTGCACGGCCAGACAATCAGATCAGCGGTTTTCATCGCCTCCATGGCGGGGCTGTATCTCTCTGCGGCCATGCTTGTACCGGCCATGGTGGATTTCTATTCCGGCAACCCCGACTGGCAGGTGTTCGCGGTGGCATCCTTCGCTGTCGGAGCCATCTGCCTCGCGTCAGCGGCTGCAAACCGCGGCGCCAATGCGCCGTTTTCGCGTCGTCTGGGTTTTCTGGTTGTCAATTTGCTGTGGATCACACTGTCGGTCACCGGCGCCATTCCGTTTTATCTGGCTTCGCTGGGTCTCGATATGGCCGACGCTTTGTTCGAATCCGTATCAGCCGTCACCACCACCGGTGCGACGGTGATCTCCGGCCTGGATGCAGCGCCGCCGGGCCTGCTGCTGTGGCGTTCCATTCTGCAATGGTTCGGCGGCATCGGCATTGTCGCCATGGGCCTTCTGGTGCTTCCGTTTCTTAAGGTCGGTGGCTTCACCGTCTTCAAGATTGAATCCTCCGACACCTCTGAAAAGCCGTTCGCCCGCTTTGCTGTGTTCGTCCGCGCATTCTTTGCGATTTATATCGGTCTGACCGTAATTTGCGCCATCTTGTACCGCGTTTTGGGCATGAGTGACTTTGATGCGGTCAACCACGCCATGACCACCCTGGCGACGGGCGGGTTTTCCACCCATGACGCCTCGTTCGGTGCATTCCAGTCCCCGGCCCTGATCTGGACAGGCACCATCTTCATGGCAATCGCCGGCCTGCCCTTTTCGGTCCTGATCCTGTTTGCCGTGCGCGGCCGGCTCGATGCCTTGGGTGACCCGCAAATCTTCGCCTATGGCGGCCTGCTGCTGGTTCTCACGATCATCATCGCGCTCAGCCTGCGGTTGTCACAAGACGAGAGCTTCGGCATTGCGCTTACCCATTCGGCTTTCAATGTTGTCTCGATCGTGACCACCACGGGATTTGCCAGTACCGATTACACGCTCTGGGGACCGCTGGCGGTTACGATCCTGTTCATGGCCACCTTCCTGGGTGGCTGTTCGGGATCGACATCCGGCGGCATCAAGGCCTACCGACTGGTGATCATTGCCAGTTCGATCCGCTCGGGTCTGTTGCGGCTGATTTATCCCAACAGCGTTCGCCCGGTCCGTTACGGCTCGGTGGCCGTCGAACCGGACATGCAACGCACGGTGTTTCTGTTCGTTTGCGCCTATGTCGGAATATGGGCGCTTGGCTCCATTGCCCTTGCCGCAACCGGTCTTGACGTGGAAACAGCGATTTCCGGCTCGATCACGGCGTTGGCGAATGTGGGTCCGGGCATAGGCTCAGTCATAGGTCCGGCAGGGAGCTTTGCGCCTCTCGGCGATCCCGCCAAACTGATTCTGATTTTCCTGATGTTGCTTGGCCGGCTTGAGATACTTGCTGTTCTGGTGCTGTTGATGCCTGCATTCTGGCGGGAATAGTCTCTGCGTTCAAGCATTACACTCTCCTACATTATCCATCGATTAACCAAACTCTGTTTTCCTCCAATGCGATGGAGGATAAGATCGAATGCACGCATTGCGAGTTTCATTGCCCGACAGTTCCGCTGACGCACCGGATGCTGAAAAGGCAACCGCCCCTGCCGGGCAGGCACGCGACCAGGCAAGCCTCGAACGGGCGCTGAACGTGATCGGCTCGCAGATTGGCGAGCTTTCGGTCAATATTGCCGATACCAGCGGCATGATTGGCGATGTATCGGGGTCAATGTCCCGGCAAGCCGACGAATTTCACTCCCTGACGCAGGATATCTCGATGATCGCGCGGTCGAACCAGACCGTCGCCGAGGCATCGCACGGCGCGATCACATCCGCCAAAACCACCCAGACGGGTCTCGACACCACCACGAAAAGCGTGAATGGAATTCTCGTCAATGCCGTTGCCGACATCAAGTCGATGGCATCCAGCGCCACCGAAATCACCAGTGTTCTGAATTCGGTCTCGACCCAGATCAGGGAGATTCACTCCTTCTCGGAAGCCATCCAGGGCATCGCCACCCAGACCCAGCTTCTCGCCGTCAACGCGGGAATCATGGCAGCTCACGCCGGCGAAGCCGGCCGCGGATTTGCCGTCATCGC
>NZ_JBDWHW010000079.1:0-2846 GCF_039975035.1 Hoeflea sp. | reverse complement strand
GTCGAACTGGATTGCGGCGCTGGGCGCTGCGGCGTGACGACCGCGCGCGAATCCGTGGCGCTGGCCAAGGCCATTCTGGCCACGCCGGGCCTCCAATTTGGGGGTATCCAGGCCTATCAGGGCGCGATGCAGCACCTGGTTCTTCATGATGACCGAAAGGCAAAATTCGCTTTCACGGAGGCGATGGTCAGGGAGGTCGTGGACGCGCTCACTGCAGAAGGCATAGCCTGCCCGGTCATCACCGGCGGCGGCACCGGCAGCTACCGGTTCGAAGGCGCATCCGGTATCTACACCGAGCTGCAATGCGGCTCCTACGCTTTCATGGACGCAGAGTACGGGCGGGTGCTGGATCAGGACGGTCGACGTCTCGACCAGACCGGGTTCGAGAACGCGCTGTTCATCCTGACCTCGGTGATGAGCCATGTCAAAGCCGGCAGGGCGATCTGTGACGCGGGCCTGAAAGTGCAGTCGCTGGACAGTGGTCTGCCGGTGGTGTTCGGCCGGGATGGCATCGCCTACACCGAATGCTCGGACGAACACGGAACGCTGACCGATCCGAACGGGGTGCTCAAGATCAATGACAAGCTCAGGCTGGTGCCGGGCCATTGCGACCCAACCTGCAATCTGCACGACTGGTATGTCGGGGTGCGCAATGGCAAGGTCGAGTGCCTCTGGCCGGTTTCGGCGCGCGGCAAGGCCTATTGAGGCCATTGCCTGAAACCGGTTCCGGCGAGTGCAAGCATGGCGCAAGTTTGGTCTGACAGGGTCAGAGCTGACACGTCATGCATGAAAGCTGCCCATGGTTCATCTGACCATCTGCCTGCCGACGCGCAATCGTCAGGCCTATTGCCTCAAGACCATCGAGGCGCTGGCGGCGGCGGACGGCACCGATTTCGAAGTCATTGTCGGCGACAATTCCGACGATCCGGCGCCGCTGGCCGGGTTTTTCGCGAGTTTCAACGACAGCCGGTTCCGGCTGGTCGCCCCCGGCCCGGCCGTCCTGTCGATGCGTGACAACTGGGAGCGTCTCGTCGAACAGGCTGGAGGGCGCTGGATCTCGGTCATCGGCGATGATGACCACATCGATCCGCGTGTCACCGGACTGATCCGCCGCTGTGAAGTGCTTCACCGCGGTGTCGACGCCATCAGCTGGGATCCGATGAGTTTTCAGTGGCCCGACAACCGGCCGGTTCCCACTCTTGCCTCCATTCCGATGACCTGCGCGATCTCGGTTCGCTCGAAGGCTGCGCTCGGCGATCAGTTGTTCCGCTGGAGCGAAGGCAAGCGCCGTCCGGCGGTGGGAGTCGGGCTTTATCACGGTGCGGTGCGGAAATCGCTGATGCAGCGAATCAGGCAGACCTATGCCGGTCAGTTCTTCGAGCATCCCGTTGTCGATTGGGAAAATACCTGCAAGGTGGTGGCGCAGGCCGAAAAGATTGTTCATTGCGAACGGCCGTTCTCGGTGCTGGGCGCCTGTGCCGCGTCGAACTCGGCCTCCACCCTGTCGCGAGACACGATGAAAGCCCGGCTCGACACGTTCGAGCGCGAAAATTCGGGCGGCATCAGCCTGGATCAGCCGTTTTTCCCGTTCTCGCTTTTCGACCCCGGTGTATCGCTCTGCCTGAGCGTTGCCTCGACGATCGCATGGTTCTGTCACGCCCACGGCGTTGACCAAACCGGGGTCGGGGCCAATTTCGCCAAAGCCGCCATGGATGAATGCAGATATTGCAGCACGCGCGAGGAGTATGACGCCAAGGTAGACTGTTTCACGCGCGGGTTTGCCGTCTGGCAGGCAGGCCGGTGGGCCGGTCATTTCAAGCCGGCCCCGTTCAAGCCGCCCAAAACCGTCAACCGGCTGTCCGGCCTGGCCAATGACACGCTGCATATTCGCGAAGCCGGCATCACGCCCGCCACTCCGGCGGAATTCTACCGGTTCGGCGAGAATGCGGTTGTGCCGCTGGAGGCTTTTCTGAGCGGCGCCAAGGTGTTTGCGCCATGATTGTCGCGTCGATCTGCATTCCGGTGCTGGCGCCGGCGGAGGCCCTTGCCGGCAATGTGCTCCAGATGCTTGCGAGCGAACGCACCGATTTCGAAATTCTGATCATCGACTTTACCGGCTGTAACTTTGTGGAGCGTTCAAAACTGGCGGAAGCTGCGCGTGACACGCGGCTGCGGATTGTTGCTGCGGGCGGCAAAGCCAATACCGGAGCGATGATCGAGGCCAGCGCCGCCTGGAACGAGATGGCCGCACAGGCACGCGGGGAATGGATTTGCTTCATTGATGCCGCCGATTATGCCGATCCGGAAATCTGCACGGTGATCGACGCCATGATGAAGCGGGTGCCCGATGCCGACGCCCTGTCCTGGGGCCGCGCCCGCTATGTTCCGCCGGCACTTCGCCAGGGCAGCGAAATCGCCAGGATTCCGACAGGAAGCCGCATGATCCTGCCCGAGCAGAAGGACATGATGCGCAACCAGTTCTACTGGGACAGCGCGGGCGAGATGCCTGAGTGTCATTTCGGGGTCTGGCACGGCGCGGTCCGGCGCGGTCTGCTGGAGCGGATCCGGGAGGCATTTTCAGACGCCTGGTTCGAGCAAGCGGCGCCCGATATCGACAATATCTGCAAGACCGTGATGCTGGCGCGGCGCATGGTGTTCTGGGAGCGGCCATTGTCGGTGCAGACTGCCGCGATGGTGCCGGTCGTTCGCGCCGATCCAGCCGGTCAACCGTTCGGGGATTTCCCGTTCTGCGCCACGACCGGAGCTGTTGCCAGCGCCGCGCTGGCAATCGAGGTTTTCAAACGCCGCTACGGGATCGAACTGGAAGGCTGGGAAGACAATTTCAT
>NZ_JBDWHW010000078.1:0-12164 GCF_039975035.1 Hoeflea sp. | reverse complement strand
AACAGTCCCTGCGGACTTGAGAACGAGGCGATAAAGGCGGTCAGAGGGGCTGCGTTGGTGGTGGTGAGCTGGATCGTCCAGAACGACTCATTCCAGGCGAGGATGATGTTGAGCAGCATTGTCGACGCGATGCCCGGCACGGCCATCGGGGTGAGGATGTAGACAATCTCGTTCCACAGAGACGCGCCGTCCATGCGCGCGGCTTCCAGGATTTCTCCCGGTATCTCGCGGAAGTAGGTGTAAAGCATCCAGACCACGATCGGCAGGTTGATCAGCATCAGCATGACGGTCAGGCCGATGCGGGTGTCCATCAGGCCTGTGCGCAGGAAGATCAGGTAGATCGGCACCAGCACCGCCACCGCAGGCATCATCTTCGTGGACAGCATCCACATGAGAATGTCCTTGGTGCGCTTGGTCGGCGAGAAGGCCATGGCCCAGGCGGCAGGTATTGCCACGATCAGTGCGAGGACCGTCGAGCCGAGCGCCAGAATGACCGAATTCATGAACGGTTTGAAATAGTCGTTCTGGGTCTGGACGGCGAAGTAGCTTTCGAAGGTGAATGAAGGGATCAGGTTGAAACCGGCGATTGCTTCGGATTCCGTCTTCAGGCTGGTGATAAGCGTGTAGAGGATCGGGAAGAAGATCACGAGGGCAACAATCCAGGCGACCGCCGTATTGATGGTCTTTGTGCGTGTGGTGACTGCGCGTGACATGGTTGTCTCCTAATCCAGGTTCTTGCCGACGGCACGCATCAGAAAGAAGGCGACGAAGTTGGCGAGAACGACCGCGATGATGCCGCCGGCGGCGCCCCCGCCGATGTCGAAGTTGAGACGGGCTGCGCGATAGATCAGGAACACGAGGTTGGTCGAGGCATAACCCGGACCGCCGTTCGTCGTGACCAGGATCTCGGCGTAGATGCCCAGCAGGAAGATTGTCTGAATCAGGATCACCACGGTGATGGCGCGGGCCATGTGCGGCAATGTCAGATAGATGAACCGGCTGACGAAACCGGCGCCGTCCATTTCGGCGGCTTCCTTCTGTTCACCGTCAAGTGATTGCAGCGAGGTGAGCAGGATCAGCGTGGCGAATGGCAGCCATTGCCAGGCGACGATGACGATAATCGAAAACAGCGGATACTGGGCGAACCAGTCCACCGGCTCGGCGCCGAAAAAATGTGCGATGTCGGCGAACACGCCGTAACTGGGATTCATGATCATGTTCTTCCAGACCAATGCTGCGACAGGCGGCATGACGAAGAAGGGCGAGATCACGAGAATTCTGACTATGCCCTGGCCGAACATCGGCTGGTCTATCAGCAAGGCGACGGCGATGCCGCCGATCACGGTGATCAACAAAACGCCGATGACAAGGACCAGTGTGTTCCAGATCGACTGGAAGAAAGCCGGATCGGTGTAGAAATACCGATAGTTGAAGAATCCTGCCCAGCTTGTGTTGGCGGGATTGAGGAGATTGTAATTCAGGAACGAGAAATAGAGGGTCATTCCCAGTGGCACGACCATCCAGATCAGCAACAGGATGATCGCCGGTGCCCGCATGATATTTGCGAGGCTTTGGGTTTGACGAGTAGCCATGATGCTCTCCCTGCGTTCGGTTTTCGACCGGGTCTGCATTGAGGAAATTGACCGCCCGCGTTGATGCGGGCGGTCAGGTGCCCGGGAGGGTAGGGGCTACTTGATGTAGCCGGCGCGTGTCATCTCACGCTTTGCGACAGACTGAGCCTGTGCAAGGGCCTCGTCGACCGACATCTGTCCGGCAAGAGCTGCCGAGAACAACTGGCCCACCGTGGTGGCTAAACCCTGGAATTCGGGAATGGCCACGAACTGCACGCCGACGTAAGGGACCGGATCGACGGTCGGATTGGTCGGGTCAGCCGCGTTGATCGAGTCCAGCGTCATCTTGGCGAAGGGCACCTTGGCGTATTCCGGGTTCTCGTAAAGCGAGAGACGGGTGCCGGGAGGTACGTTTGCCCAGCCTTCGTTTGAAGCGACGAGTTCAAGATAGGCCTTGGATGTGGCCCAGGAGACAAAGGCTTGCGCCGCGTCGGCATTCTTGGTGCCTGCAGGCACTGCGAGCGACCATGCCCACAGCCAGTTGCCGCGCTTGCCCAGGCCTGTATCGGGAGCCAGCGCATAGCTGACCTTGTCGGCGACCGTGGAGTCGTTGGGGTTGGACACGAAGGACGCGGCGACGGTGGCATCGATCCACATGCCGCACTTGCCCTGCTGGAACAATGCGAGGTTCTCGTTGAAGCCGTTCGAGGATGCACCGGTCGGCCCGGCTTCGTTCATCAGGTCGACATAGGACTGCAGTGTGTTTTTCCAGGCCGGCTGGTCGAATTGCGGATTCCAGTCCATGTCGAACCAGCGCGCGCCGAAGGCGTTCGAGGTTGCGGTCAGAAAGGCCATGTTCTCGCCCCAGCCGGCCTTGCCGCGCAGGCAAATGCCGTTGATGCCGTTCTCACGATCAGTCATCTTGCGTGCCGCATCCGCGATGAAGTCCCAGGTCGGGGCATCGGGCATGGTCAGACCTGCCTTTTCCATCAGGTCGGTGCGGTACATCACGAACGAGCTCTCGCCATAGAACGGCGCTGCGTAGAGCTTGTCCTCATAGGAGAGACCGCCTGCAATAGCAGGAATGATGTCATCAACGTCGTAATCGTCGCCGAGACCGTCGAGTGGCAATAGCCAGCCCTGTTTCGCCCAGATCGGAACCTCGTAAGTGCCGATGGTCATCACGTCGTATTGCCCGCCCTGGGTTGCGATGTCTGTCGTGACGCGTTCGCGAAGGATGTTTTCCTCAAGCGTCACCCAGTTCAGTTCGATGTCAGGGTGCTTTGCGGTGAAATCGTCGGTCAGTTTCTGCATGCGGATCATGTCACCGTTGTTGACGGTGGCGATGGTCAGCTTTTCAGCAAGCGCAGCCGTGGCAAGCATCGACAACGCCGACGCGCACAGAAGCGCGTTTGCAAATCTATTCATGAATTCCTCCCAATACCCGATATGGGCAAATGCCTATTAGACGGGCAAATATTCACTCAGACTTAGGCGAGAGTCAATGCAGAATCGATGCTGCACCTGCGCAGAAGGCGGCATTGAGGGAGTTAACCTAGCAGGATCAGATATTTAAGACTTGGTCGTTTTGCTCAATGGTTGAGCAAATGCTCCGCTGTGGCTTCGTCGGTGATAAGCCCATTGACCAATTCACCGCGCATAGCTGCAAGAATTGCCTCAGCCTTGAGGATGCCTACGGCAATCGCGATCACTGGTTTGGACGGAGAAACATGCAGGACGGCGCTGGCCACCCTGTCATTGGTCAGTCCGTCGATCAGCTTGCCGCTGCGGCCAAATACCCAGGATGTGATCTCGCCGATGCCACCGGCCTTGACGAGCGCGCGCATCTCTTCACGGCTGACAAAGCCGTCTATCAGCAAGGGCGCATTATCTCCGATATTGCCGATGCCGACATAGGTGACATCGGCCTGACGCGCCAGTTCGAGAATATTGTGAACTGCCTCCTGCTGCTGCAGCAACTGTTTTTCCTCGATGGACCGGGCGAAAACCGGCAACGGCATCGGGTAATGACGGGCGTTGACCCTGTCGGCCATGCGGATGACCACATTGTAAGGCGTTGCGGCGCCATCCGACATCATGTTGCCAAGCAACGAGACGATGCGGTGTTGCGGGCAATCCATTTTTGGCAGTTGTTCAACACAGGCGCGCAAGGCGCGCCCGGTGCCCAGGGCGATGATTTTCGGATGATCGGACTTCAGTATCCGCTCTATTTCGCCGGCCGCCAGTTGCGCGACACCTGTCAGCGCCGCCGGCGCATCGGGATCGGTCGGGGATACGTCACAGGAGACAAGGCCGAATTTTTCCGACAGGCCATGAGCAAGTTCCATGCATCTGGCAATCGGGTGGTCCAGTCTGACCTTGACGAGTTTCTCGCTGACGGCAAGAGAGACCAGTCGCTGCGCGGATTGCCGCGAGACGCCGAGCTTGCGGGCAATCTCGTCTTGCGTGTTGCCGGCAACGTAATAGAGCCAGCCGGCGCGGGCTGCATCGTCAAGACGGCTGGTTTCGTGATCGCCCGCAATGCTCATGTATCTATCCGTCCGCCGGGTTGCCTGTTGGCTTGAGGCACCATTTCAAAGAAATGCTCCCATTTGTCAAAACACCGCACTTTGCCACCGAGTGTGAGCGTCTCTTTGCTCGCCCCCTGAAGATGACTGCCGCCGGTAAAGCGCAACACCTGCATACCGGCATTGTTCGCCGCTTGAATGCCGGGCAGGGAATCCTCGATGACAAGGCATGCGGCGGGATTGGTATTCATGCGCCTGGCGGCATGCAAAAACAAATCGGGCGCAGGTTTGCCTTTTTCAACTTCGGAGGCGGTGAAGATCCGCGTCCCGAAAAAGGCGGACAGTCCCGTCAACTCGAGCGAACGCAAAGCCCGCTTCGGCGAACTGCTCGTCGCAACACAGGCCTTGGTGGTCAATTGTGAAAGCAGCAGCTGGATGCCAAGGGTCGGAACCAGTTCCCGTTCGAAACGGGAAAGAAGTTCGGTGCGGTACTTCTCCTCGAAATCCGTTCCCGGAAGATAACCGTGTGAGTGACGGATTTCGGCTGCGACCTTGGCCCAGCTGCGACCCAGAAAATGGGTCTGCACATGCGCGGTATCGACCTTCACCCCGACGCTTGCCAGCGCATCGATGAGCACACGAGCGCTGATCACCTCACTGTCAATGAGGACACCATCGCAATCAAAAATGATCAATTCGGGAGCTAGCGAAATCAGCTTAGTGCCTTAATTTGTTGCGAGCCAGATCCGATGGCACGGTATGCGCCTCGAATTTCGCCCGACAAACGGTGCCGCATAACTGAAAATTTCACAGCGATTTGTCAATGACCGTGGCTGACGGGAACTTTTGGTCTGGTGCGGCCAATTGTGAAGGAGTAGATACTCTTCCTTTCCTTCAATCAGGTTCGGAAGTTGTTTTGAAACGTTTTGCCATTGTCTGGACAACGGTTCTTACCGTTTTAAGTATTGCTCCCGCGCATAGTGAGACGCCGTTGGCGGTCGAGATAGTCGTTGCCTCGA
Organism: Hoeflea sp.; assembly: GCF_039975035.1. Classification (GTDB taxonomy): domain Bacteria; phylum Pseudomonadota; class Alphaproteobacteria; order Rhizobiales; family Rhizobiaceae; genus Hoeflea. The sequence continues at coordinate 7,046 of NZ_JBDWHW010000078.1, read as the reverse complement.
AAGGCATCGAACAGCGCAGCTTTTCGCTAACCGGTGAAATTCGCCCGAAAGAATCGCTGATGGCGGCTTTTCCGATTGGCGGGCGCGTCATCGAAGTTCTGGCGGAACCGGGCGAAAAAATCGAGGCCAATGCGCCGCTTGCGCGCCTCGATTCGATCCAGCAGGAGTTGGCAGTTCGCACGGCTGAAGCCGGATTGACAACGGCTCGGGCCGATCACGTCCAGACCATTGAAAACCTGCAGCGCGCCGAGGCGCTTCTGGCGAGCGGAGCGACAACCCGCGCGGCGCGGGATGCCGCCGATGATGCGCTCAGGACGGCGGAAGGCGCGCTTGAGCAGGCCGAAGCCGATTGGGATCGTGCAACCAAGGCACTCGCCGACACGGTGTTGCGCGCTCCGTCCGCCTCCACGGTCATCAGCCGCATGGTTGAGCCGGGCCAGATCATCGGGGCAGCACAAACCGCGATGGAGCTTGCGCTCGGCAAGGGATATGAAGCGGTTTTCGAAGTTCCGGAAGCCATGTTGATCGGTGAAGCAAGCTATTCCAGCGTATCACTGTCACGGTTGTCCTCGCCGGAGGTTGAGTTTCAGGGCCGGATCACGGAGGTTTCGCCGCTGATCAATCCTTCGACCGGCACCGTTGCTGTGACCGTGGAAGTGGTGAACCCGCCCGATGGCCTGAGTTTTGGCGAACCGATACGTGGCACCGCATCGCGCCCGGCAGTGGCACGGGTGAACCTGCCCTATTCCGCAATTAGCGCCTCGGCGGAAGGCCCAGCTGTCTGGCACGTTGATCCGGAAACCATGCAGGTCTCGCTTCAACCGGTCGAGATTGATCGTTATGACACCAGCCGGATTATACTCAGCGATGGTATTGAGGACGGCAGCTGGATTGTGACAAAGGGCGCGCAATTGCTGTATCCCGGTCGCACCGTTCGCCGTGCGGGAGCGGACCAATGAGGCTTGCGATCGTTCTTTTCAGCCTTGGTCTGGCCTTGCCTGTCAGGGCCGAGGATCCGGTCCAGGCTGAAGTAGGTCCGCGCCCGGTTGTTTCCGTGCTGGTCGGTCCGCAATCAGGCATTTCTTTAAGCTACATCGGGACAATCGTCGCCCGCACTGAAACCGCGCTCGGCTTTCCGATGATTGGCACGGTTGCGACCCGTCCGGCCGATGTGGGCGATCTGGTCGCAAAAGGCGATGTTCTGGCTCGTCTCGACACCGAAGACCTGAATTCCGATCTGCGCACTGCAGATGCCGGCGTGACTGTGGCCAAAGCCCAATTGCGATCGGCGACAGATGCGCGTGAGCGCGCCAAAACTCTTGCCGAACGTGGCGTGGGCAGCTCGACGCGGTTGGAGGATGCGGAGCGGGCGTTGGTGTCTGCCCAGGCGCGACTGGATCAGGCGCTGGCATCGCAGGCGCGCGCGGCCGATATGGTGGATCTGGCGACATTGACAGCCCCCTATGATGGCGTCGTCACGGCAACATTCGCTGAGCCGGGCGCAACACTGACCGCCGGGCAGGCAATCCTGAGGCTTTCCGCGGTTGGTGAGCGCGAGATCGTGATCGATGTCTCGGAAGCAGATGCCGCATTGCGTGCACCCGGCGACCGGTTTACTGCCACACTGCTTGCAAGCCAAGCAATCATGGCGGATGCCGTGTTGAGACGCATCGATCCAGTTGCAGAGCAAACCACCCGGACTTACCGGCTTCATCTGTCTTTGGAAAATGAACCGGCGGAATTCCGGCTCGGGGCGCTGGCGCGTGTCTTGCCTGCCGGTGGCCAGAACAAGGATATCGTTTTGCCCAGGTCCGCGCTGCTTGACCCGCCCGCTGTCTGGGTTGTCGACCGGGCGACCAACAAGGTTTCCCTGAAGCCCGTCAAACTGGCCGGTACGGCCGGCGAATTCGCAGTTGTCAGCAGCGGGCTCACCGCCGGCCAGGAGGTGATCCTCAAGGGCATCCATTCACTTGAAGAAGGGCAGGCTGTCGGCCCGCGTGTGTCGGAATGAAAACATTCAATCTCTCCGACTGGGCGCTCAACCACCGTTCGCTCATATGGTTCCTGATGATCGTTTCGCTGGTGGCGGGTATTCTTTCCTACGTCTCCATCGGTCGTGAGGAAGATCCCAATTTTGCGATCAAGACCATGATCATATCCGCGGCACTGCCGGGCGCGGACACCCGTGAAACCCTGATGCAGGTCACCGACAGGATCGAAAAAAAGCTTGAGGATCTCGACGAACTGGATTTCACCCGTTCGGTCACCCGGCCCGGCGAAAGCATCGTCTATGTCAATTTGCTGCCGACGACAAAAGCCAGGAACCTGCCGCTGATCTGGCAGCGCGTGCGCAACATGATGGGCGATATCCGCGGCGATTTTCCTGCCGAGTTTGCAGGCTTCCAGTTCAATGACAGTTTCGGCGATGTGTTCGGCAATCTCTATGCTCTGACTTCGGACGGGTTTTCGCCGCGTGAAGTGCGTGATTATGCCGAGACCGTGCGCCGTTCGGTTCAGGCGCTGCCTGATGCTGGCAAGATCGAGCTTTTCGGCACCCGCGACGAAGTGATCTATCTCGAGTTTTCGACCGAACGGCTTGCCGCTCTCGGGCTTAACCAGGAAGCTGTCCAGGCGACGTTGTCGGCGCAAAACGCCATTTTGCCGTCCGGCGTGTTCGACACCGGACCGGAGCGCGTGCTGATTCGTATTGGCGGCCAGTTTTCGGGCCCGGAAAGCCTCGAGGGCATCAATCTGCGCGTCGGCGACAGATTCTTTCGCCTGGCCGACGTTGCAGAGATCCGCAGGGCCTATACAGACCCGCCGTCGGCGCTGTTTCGCTACAACGGCAGAGATGCGGTCGGATTGGCGGTCGGCATGAGACAAGGCTCCAACATTGTCGATTTCGGCGTCGAGTTGCAGGACGTGATCGCCAGGGAACAGGCCAGACTGCCAATCGGCGTCGAAATCCATCAAGTCGCCGACCAGCCCAAAGTGGTGGAGGATGCTGTCGGGCATTTTCTGCAGGCGCTGCTTGAAGCCGTGCTGATCGTGCTTGCTGTCAGCTTTATTTCGCTCGGGCTTCGGGCCGGGCTTGTCGTTGCGCTGACCATACCGCTGGTTCTGGCCATCACCTTCGTGGTGATGAATTATGCCGGGTTCACGCTTCAACGGATTTCGCTCGGCGCACTCATCATTGCACTCGGACTGCTGGTCGATGATGCGATGATCGCGATCGAGACCATGATCTCTCGTCTCGAGAAAGGTGAAACGCTTACGAAGTCGGCGTCCTACGCCTGGACATCAATTGCATTCCCGATGCTGTCGGGAACACTGGTGACGGTCGCGGGCTTCATTCCAATCGGCCTGAATTCCTCAGCGGCGGGCGAGTTCACCTTCTCGCTTTTTGTCGTGATCGCGGTTTCGCTGCTGGTGTCCTGGGTCGTGGCAGTGCTGTTCGCGCCGCTTCTGGGCGTGACCTTCCTGCCGGCCAAGATGAAGCACCACAGCGGCGAGCCGGGGCGCGTGGGCAAAGTCTTCCAAAAGCTTCTGAATGCCGCCATGACCTACCGCTGGATCACCATCGGGGCGACGATCGCCTTGTTTGCTTTCTCCGTGTTCAGCATGCGGTTTGTCGAGCAGCAATTCTTTCCCAGTTCCGACCGTCCGGAACTTATCCTCGATTTCACGTTGCCGCAGACCGCTTCGATTGCCGAGACGTCGGCCGAAATAACCCGGATGGAAGCCCTGATCGACGGCAACGACAAGGTGTTGTTCTGGTCGTCCTATATCGGGCGGGGCGCACCACGGTTCCTGCTCGCCTATGATGTGGAGACACCGGCGCCCAATGTCGGTCAGATCGTCATACAGACCCCGTCCGTTGAGGCACGGGACGCGCTCAGGGTGGAGCTTTCGGAAATTGCCGGAAACAATTTCCCCGGCGTCGATGTCTTCATCAAGCTGCTTGAAATCGGACCACCCGTCGGGCGGCCGGTGCAGTACCGGATTTCCGGGCCCGATATCGAGACCCTTCGGGACAACGCCCGCGAACTGACCGCAGTTGTTGCCTCCGATTCCCGGCTTGAGGGCATCATCATGGACTGGAATGAACCCGCCCGTGTGGTGCGGGTGGACATTCTGCAGGACAAGGCGCGGCAACTGGGCATAACCCAACGTGATATCGCCGCCGCGCTGAACGCCATCTATGATGGGGCGACCGCCACCCAACTGCGCGATTCATCTTATCTGGTCAATATTGTCGGGCGTGGCGATGCGGCTTCGCGGCAGTCGGTTGGTGCGTTGGAGACCCTTCAGCTTTCCGGCTCCGGCTCGGTGACCATACCGCTGCGCTCGGTGGCGACATTCAGTTACGAGACCGAACCGCCGGTGATCAACCAACGCGGGCGCATGCCTACGATTACGGTCAAGGCCGCAATTTCGAGTGCCGACCAGCCGGCAACCATTGTCGCTGCGCTGGAGGACAGGATTGCCGCCTTCAGCAAGGCTTTGCCTTCTGGCTATCATGTCGAGATTGGTGGATCGGTGGCCGAGAGTGCCGACAGCCAGGCCCCGATCGCGGCGGTTGTGCCCTTGATGGTGCTGATCATGCTGACCCTGATCATGATCCAGGTGCAAAGTTTCAGGCTGGCCTTCGTGGTCTTGTGCGTGGCGCCCTTGGGCCTGATCGGCGTTGTCGCCGCGTTGGTTCCGTCAGGCGCGCCGCTGGGTTTCGTCGCGATCCTCGGGGTTTTGGCATTGATCGGCATTCTCATCCGCAATTCGATCATTCTGATTGACGAGATCGAGGTGTTGCGCGCAAAGGGCCTGGCGGCCTGGGATGCCGTATTCCAGGCTTCGGTCGCCCGCTCCCGGCCAATCCTGCTGACCGCAGCAGCAGCCAGTCTGGCGCTGATCCCGATCTCGCGACAGATCTTCTGGGGGCCGATGGCGTACGCGATGATGGGCGGGATCATCGCCGGAACCCTGATCACGCTGTTTTTTGCGCCAGCGCTGTATCTGGCGGTTTTCCGGGTCAAGCGGGAACCGGATGCGGCGGAACTTCAGGAGCCGGAATCCGGAATTGCGTAGAAACGCAGGGAAAGGCTGTCGCTGAACCTCGTCCAGGCAAGCGCCGAGGTAATATGTATCAGGCGGATTGCCCTGCGGCAGCGTCAGGTTGCCTGTGGCTTTCCAGACCTTCTGTAAATTCGCTGATCAGCGATCGCACGACCTCTTTCTGAGCCTCCCTGGCGCTGGCTCCGGCGGCAATCGCTTTTGCATGGATCGAGCGTTGTCGATCAGCGCTTGTACCGTTTTCAACAATCCGCCGGGTTGACAGCAACTCTTTCGAGCAGCCGAGCGCTTCTGCATCTTCCTGAACGAGGTCGATGATCTCTTGGTGCAGGATAGCGAAGTCGATGACCTCTCCCTTGGCAAAGTCGATCAGTCCGTTGGACATCCCGTAACGTTGAGCGCGCCAGCGGTTTTCTCCCACCAAAAAACGGTCATAGATCCGCCAGCGCTTGTTGCTGGTACGCAGCCGCCACAGCATATGCATGATCGATTGGGTCAGAGCGACCAGAGCCAGAGCGTCGTCAAGGCGCGGAGAGACATCGCAAATGCGCGATTCGAGCGTCGGAAACCTCCCTGATGGCCTGAGGTCCCACCAAATCTTGGTACTGTCCTCGATCAAGCCGCTGTTGATGATGATCTGAACGGATCGCTGGTATTCGAACCAGGATGAAAACCGCGGTGGGAGCCCGGTTCTGGGCATATTGTCGAAAACCGTGAGCCGGTACGAATTAAGCCCCGTGTCATCGCCCTTCCAATAGGGTGAGGATGTCGACAGAGCCAGCAGATGAGGCAGGAAATAGGGGAACTGCGCCATCAGGTCGATGCGGGTTTCATCGTCGTCCAGCCCCACATGCACATGCATGCCGCAAATCAGCATACGCCGCGCGACGCCGCCGAGATCGCGTTCGAGTTTGCGGTATCGCTGCTTGTCGGTGAAGTGTTGCTTGTGCCAATCGGCAAACGGATGACAGGAGACCGCAAGCGGAGCCAGACCATGGTTTTCCGCTATTCGGGCGATGACGCGGCGCAGATGGGCCAAATCGGCGCCGGCTTCGGCCACAGTCTTGCAGACATTGGTCCCGACCTCGATCTGGCATTGCAGGAATTCAGGACTGACCTGCCCCTCAAGTTCCTCAACGCATTGCGCCATCAGGGAGTCTGGCGCAGCCACGAGATCCAAGCTGTCGCGGTCAACAAGCAGGTATTCCTCTTCGACACCAAGGGTGAAGCTGGGTTGACCGTCACTCATAAACAGATTTGAACCTGAAAATGATCACGGCGCAAGGTCCCATGGCACCAAGGGAGCGGGACAATGCTGGTCCCACTTGACGGGTTGCCGAGACCTATCGGGCGAGCGCATGCGCCACCGCCTTGGCGATCACCAGTTCCTCATCGGCCTTGACCACGAAAGCCGGACGCGCACTGTTGCGCGCGGTCAGACGTTGGGCGCCGGCGGCATTGGCTGCGGGATCAAGGCTGAAGCCGAGCCATTCCAGCCGCGCCAAGGCGCCGGCGCGGATCGGCGCAGAGTTTTCGCCAATGCCGCCGGAGAACACCAGCGCATCGATGCCGCCAAGACTTGCCGTCGCGGCGCCGATTTCCTCCACAAGCCGGTCGACATACATCTCGATGGCAAAGGCGGCATCGCCTTCGTCGCTTGCCAGGAGCGTCCGCATGTCGCCGGAAATGCCCGAAACGCCGGACAGGCCGCTCTTGTGATAGAGCAGATTGCCGACCTCGGCGGCATCGCCGCCAAATTGCTCGAGAAGCCACAGCACCGCGCCGGGATCCAGCCGTCCGGGACGTTGACCCATCATCAATCCGTCGAGCGGTGTGAACCCCATCGACGTCCAGCGGCTTATTCCGTCGATCATGCCGCTGATGGAACAACCGTTGCCGAGATGACAGGCCACAACCCGCCCGCGCGTCAGGCCAAGTTGCGGCAGGGTCGCGGCAACGTGCTCATAGGACAGCCC
>NZ_JBDWHW010000077.1:0-7509 GCF_039975035.1 Hoeflea sp. | reverse complement strand
CCGGTCATTGCAGTCGATTTTGGCTACACACCCGTTCCCGTGACAGAACTCGGCCCGGACAAAGTAATTTCCCATTTTGATGAACTGGCTGGAGCACTCGAAGAAGTACGCTGCTTAAAATAGTGTTCGTTCTTCTGAGGGGTTGCCGCAAGCTCGATTGCCTTTTGGTCAATCAAAGCAATCCCCAGCGGAATCGGTGAAGTTCTCCTTCTCCGCTGCAGATTTTTTGCAGGCCTGCTATGGTTTTTCCAGTGATTCCAACAAGGCATTAACTCCAATGGCCACTCAGACAGCAGCTAATCCTATCCGCGAAAAACTGCTGAAAGGTGTTGGCCAACAGCAAGCCGGCGAGTTCGAAAAAGCCCAAAGAACCTATAAACAAATCCTCAAAAGGGTTCCCAACAATCCAGATGCGCTCCATTTGCTCGGCGTTACATACCGACAACTAGGCTACCCTAAGCGGGCTATTGAATACATTCAAAAGGCAATTGCCGCCGATCCTAAGCAGTCAGCCTTTTATGCAAACCTGGCCCGCGCCATGATGGATCTGGGGACGGATTCTGTTAGCCTTCTCGCCGTTTGCAACAAATCGTTGTCGTTGAACCCGAGAGAGCGCGAAGCGCGAAACATCAAGGCAATTGCGCTAACCAGACAAAAAGAATTCGAAGAGGCTGAAATACTCCTACAAGGCTTAATTGTTGAATTTCCCGACTTTGCAGATGCGTACCAAAATTTCGGAACCCTATTGATCGACGCAGATCGTGCAGAGCATGCAATAAATTTTTTCACCAAGGCAATCATGCTTGAGCCGGACAATGTTTCAAATCATTCTCAACGTGCCCGTTGCCGACTGAAGCTAAAGCAATATGAACCATCTCAATACGAACTAACGGAAGCGCTGGAACGCTTTCCAGGGAATGGCGATATAATGCATGATGCAGCGCGTCTATTGTTTAGTATGAATGAAACAAACAAAGCTATTCAATACGCTCGACAAGCCCACGAAGCAGATCCACGCGATTATCATAAATGCGTCACACTTGGTGTAAGTCTCATTATGCACGGGGAAAACAAAGACGCTCTTGATGTCATGAAATTGGCCAAAAAGTATTCTTCTGCAAACAACAAGACAGTCGACTGGAATCTCGCGCTTGCATATCTCGCAAACGGGGATCTCAAAAAAGGATGGGAACTCCATTCTGCCCGTTTTGAAGACCCAGCGTCAAAAGTAATGAACCGGAAGTTTGATGTACCTGCGTGGGAAGGCGAGGACATTTCCAACAAAACAGTGTTGGTCTGGGCCGATCAAGGGCTCGGCGATGCACTGAAGGCCGGAACGATGCTGCCGGAACTCATTGCCAAAGCCGGAAAAGTGATCGTTGAACTATCGGAAAAGGGCGCAAAGTTTTTCCAACACTCTTTTCCGCAGACAGAATGTCGCGCCGCAAGAATGGACAAGGATCTGGTGGCAACAACTTCAGACTTCGATCTACACGCCAACATTTCAGACCTGACATCATTTTTTCGCCCTGATATTGATTCTTTCCGAAAAGCGACTTGTCCGGTCTATTCGTTCGAAAAAGGACGAGCTCAGGATTACTTTCAGAGGTTGAGTGGTGCCAATGACAAACCGATCATTGGGATCTCCTGGCGTTCTAAGAACCTCGCAGTCAATCGTGCCCGATACTATCTATCTGCTCCAAGCATTGCCCCTGTCTTGGAGTCTCGGGATGCAATTTTTATCAATTTGCAATATGCAACAATAGATAAAGAGATTGCGTTTTTTCGAACAAAATATCCGGAAAGATTTATCTATTTTGAAGATGTAGATTTGTTTGACGACCTGCTTGGCGCGGCCGCATTGACAGCATGTTGTGATTTTGTAGTCTCCGCAAATACGAGTGTTGCAGATATGGCAGGTCTCCTCGACATTCCTTCTATTCGCTTCGGTCAACAAGAGCCGCCACTGCTACTAGGTCAAAAAAACCCGCCTTGGTATCCATCAATGACCTATATGCATCCCTATAATGACCGCCCATGCGCAGAGTTTGTACCTGAGATCATCAAGGAATTGGACCGTCAGCTGATTGACTGGACTCCGGATAGAAGGAACAAACGGTTAGGTCTATAACTAACCCACAAGTCGATACACCTCTCTGCCTTATCAGACAGGATTGCGGGCAATCGCAACTAAGGTGTCTGTCGCATCAATCCGGTTTAGCGCCGCTTCATATGCTCCAGTCAACTCAGGCGTATCGAGCGCAGAAAGTGCGGATTTGTGGCCACCAGGTTTTTGGGATGCCAACCAGGTCATATGGTTGGAAAGCGGATATCTCTGCACACCCTCAATGACAACTCCTTCAAATCCAGCTGCCTGCAGCAGTCGATTGAGACTGTCCCGTGTATGCAGAACAAGATGCTGGCTCCACAAAGTAAACGACTTGAAGGCATCGCTATGAACCTGAGACAGCAGAAAATCATTGGCGTGTGGAACTTCAACAACCACTGTTCCACCCGGCTTGAGAACACGGTGGATGTCACGCAGTATTGGTAGCGGATCAGGTAAGTGTTCTAAAACATGAAAACTGACAGCAGTGTCCAAAGAACCATCAGCTACGGCAGACAGTTCTGTATGACACGCAATGCCATCATCATTCAGTGCAGCAACATAATCCCTTTGAAGCTCAATGCCGCAACAGGAAGCGGTGTCGTAGCGGACAGATTGCAGAAAAGCGCCATCACCACAGCCAAAATCAACAATGTGCTTGCCCGAAACGAAGGCCTGATATGTCTTTGAACGACGAGCCGCGTCCCGGGTGGTCTCAAAATCCCGGCTGCCTGAGACTTTCAGGTTTGCCTCCCGATAGCCGCCATCTTCATAGACATCATTTCCGCCGTAAAACCCATCAATGTAGATCACGCCAGACTGGCTATCGCGGAACACCTTTACACCTTCCCTGTCGCGTGTCCGGTCAGCGTAGATTTCCTGATGTTCTTTGCTGGCGACTCCAAGGGCAAACAGTGTTTCGAAGATACTTGTCATTTCACCAAGCCTTGAAGATCAGTTGTTTTCGCAAAGGCTTCCAAGAGTGCCCAGTCACGCGGTGTGTCCAAATCAATTTCAACAGCATCTGGAAGGATAACTGGAACGCTTCGACCGAAGAACCGGTCTCCCGCCTCGATAAATGCGTCCTTGCGAAGTGCATAGATTGCACCGGTTTCGCGGTATTCCTTGGGGCGGTCCTGGCGGCGTTGACGTGGTTTGGTAGCGTCGTGATTGACACCAATTCCAGTTCCGTCCGGCGCTATCTCCCAGAGAAATGCATGGACGTCGACGACTGAGAAAGCCGTATCTGCATTCATTGCGGCACGTGTTCGGACGACCTGATCGATTTCTGACGAAGTGGTAAGTGGTGCGGTGCATTGCAGGAAAACCACAACGTCGGCAAGCCTGCACGCATCGACTGTTGCCAGTGCATGTACCACGGCGGATTCGGTCGACGCCTCATCTCCGGAAATGTTTGCCGGGCGTTTGAGAGCAAGAGCACCATGGTCCTCTGCCACCGTCAGGATTGCATCATCATCGCTCGAAACAATTACGTCGGATATCGTTTCTGCACCCAATGCGGCTCGGATCGAATGCGCGACAAGCGGCATCCCTAGAAACGGTTTTGTATTTTTTCCCGGAATACCCTTGGACCCGCCTCTGGCAGGAATGATTGCGACCACGCGTTCCATTGCGGCTCCTGTCAACTTTCGGCGTCAGAGCCCGGGTTTTTCGATCGCTGCTTTTTTGAGATCATATATTGCCATCCGACGGGCTATTTCAGGTGCCAGTACTTGCGGCTTCCAGCCGAGAATTTCCTGTGCTTTGCTGTTGTCACCGCGCAGATATACAACATCGGAGGCCCGGAAATAACGTGGATCAACATAGGCGATCAATTTGCCGGTTTTACGGTCGTAGCACTTTTCGTCAACACCCTCGCCTTCTGATTTCAGATCGAATCCGACTTCGGATGCTGCCATGAACAGGAATTCCCGAACGGTGTATTCAGTGTTTGTGGAAATGACAAAATCATCTGGCTGATCATGATCCAGCATCTTGATCATCATATCCGTATACTCGGGCGCATATCCCCAATCACGAACACTGCTCAAATTTCCAAGTGGAAGAGCGTCTTTCCCCTGAAGCTTGATTTCAGCAAGCCAGCTCGTAATTTTGCGGGTCACAAATTCCAGACCGCGCAGTTCAGATTCATGATTAAATAGAATGCCGGATGTCGCAAACATGTCGTAAGCTTGGCGATAATTCACTACCAGGGAATGGGCCGCGAGTTTCGAAATTGCATAGGGGCTCAGTGGATTGAACGGCGTTTTTTCTGTCTGTGGCTTTTCCAGTACATCGCCATACATTTCAGACGTCGAGGCCTGATATAGCTTCGCATCAAGTTTAAGAATACGCATGGCCTCAAGAATATTGAGGACCCCCATATAGTTCACTTCGGACGTGTAGTGCGGGAACTGGAAACTATCCGCAACGAAGCTCTGAGCAGCGAGATTGTAAATGTAATCTGGCCTGATCTCGTTCAGGATGTTCTGCACATTGGCAAACTCAGTCACTTCCAAGGTACAGAATTTGACCTTTTCAAGAATACCAAGCTCTTTGAGGCGATCTGTCTTGGATGTGCTGCCACGCCGCATGGCGCCGTAAACCTCAAACCCTCGCTCCAGCAAAGCCCGCGCCAGAAAGCCGCCATCCTGGCCGGTAATTCCGGTGATCAGAACCTTAGTCATGTTTTCCTCCTAGCTGCCGGATGGCATTTTCGAAACCGTCACCTTCCGACAGGTGGCCTTGCCAGATTTCCAGAACCTTGCGCCCGGGACCGTCAATATAGGGCAATGGATCACCGAGATCCCCCTGCCCGAATTCAATCCCCTCCCCGTCGATCCCATTCGCATCTGCGATATGAAGATGCCGGGAAAGTGGCATTAAATGCTCACACCACTTTTTCCAATCATCCTTGGCGTAATTTGCTGAAAGGATGAGGTGCGAAAGGTCCAGGCACAGTTCCATGCCAATTTCATTTACAATCTCGATATCATCGGCACCGCAGAACATGTCCAGCACATCCGCTCCGCCAAAATACCACGCGATACGCGGCAACCATTGCGGATAAATCGGAACTCCGCGCTGACGCCCGGCTGTATTCAAGACGTCCTGAAGGCGTTGATAAGTTGGTTTCTTTCCGTTAGGCAACAACCGGGAAAAGCTTCCGACAATCGGAACACTGGCACCGGTACGTGCCTCCAACTCCAGTGCCAGATCAACGCAAGATTCAATAACTTGCAAACTGCCCAAACGCGTTCGTTCGTCTGCGGACATCGGATCTATTAACGTCTTGCTGTCGATGTAATCGGGTATGTGGATGGAATAGTGCCGCGTCAAATCAAGCTTTTTGAGCTCGACTTCCATCGCTGACCCAAGAGCACCAACCTCTTCAAACGACAAATGCAATTCATTGTTCAGAATAGGGAACCTGCTCTGGAGAACTTGCGCATCATGCAGACGCAGTGGAATTGAAAGCTGCTTCTTATCGCAAAAGGCAATCAGATCCGGGCCCAACGGTGGTTTTGGATCAGTGAAATGCAAGTCGGATACAGCAGTCCCAACAGGAACCGGACGTCTGACCGTCGAGAGGTTTCGTTTCGCGAGGTCACCCCAAGTCAGCCCCTTGCGCGGCGCCTTGATCACCGTGTTATCGGTAGATACTGCATCACCAATTGCAATCGCCTTGCTGGCATAGAGAGATGACCCAAGGTTCTGCATGTTGATACGCTCACCCTGATTGATCTCACGATGAGGTGTCCCTTGAATGGTTTCAAATGCGTTCAGCAGGCCGCATAGGCGAGTGAACTCTTCAGGGTCCGAACTCGAACTGTCATCGATACCCTTGCCGTTCTTGTCCATCGTCAGATGACGTTCAAATACTGTTGCACCGTTGGCGGCTGCGATCAGGCAAACTTCCCAGTCTCGATCATGGCTGGAATAGCCAATTGGTGCGTTCGTCTTTTGCCTGAGCGTGTTGAGGAACAGCATCTGCTGATTGCCAAGCAGAACCGGATAGTTGGAGATGCAATGCAGATAAGAGACGTCGGCAATGGCGTTTGTTAAATCAATCGCCTGAAATATATCGTCTTCTGAATGACCACCAGTGCTAAGAATTATAGGTTTTCCAAGCCCCGCTAGAGACGTGATGAGTGACAGGTTCAAAAGTTCCGCAGAAGGGACTTTGAAAAAATCAAATTCGTGAATGCTGTCTCCAAAATCAGCTGCGTCTTCAAACTTGAAAAAGCTGATTCCGGCTGCCATGCCTTGTTGCTGAATTAGCCGGGCCAGCTCCAGTATCTCGCTCGGTGCGATGTAACTCTCATCAATTTCCTGGCTGAGGATTTCATCGCCGATTTCATGAGTTGCCTGGTAAAAACCCTCTTTGGCCCGGTATTGAAATTTTGCGCCCCATGCGCCCGCCTTAGCAGCAACATCGATCAGCTTTTTTGCGATCCCTGAAGAACCGCGGTGGTTAATGCCAAGTTCGGCAATAACTTTCATTTCAAAAAATCCAAACTCTGGGAACCTTACGCTAGGCCGCCAATATCATACCAAGAGTTTCCAGAGAGTATTGCAAGCCAATTGGAGTGGATATTGATAGGAACCTTAAGAGACCAGCCTTCCACAGATAAGCGTCACCGTTGCAGATATTTGGCGCTACTGATCCTTGCATTCAGTAGTAACGACCTCCTTCAAACGCCCGGACAACAAAAAGGCCGGGGAAACCCGGCCTTCTGATTCTGCTGATTTGAAGTGCTTAGAGATCAGCCAACAAATGCGCGCTCGACAACGAATTCGGCTGGTTTGTTGTTCGCACCTTCGGTCAGGCCTCTTTCTTCCAGCAAAACCTTGGTATCACGGATCATATCCATGGACCCGCAAATCATGCCGCGATCAATCGCCGGATCAATTGGCGGAACACCCAGATCTTCGAACAGTTTGCCCGATTTGATCAGATCGGTAATTCGGCCCTGACGGGGGAAGTCTTCGCGTGTGACCGATGTGTAGTGCACCAGTTTGTCCTTGGCGAATTCACCGATTAGCGGGTCATTGATGGTCTCTTTAACCAGGTCCTCACCGTATTTGAGTTCCGCAATTTCACGGCACGTATGGGTCAGGATCACCTGATCGAATTTCTCGTAGGTGTCCGGATCACGGATCAAGCTGGCGAACGGCGCGATACCGGTTCCGGTTGAGAACATGTAGACGCGTTTACCAGGCACCAGTGCATCATTCACCAGCGTGCCGGTCGGTTTCTTTTTCATGAGCACCGCATCGCCTGGCTGGATTTTCTGGAGGTGCGATGTCAGTGGTCCATCAGGTACCTTGATGGAGAAAAACTCGAGTTCCTCATCCCAGGCCGGGCTGGCAATGGAATAGGCCCTGTAAAGCGGCTTGCC
>NZ_JBDWHW010000076.1:0-37011 GCF_039975035.1 Hoeflea sp. | reverse complement strand
GCATCGATATCGACGCCCGCCTGGGCATAGGTGAGGCCGTTTTTCGGATCCGCCATATGGCTTCCCTTGCTTTGGTTTCAAAGGCGCTTCGTCAGTGCGGGGGATGGCATTTTGTGGGCCATTCCGCAAGCCGGAGCATGTGATCCGGTGTGACATTTGACGGGAAAACCGGATGCAGGGATGCTACATGGTCAGCAAACCATTGGAAATGTGCGGTGCCATCGCCATATCCGGTTCAAGTCAGGACGGTTTGCTGATCATGACACTGCCCAATTACATCACGGTTGCCCGGTTCATCATGGTTCCGTTGATTGTGCTTTCGATGATCGATGGCGAGATGCTGGTGGCCTTGACGTTGTTCATTCTGGCCGGAGTGTCCGACGCGGCCGATGGCATGATCGCGCGGCATTTCAATCAAAAATCCGAACTCGGCGCCTGGCTTGATCCGGTGGCCGACAAATTCCTGCTGGTCAGCGTGTTCGTGATGCTGGGATGGCTTGAGGCGCTGCCCGCCTGGCTTGTTGTTGTTGCCGTAACCCGTGACGGGATGATCATAAGCGCGGTGCTGCTTTCGAGCCTCCTGGAAAATCCTGTCGAAATGCGGCCGCTGATGATCTCCAAGGCAAATACCATGCTCCAGATCGTCCTGCTCATCATTGTGCTCGCCGATCTGGCCGGGATCGTCCGGCTTGACGCTGTTATTGGATGGATGATCTATGGAGTTGCCGGCTTGACCGTCGCATCGACCGGCGCCTATCTCGTTTCCTGGCTCAGGCACATGACGAGCGAGGGCGGAACCGGTTAGCAGGGTGCAAAATTGCGGCCGGCTGAAACGTGGCCATCAAGCGAGGTGATCATGACGACTCATATCGACCCGGCGGCGCTTCGGCGGCAGATCCTGTTCTGGTTGCTGGCCTTCGCGGTCTTCGTCGGCTTCCTGATGGTGTTCAGTTCCATCCTGCTGCCGTTTATCGCGGGCATGGCGCTGGCCTATTTCCTCGACCCGGTGGCCGACTGGTTCGAACGCCGCGGCCTCTCGCGGCTTATGGCGACGCTCGTCATCCTGGTTTCATTCGTCGCGATTTTCGCCATCTCGCTGGTGATCTTGATCCCTGTCCTGATCACCCAGGCCCTCGATCTGGGAGGGCGCATTCCGGGCTATATAACTGAACTGCAGAATCTGCTGATGTCGGAAACAACCGTGTTGCCCGACTGGATCAGCAGTCAGTTCGGACAGTTCAAGGAGAGTTTTGCCGCCCTGTTGAAGGAAGGCGCCGGTTTTGTCGGGACAATTTTCCAGCAGATCTGGAATTCCGGCATGGCGATTCTCGATATCGCGGCCCTGTTTGTCGTGACCCCGGTGGTGGCCTTCTATCTGCTTCTCGATTGGGACAATATGATCGAGAAGATTGACAGCTGGGTGCCGCGCGACCATGTCGCAACTGTCCGTGAACTCGCCAGGCAGATCGACCGGACGATTGCCGGATTTGTCCGGGGGCAGGGCAGTGTCTGCCTCATCCTGGGCCTGATCTACGCTGTCGGTCTGATGCTTGTCGGATTGAATTTCGGCCTTCTCATCGGCCTGTTTGCCGGTCTGATCAGCTTCATTCCCTATGTCGGCTCCATGGTCGGCCTGGTCCTGGCCCTGATTGTCGCCATTGTTCAGTTCTGGCCGGATTTCGTCATGATCGGCCTGGTCGTTGCCGTCTTTGCCATCGGACAGTTTTTCGAAGGCAACATTCTGCAGCCGCGGCTGGTCGGCTCTTCTGTCGGGCTGCATCCGGTTTGGCTGATGTTTGCCCTGTTTGCATTCGGCGCGTTGTTTGGCTTTGTCGGCATGTTGATCGCGGTGCCGGCGGCGGCGTCAGTCGGCGTGCTGGTGCGTTTTGCCATTGACCGCTATCTGAAAAGCAATCTTTATTCCGGCAGACAGCCTCCCGAGCAGCAAGCTGCGGAGTCCTCCACTGGTGCGGCGTCCGATTGATGAGCAAAAGGCCCCTGACACGGCAATTGCCGCTTGAGTTCGATCATGAGTCCGCCTCGGGCCGCGACGATCTGATTGTCTCGGATCGTCTGAGTGCGGCGGTGGGGATTGTCGACCGATGGCCGGACTGGCCGTCGCCGGTGGTCATCCTGGCCGGCCCCACGGGATCGGGCAAGTCGCATCTCGCCGGCATCTGGGCTGAGCGCGTCGGCGCCAGGGTTGTCAATATCGAAAGACCGGATCCGATGGTTCTCGAGATGGCGGCCCTTGGTCCGGTTCTCATTGAAGACATCGACCGCTCGGCGTTTGACGAGACGGCGCTGTTTCACCTGATCAATGCCGTGCGCGAGCACGGAAGCGCGCTGCTGATCACGACGCGGCTGTGGCCGGCCGGCTGGAACGTGACATTGCCCGATCTCGTCTCCCGCCTGAAGGCCGCCACGGTGGTCGAGATCGCCGAACCCGACGAGGAGCTTCTGGCCCAGATCCTGGTCAAGCTGTTCGCAGACCGGCAGGTGGCGGTCGACAACCGGATCATCCTGTGGCTGGTCGCCAGAATGGAGCGCTCGCTCGCAGCCGCCCGGGCAATTGTCACCCGGATCGACCAGCTTGCCTTGGCGCGCGGTTCGAAAATCACACGCGCGCTGGCCGCCGAAGTGATGGCGGAGATGGATGCCGGAAAAGACGACATGGAAGTGTCATAGTTCCTTCGTTGTCGTGCTATAGATGGTCAGTCCGGAACCAAAGCGTTGGAGTGCGAAATGGATATTGTCGAGGGTGCGGGCGCGAGTGAACTGCGGATTGATCCGGTTGCATCGGAAACCCCGCTGCAGGATCTGCTCACCAGTCCGGAGCGGTTCGTCAATCGCGAGTTTTCCTGGTTGCAGTTCAATCGCCGGGTGCTTGAGGAAACCCTCAACTCGAGCCATCCGCTGCTTGAGCGGGTAAGGTTTCTGTCGATATCGGCGGCCAATCTCGACGAGTTCTTCATGGTTCGCGTTGCCGGCCTCGAAGGGCAGGTTCGTCAGGGGATTGCCAACCGCTCAGCCGACGGGATGTCGCCGAGCGAGCAACTTGACAGCATTCTCGAGGAAATCGACGGGCTTCAGCTCGAGCAGCAGGCGTCGCTTGCAATCCTGCAGCAGAACCTGGCCGCCGAGAGCATCTATATCATCCGTCCCTCTGTGCTGGCCGAAGGCGACATGAAATGGCTCAAAAACGAGTTCCTGCAATCGATCTTCCCGGTGCTGACCCCGCTGTCCATCGATCCCGCTCACCCGTTTCCATTCATTCCCAACCTGGGTTTTTCAATCTGTCTTCAACTTGCCTCGAAGGCTGCCAATGATCCGATGACGGCGTTGATCCGCCTGCCGGTCGCGCTTGACCGTTTTTTGCGCTTGCCGGATCTCGATGGCGCGATCCGTTACATCACGCTCGAGGACGTCGTAAGCCTGTTTATAGATTCGCTGTACCCCGGATATGAGGTTCGCGCGTCCGGCACGTTCCGTATCATTCGCGATTCCGATATCGAGGTGGAGGAAGAAGCCGAGGATCTGGTGCGCCTGTTCGAAAGCGCGCTCAAGCGCCGCCGCCGCGGCTCGGTCATCCGCATCGAATTCGATTCCGAACTGCCGCAATCCCTGCGTGATTTCGTTGCGCACGAAACCAATGTGCCGGAAAACCGGATTGCGGTTCTGCCGGGGCTGCTGGCGCTCAACACGCTGTCGGAGATCACCAAGGCGCCGCGCGACGACCTCAAGTTCGAACCCTACAATGCGCGATTTCCCGAACGCATCCGGGAACACGCCGGCGACACCTTTGCTGCGATTCGCGAAAAGGATCTGGTCGTTCATCACCCGTACGAATCATTCGATGCTGTAGTCCAGTTCCTGTTTCAGGCGGCGCGCGACCCCGATGTGCTGGCGATCAAGCAGACGCTTTACCGGACCTCCAACGACAGCCCCATTGTCCGCGCGCTGATCGATGCGGCCGAAGCCGGCAAGTCGGTCACCGCTTTGGTGGAACTGAAAGCCCGGTTCGACGAAGAGGCCAACATCCGCTGGGCGCGCGACCTCGAGCGTGCCGGCGTGCAGGTGGTTTTCGGTTTCATCGAACTCAAGACCCATGCCAAGATGTCGCTGATCGTGCGGCGCGAGGAGGGCAAGCTGGCCACCTATTGCCACCTTGGCACCGGCAATTACCACCCGGTGACCGCCAAGATCTATACCGACCTGTCCTACTTCACCTGTGATCCGGTCATCGCCCGCGATACCGCCCGCGTCTTCAATTTCATCACCGGCTACGGAGAACCCGACGATCTCGTCAAGCTTGCTGTATCGCCGCTCAATCTGCGCACCCGGATTGTCGAAAACATCGAGGCCGAGATCGCCCATGCCGAAGCGGGGCGTCCTGCCGCTGTCTGGATGAAGATGAACTCGCTGGTCGATCCCGAGATCATCGATGCCCTCTACCGCGCCAGCCAGGCCGGTGTGGAGGTTGACCTCGTGGTTCGCGGGATTTGCTGTCTGCGACCGCAGGTTCCCGGCCTCTCCGAGCATATTCACGTCAAGTCAATTGTCGGGCGTTTCCTAGAACACAGCCGGATTTATTGTTTTGGCAATGGCCAGGGTCTGCCATCTTCCGCTGCGCTGGTCTATATCGGCTCGGCTGATCTCATGCCGCGCAATCTGGACCGCCGTGTTGAAACCCTGGTGCCGTTGTCCAACAAGACCGTGCATGAACAGGTGCTCTCTCAGATCATGCTGGGCAACATGATCGACAATCAGCAAAGTTACGAGATCCTGCCGGATGGAACCTCCCGCCGCATCGAAGTCGGCGAGGGTGAGGAACCGTTCAACGCACAGGTGTATTTCATGACCAATCCGAGCCTGTCCGGCAGAGGCGAGGCGCTCAAATCGAATGCGCCGAAACTGATCGCCGACCGGTTGGCGCGAACCACCCGCAGCAAACGCTGATTTGCACCGCATCAACAGTGGATTTTATGCACCGGAATTCGTGGCCTGGTCCGCAGCGGGTTCCGGTTTGTCCGCATTCCATATATAAAACCTCGAATCCTGTTGTCCCTGACCCGTTTCGCTCCGGCGGAGCGGGCCACGCAAATCGCGAAGCGCTTTAGATATGGTGGAATCGGAAGCACAGGGACGATTGCCGGGCATTCATCCGGTTTCTGTCATCGATATCGGCTCCAACTCCGTGCGCCTGGTGATTTATGAAGGGCTCAACCGAGCGCCCTCGGTGCTGTTTAACGAGAAAGTTCTGTGTGGTCTGGGCAAGGGGCTGGTCACAAGCGGCAGGATGGATGAAACCGGCATCGCCCGCGCGCTGGCCGCGCTGACGCGCTTTCGCGCCTTGTCGGAACAGGCCCGCGCATTGGAAATGCACGTTCTGGCCACGGCCGCCGCGCGCGAAGCCGAAAACGGCGCGGCCTTCATCAAGGCGGCGGAAGCCATCCTGGGCTGCCGGGTGCGGCTTTTGACCGGAGAGGAAGAGGCGCGCTATTCCGCCTTCGGCATCATCGCCGGTTACTACCAGCCTGATGGCATTGCCGGTGACCTGGGCGGCGGATCGCTGGAACTTGTCGATGTCAAAGGCGCCGAGCATTCAGGAGGCCAAACCCTGCCACTGGGTGGCTTGCGACTGGCGGAAATGTCCGGAAACTCGATTTCCCGGGCGCGAACGATCGCCCGCCGCGCGCTCAGGAAATCTCCGGTGCTGCTGGGCGGGGCAGGGCGAACCTTTTATGCGGTCGGCGGCACTTGGCGCAATATCGCCAAGCTGCACATGGAGATCAGCAATTACCCGCTGCACATGATGCAGTCCTATGAAATCGAAGTCGAACCGGCGATTGAATTCCTGGGCGAAGTTTCCGCCATGAAACAATCGCGGATCAGCGCCATCAAGGCGATTTCGAGAAACCGGCGCGGGCTTTTGCCCTATGGCGCGGTGACGCTGCAGGAAACCCTGATTGCGATGAAGGCGGCGCGCGTCAGCTTTTCGGCGCTTGGAGTGCGCGAGGGCTATCTTTATTCGCTGCTTGACCGCGCTGAAGCGGAACGCGATCCCTTGCTGACTGCGGCGAGCGAACTTGCGATCCTGCGCGCCCGATCACCCGAGCATGCCCGGGAGCTGGCCGCATGGACCGGACGAATGTTCCCGGTGTTCGGTGTGAACGAAACCGAGGAAGACGCCCGCTACCGGCAGGCCGCCTGTTTGCTGGCCGACATCTCCTGGCGCGCACACCCTGATTACCGCGGTCCGCAGGCGCTCAACATTATCGCCCACGGAACATTCACCGGGATCAGCCATGGCGGCCGCGCCTATATCGCGCTTGCCAATTATTTCCGTTTCGAAGGCCTCAATGATGATGGCGTTTCGTCCGGCCTGGCCGCCATAGCCGGCCCGAAATATCTTGACTACGCCAAGCTGCTGGGTGGCATGCTGCGCGTTGTCTACCTGTTTTCAGCCTCGATGCCCGGGATTGTGCCGCAACTTGCGTTTGCGCCCGCCCAGCCCGCCGACGGGGAGGTTGACCTGGTTCTTCTGGTGCCGCGGTCCTGTGAGGATTTTATCGGGGAACGGCTGCAGGGCCGTTTGCAGCAACTCGCCAAGCTGACCGGCAAGCGCCTTGGCTTCCGGCTTGTCTGACATGGGCGATCGCAGCCTGGTTTCCTGATGTTTCAGTCTGCGCTTCGGAGTACGTCTCGAAATCCATATTCCTGTGCAGAAAAGGAAAAAGGCCGGGCGAAATTCGCACCGACCTTCCCACTTTGCCTCAACACACCTGCCAGTACATCCGTGGTCAGAGTGGAGACAAATCTCGTGTTGATCTCAATATAGGGTGTCTATCACGGATTGCAAGGCCGATGAAAATCTATTGGCGCCGCTTCTGCATGGGCGCCAGCGGGCACACCGGTGCGGACGACTGAATCAGTGTTGCCTACAAGTCCAGCGCATCAACCTTCTTGCCGGTGAACCGGAGCGCCAGTTCGCCGCGGATCAGTTTGAGCGCGCGGTCGCCGAACAATTCCCTGCGCCAGCCCTTGAGCGCTGGAACATCCGCCTCCTCGCCATCGATGGCGATGGATTCCAGATCATCTGACGTTGCGATGATCTTGGCGGCGACGTTTTCTTTCTCGACCGTCAGCTTGAGCAGCACCCGCAACAGCTCCACCGCCGCCTGGGCGCCTTCCGGTGCCTGCCGGTGACGTGGCAACCGCGGCATGTCTTCTTTCGGGGTTTCAAGCGCCTGGTTTACGATCTCGACCAGTTTCGCGCCCTGTGCCGAACGTTCCCAGCCGCGCGGAATGGTTCTCAGCCGTGACATCGCCTCGACATCCCTGGGCTGTTGCTGGGCAATTTCGTAAATCGCGTCATCCTTGATTACCCGGCCGCGCGGCACGTTGCGGCTGCGGGCCTCCCGCTCGCGCCAGCTTGCCACATGCTGGAGCACGCAAAGCTCCACGGGTTTCTTCACCCGCATCTTCAGCCGCTTCCAGGCATCTTCGGGATCCATCTCATAGGTGGTGCGCGATTCCAGCACCGCCATCTCATCCGCCACCCAGTGGCCGCGGCCCTCCGCTTCCAGACGCGAGACCAGTTCGAGATAGACATCGCGCAGATGCGTCACATCGGCGAGCGCGTAATCAAGCTGCTTGTCGCTCAGCGGCCGGCGGCTCCAGTCGGTAAACCGGGAGGTTTTGTCGATGGCAGCGCCGGAAATGCGCGAAACCAGTTGGTCATAGGAAATCGATTCGCCGAAACCGCAGACCATGGCCGCAACCTGCGTGTCGAAAATCGGGTGCGGAACCAGATCGCCGCGATTGACGACAATTTCGATGTCCTGTCGCGCCGCGTGAAACACCTTGATCACGGACGTGTCCGCCATCAGATCAAAAAATGGTTTGAGATCAATGCCTTCCGCCAGGGGGTCAACAATGCCCTCATCCTCCGGACCTGCCATCTGGATCAGGCAGAGTTCGGGCCAGTAGGTCGTCTCGCGCAGGAACTCGGTGTCAACGGTGACATAGTCGTGGTTTGCAAGGCGGGCGCAGAAGGCGGCAAGCGCCTCGGTCGTTGTAATCATGTCCATGATTGGCCTTTACCCCGAAAAATCCGCTTTGTCTTGCCCCCGCGGACGATCGGTTTCTCCTGCTTTCGTCTCACTGCCTTGAGGGCGATCCACAGATTGTGCCGCCATGCGGGCAAAAACCGGAGACGTGCGCAGCAATCCGGCAAACCGGCCGCGGTCAGGTTCATCGGGCGCTCCTCGAACGATCCGCACGATGGTGTAGACAACGAAGGCGCCATGCATGGCGCAGATAAAGGAGAAGAACGCCACCGGCCCAAGCCAATCCACCAGCATGGCCGACAACAACGGGCCGATCGAGGCACCGATGGCCCAGAAGAACATCAGGCCTGACGCGATCTGTACAAATTCACCCTCTTTGGCCCGGTCATTGGCATGCGCCGCAGACAGCGAGTAGAGCGGCATGGTGAAAGCCCCCCACAGAAAAATGCCGGCCAGATTGAGCGCGACATTGCTGCCCGCGAACCAGACCATGAACAGCCCGCTCAGTGTCGAGCCGGTGGTGGCCATCAACAGCACCGAGCGGCGGCCGATCTTGTCGGACAGATAGCCGAGCGGATACTGCAGCATGATCCCGCCGATAATGCCGGCGCTCATGAACGAGGCGATGTCGGAGACCTGCAAACCCAGACTCTCGGCGTAGAGCGGCCCCACCGAGCGAAACGAGGCCGTCGTCAGTCCGACGGTGATGGCGCCGGCCGAGGCCAGCGGCGAGACCATCCACAATCGTTTCGGGCTGAACGAAAACGGTGCGGGCGCGGCGGGGTTGGAACGATCGGCGAGCGACACCGGCACGATGGACAGGATGATGAGCATGGTCATCAGCGCAAAGATCTCGAAGCCGCCGATTCCGAATATGGGCAGCAGATACTGCGAGGCCGTCACCGCGCCCAGATCGACAAACCGGTAGATTGCCAGTGTTCTGGCACGGTTCGTGTTGGTGATCTGCGAATTGATCCAGCTTTCCACATTGGCAAACAGCGAGGCGAAACAGATGCCGGTGACCAGCCGCATCAGGAACCAAAAGAACGGATCGATGACCATCACCATGGCGAGCGAGGCGCATGCGGCAACAGCCGCCATCGCCGCGAATGCGCGGATGTGGCCGGAGGTCCTGAGCAGCCATGGCGTCATCCAGCAGCCGATGATGAAGCCGAAATAATACCCCGCGCCGGCAAGGCCGATGACAGTTGGCGAAAAGCCTTCCGCCGAGCCGCGCAGGCTGATCAGCGTACCCTGAAGCCCGTTGCCTGCCAGCAGCACGCCGGCAGTGGTCAAAAGCGGGATAAGCGGCCGAAGCGAGGACATGAGCAACCGGGTTCAATAAAATAGAACCCGACCGTATATCGATTTCGCCGGGCCGTCGCGGCGAAATCCCGTCAATGCACAGCTCGATTGCGCCCTTTCGCCTTGACAAACCGGGTGGGTCATGCGCTTTTCCGCGCGATTTTTACCGTGCGCCGTCGCGGCGATATGCGCCCATTGCACCCCGCCGGTCCACAGGTTCCAGCATCGAGGATATGCCATGCATCGCTACCGTTCCCACACCTGCGCCGCGCTTCGCAAGAGCGACACCGGCGCCACTGTCCGGCTTTCGGGATGGGTGCACCGTGTGCGCGACCATGGCGGCTTGCTGTTCATCGATCTGCGCGACCATTATGGCCTGACCCAGATTGTCGCCGATCCGGATTCGCCGGCCTTCAAGGCGGCCGAGACAGTACGCGGCGAATGGGTGATCCGGGTCGATGGCGTGGTCAAGGACCGCATGGCCGACACCATCAACCCCAATCTCGGCACCGGCGAGATCGAGGTCTTCGCCCAGGAAATCGAGGTTCTGTCGGCCGCCAAGGAACTGCCGCTGCCGGTGTTCGGCGAGCCCGAGTATCCCGAGGACGTGCGGCTCAAGTACCGCTTCCTCGATCTGCGCCGCGAAACCCTGCACAAGAACATCGTCACCCGCACCAAGGTGATCGCCGACATGCGCAACCGGATGACCGAGATCGGCTTTGCCGAATACTCGACACCGATCCTGACGGCATCGTCTCCCGAAGGCGCGCGCGACTTCCTGGTTCCAAGCCGCATCCATCCGGGCCAGTTCTACGCGCTGCCGCAGGCGCCGCAGCAGTACAAGCAACTGTTGATGGTCGCCGGTTTCGACCGCTATTTCCAGATCGCGCCCTGCTTTCGCGATGAAGACCCGCGCGCCGACCGTCTGCCGGGCGAATTCTACCAGCTCGACCTCGAAATGAGCTTCGTCACCCAGGAAGACGTCTGGGACACGATGGAACCGGTGATGCGCGGCGTGTTCGAACAGTTCGCCGAAGGCAAGCCGGTGACGCAGGAATTCCGACGCATTCCCTATGACGAGGCGGTGCGCAAATATGGCTCCGACAAGCCCGATCTGAGAAACCCGATCGAGATGCAGGCCGTGACCGAGCATTTCGCCGGTTCGGGCTTCAAGGTGTTTGCCGGCATGATCGCCAACAACCCCAAGGTTGAGGTCTGGGCGATCCCGGCCAAGACCGGTGGCTCCCGTGCATTCTGCGACCGGATGAATTCCTGGGCGCAAGGCCAGGGCCAGCCGGGGCTTGGCTACATCTTCTGGCGCAAGGAAGGCGACAATCTCGAGGGCGCCGGCCCGATCGCCAAGAACATCGGGCCTGAGCGCACCGAGGCGATCCGCATCCAGATGGGACTTGAGGATGGCGACGCCTGCTTCTTTGCAGCTGGCGATCCGGCCAAGTTTGCCCGCTTTGCAGGCGATGCCCGCACCCGTGCCGGCGAAGAGCTCAATCTCGTCGATCAGGACCGGTTCGAGTTGTGCTGGATCGTCGATTTTCCGTTCTACGAATGGGACGAGGAAGCCAAGAAGGTCGAGTTCGCCCACAACCCGTTCTCGATGCCGCAGGGTGGCATGGAAGCACTCGACAATCAGGATCCGCTGACGCTGAAGGCTTACCAGTACGATCTGGTCTGCAACGGGTTCGAGATCGCTTCAGGCTCGATCCGGAACCAGTCGCCCGAACTGATGGTCAAGGCGTTCGAGAAGGTCGGGCTCAGCCAGGCCGATGTCGAGGAACGCTTCGGCGGCCTCTATCGCGCGTTCCAGTATGGCGCACCGCCGCATGGCGGCATGGCGGCCGGTGTGGACCGGGTGATCATGTTGATCGTCGGCGCCAAGAACCTGCGCGAAGTGGCGCTGTTCCCGATGAACCAGCAGGCGCAAGACCTGCTGATGGGCGCGCCGAGCCCGGCGTCGCCGGCGCAGCTTCGCGATCTCTCACTCCGTGCCATTCCGCCCAAGGCTGAATAGGCAGGCCACCGGGAAACCGGAATCAAGACATCAAAAAGCCCGGGTAAGCTTATGCTTCCCGGGCTTTTTGATGAGTTTGATATCTTGGCGGATGGTTCGGCCTAGTCCTTTTCGCCGGTCTCGTCGGGGGAAAGGTCCAGCAGGTCTTTTCTTGGCGCTTTCGCTGCTGTTTTCGCCTCTGTGGAAGCCTTGGACTTGGCAGGCGATTTGGCGGGTTTGGAGGCCGGTTTTTCGTCCGGATTGGCCTTGAAGCGGATCATGGATGTGGGTCCAGTGCGGGTGTGAGGGAGACGATCAGCGCGATCCGGTGGGATGCGCTGATCTCGGAAGAATCTTGGGCTCACCCTGCGCCCGTGAGCTCAAACAAGCAACACAAACCATCTCGTTCCAGAGCCCGGTTCGTGCCGCGCAGGATCTTTTCCTACTCGCAGCAAAGCAGAACCGGCTCGTTGGCGGTTACCTGCACATTGAGCAGATCCACCAGTGATTTGGGATCACCCATGCCTGCGCCCATGATTACCGGCACTGCCACGGGGTTGGCCGGCTTGGCAGTGATCGTGATGGTCTCAGGATTGTCGAGATAGACATTGGCTGCGGTCGAAATCTGCTGCTGAAGCGCGGGGATGCCCAGTTGCCCAAGCATCAGCGGCAACATGAATTTTACCGACTGCCGCATCTGTTCACCGGTAACGCCTTGCTGCTTGCCGGCGTAGGCGAGCGCCTTCTCGGTCACCGAATCGTCCTCGAACTGGACCGAGGCCGACTTGAAGCTGAGTTGTTGCAGCATGCCCATCATCACGATTCCCATGGACTGCTGGGCCGCTTGCGGATCGGGGTTTGCCGCGGCCGCGGTTTTCGCCTGCTGGATCGCCTTGATGAAGTCGCGCGTATAGCCTGAAACTTCCAGTGCCACTGCAAGGCGGCCGACCTCATCAAGATTGAGCGAATATTCGCGAATGTTGAGCGTGCCTGACGCCAGCTCCCAGATGCCATCAAACTTGAGGTCGCCGCTCAAGGTCGTGTAGCCGAGATCACTCAGGGCTCTCCTGGCTTTCGGGTCTTTGATCTGGCTGAGGTCTACCGAGATGTCCGAGCCATCCATCTTCATGCCGATGCTGGCGTCATCATCGGCCCTGTCGATGTCCAGAATCGTACCAGCCATCGAAAAGATTTCCTTGCGGTCCTTCTCGACCCTGATCATGCCGGTCGAGAACCCCTCGTAGAATGAAATGGTGTCGATCGGGTCTGCATCAAGATCCGCCGGAATCGTCAATCCGGAGAGTTCCATGTCGTCAACCGTGATCCTGACGCCGTCCCTGGTGAAATCGATGTCCTGGAATATTGCCTGATCGACATGATAGCTGCCGCCGGTCTCATCCTCGACACCATCGAATGTGATGTCGCCAAATTCGACCGCCGGTTCCCCCGGGGCTTCCATACGCACGGATTTCAAGACG
The DNA here is from genome assembly GCF_039975035.1 of Hoeflea sp. GTDB lineage: Bacteria > Pseudomonadota > Alphaproteobacteria > Rhizobiales > Rhizobiaceae > Hoeflea. Next base: position 24,151 of record NZ_JBDWHW010000076.1, on the reverse strand, counting down.
ATCGTGTCGCCGTCCGGTTCCAGCGACGAGAAGCTCACTTTTGCGCTTCCCTGGCCAACCAATGCAGCGACCTTTGTGGCAAAATCATCGGCGTCGAGCGCCAGTGCCGGGACAGTGAATGCAAGAGAGCCGAGGATCGTCGAGATGGCGAGATTGTGGCGCGGGTGTAGTGTCATTTGGCAGTCCTTTGTCGCGAAGCCGAAAATGCCGGCCATGATTTTTCACGGTGTCGCGTTGAAATCTATGGCGTGTATGCTTTACCGTCCAGATATGAGCACGGGTTTAGCGGCGGAAAGATGACGCCCGGTCCAACCACGTGCCGAAATGGCGGCGCAATTGGGCTTGGCCATGCCTGCCCCTTGCCCCGAATCACCGCTTCCTTTAACCCGTCGCCATGGGAAAAAGCCTGCTTCCGCCCGGTGGTGGCGACCACATACAAGCCGTTGACCTGAAGAAGGCGCTCGAGGAGCGCTATCTGGCCTATGCATTGTCGACCATCATGCACAGGGCGCTGCCCGATGTGCGTGACGGCATGAAGCCGGTGCATCGCCGCATCGTCTACGCGATGAGCGAGATGGGGCTGAAGTCAGGCGGATCATTCAAGAAATGCGCCAAGATCGTCGGCGAGGTGATGGGTAACTTCCATCCCCATGGCGACCAGTCGATCTATGACGCGCTGGTGCGTCTGGCGCAGGATTTCGCGGTGCGCTATCCGCTGGCCAACGGCCAGGGCAATTTCGGCAATATCGATGGTGATAGCGCTGCTGCGATGCGCTACACAGAATCGAAGATGACCGCGGTCGCTGAATTGCTGATCGAAGGCATCAACGAGGATGCGGTCGATTTCCGCACCACCTATGACGAGGAAAACAGCGAGCCGGTGGTGCTGCCCGGCGCGTTTCCCAACCTGCTCGCCAATGGCGCCACCGGCATTGCGGTGGGGATGGCGACCTCGATTCCGCCGCACAACGCAGCCGAACTCTGCGATGCGGCGCTGGCCCTGATCCGCAAGCCCGAGGCTTCTGTCGAGGAGCTTCTGCAGTATGTCGAGGGACCGGATTTCCCCACCGGCGGCATTGTCATCGACAGCCGCGAGTCGATCCTCGAATCGTACCGGACCGGACGCGGCGGCTTCCGTGTGCGCGCCAAATGGGAGGTCGAGGATACCGGCCGTGGCGGGTACCAGATCGTCGTCACCCAAATGCCTTATCAGGTGCAGAAATCGCGGCTGATCGAAAAGATCGCCGAGCTGCTGATCGCCCGCCGGTTGCCGCTGCTTGACGATATCCGCGATGAATCCGCTGAAGATGTGCGCCTGGTGCTGGTCCCCAAGAGCCGCACGGTCGACCCGACCCTGCTGATGGAATCGCTGTTCCGGCTATCGGATCTGGAAAACCGCATTCCGCTCAACCTCAATGTGCTGTCGATGGGCAAGGTGCCCAAGGTGATGAACCTGGCAGAGGTGCTGAGCGAATGGCTGGCGCATCGCCGCGAGGTGCTTCAGCGCCGGTCGCGGCACCGGCTGGCGGCGATCGAGCGGCGTCTGGAGCTGCTGGCGGGTTACCTGATCGCCTATCTCAATCTCGATGAGGTGATCCGCATCATCCGCGAGGAGGATGAGCCCAAGCTCGAACTGATGAAGACCTTCGAGCTGACCGATGTGCAGGCCGAAGCGATCCTCAATATGCGGCTGCGCTCACTGCGCAAGCTTGAGGAAATGGAGATCCGCAAGGAATTCGATGGCCTGACCGGCGAGAAGGCGGACATCGAGGCGCTTCTCGCCTCCGATGCCAAGCAATGGCAGACAGTGGCCTGGGAAGTCGGCAAGGTTCGCGAAACCTTCTCCAAGGAAACCGAACTTGGCGCCCGCCGGACAAAGTTCGCCGAAGCTCCGGTCGCCGATCTCGCAGCCATCGAGCAGGCGATGATCGAGAAAGAGCCGATCACCGTGGTGATTTCGGAAAAAGGCTGGATCCGCGGCATGAAGGGCCATATGGCCGATTATGCGGGACTGCAGTTCAAGGATGGTGATCAGCTCAAGCTCGCCTTCCACGCGAACACCACCGACAAGATCGTCATTGTCACCACCGGCGGCAAGGCCTACACGCTTGGCGCCGACAAGCTGCCGGGCGGGCGAGGGCACGGCGAGCCGTTGCGCATTATCGTCGACATGGACAATGATCAGGCGGTTCTCACCGCATTCGTGCACGATCCGGCGCGCAAGCTGCTCGTTGCCTCGACTGCCGGCAACGGCTTTATCGTGGCCGAGAGCGACATGGTCGCCAACACCCGCAAGGGCAAGCAGATCATGAATGTCAGTTTGCCCGACGAGATGAGACTGTGCGTGCCGGTGAGTGGTGACCACGTTGCCGTCATCGGCGAGAACCGCAAGATGCTGATTTTCCCGCTCAAGCAGTTGCCGGAAATGAGCCGCGGCAAGGGCGTCCGCCTGCAGCGCTACAAGGATGGCGGCATCGCTGACCTCCGCTGTTTTGCGATGGAGGAGGGGCTGACCTGGGAAGACAGCGCCGGACGCATGCACAACCGCAAGAAGGAAGAACTGACCGAGTGGATCGCCGACCGCGCCCAGGCCGGCCGCGTGGTTCCGAAGGGATTTCCCCGCTCCGGCAAATTCAGCTGAGCGGACCAGTGTCGGGATCCCGATTTCCCTTGATCCGTATCCATTTGCAGAGTTGATCCCATGATTGAAATCCGGCCCGCCGAGCCAAAGGACCGCGCCGCCATCGTCGAGATCCTGCATCACGGCTGGCACGATGGCCACGCCCATCTGGTAAGCCCCGAGGTCTTGCCGCTGCGCACCGTCGAATGCATCGATGATATTTATGGTTCGTCGAAGGATGTGTTCCATGTCGCTGACGATGGCGCGACGATCCTCGGTTTCGTGGCGACAAATGGCGACGAACTCACCAAGCTGTTCATCGCGCGCAATGCACGCGGAAGCGGGATCGCCGAAAAGCTGCTGGCCCACGGCGAGCGGAAAATCGCCGAAAACGGTTTTGCGGTAGCCCGTTTGCTTTGCCAGGTTGGCAATGTGCCGGCGGAGAGGTTTTACTCACGAACCGGCTGGGTCGAGGAACACCGTCGTCACTATCCTCTCTGGATGCCAACGGGAGCTTCCGGTCACTTCACCGCCGAAACGATGTGCCTGCACAAGAAAGTCGGTCGCTGAGGATAGCCGGACGTGGTCTGGGTGCTCTAGACGCCGATCCGCCCGAACCCCGGCAGCTTGAGGCCGGGATGGACGATGTCGAGACCGAAGACCAGGCCGCCGAGACGGATTTCGACGCCATGGAGCGTGCCCACCGCCAGACCGGCATAGCCGCCAAGCGACAGCTCGAGATTGCGCCAGTCGGACGACAGCGTCACGAACTCGCCCCAGGGTCTGTAATCGCGTCCCACCGCCTCGGGCGGCAACGTGATGCCCAGTTCCGGAACGGTTCGGAGCACATGGGCGACGAACGAATTCGAATTCGGACCCGGCCAGATCGTGTAGTCGCCTCGCTCCGCATGGGGGTAATCCTTCACCGCCGCCGCGATTCGCGGGATCAGGCGCGCCGCATTGTCCCCGTGCAGGGCAAGCAGAATATCGGGCGTGTTGGAGTACCAGCGTCCATCGGCCGGATAGGCGTTTTTACGGATCGGACTGCCCCAGCCAACCTTGTCGTAACGCGTGTAGCGCGGGTCACCGGCCGGTTTGATGACAATCCAGCTGTGAACCGCCAGAGCGCCTTTCATGCCTCCGGTTCGCGCCGCAAAGACGTAGAGTGCGGCATTGCCGTCGTCCGCGGCTGCTGGCAGCAAACCCGACGATGACCAATCGGCGCTACGCCAAGAACCGGGCTGGGAACTTGCGGCACGAACGCCGAGCGAGGCAAGCGCCGGTGCAACGAAACACACAAGTACAAACAGGATGAGTTTTTTCATATGCGGCGAAGGCCTGATCGTGTGATGTTGCGATGACCAGATACAACCATCGCCACAAGGCCAGATTGCGGCAGCAGGATCAGAGCGGATGCCGCGGCGCCAGATTGCGCGCTGCCTGCCTGTGCGCCGACAACCGCCACACGGAATGGGCCACCAGCGCGATGACGATGATGCCGCCGCCGACCAGTCCGAGCCGCGTCGGGGCTTCCGCGAAAATCATCCAGACCCAGACCGGAGCCAGGATGGTTTCGAGCAGATAGAACATCGCCACCTCCGGACCTGAAATATAGCGCGGTCCGGTGGCCAGGCACCAAAACGCAATCGGGATGACGATCAATCCGTTGAGCACCAGCCATCCTGGTTCGCCAATCATCAGCCCGGACGGTCCGCCGACAGCCACAAGCCCGATCATCGAAGGCACTATCGCTGCAAACAACGGCGCAAATCCCATATCGACGCGGGCCTTGCGGCTGGCGGTGATCGCGCCGGCGAGAATGAAACTGGAGGCGAGCGCAAGCAGATCTCCGGTCAGATTGCCGGCTTTCATACCATCCGAGACGATCAGCGATACGCCGAGGATCATCACGATCATCGCCACAAAGGTTTGCGGTTTGGGTTTTTCTCCGGCCAGCCACCAGGCCAGCAGTGCGGAAAACATCGGATTGAACGCAAGAATGAAAACCAGATTGGCCGTGGTGGTGTTGTAGACGGCAAGAATGAAGGTGATCGATGCGATGCCGTAAAGCGTGACCACGAGCAGGCCGGCCTTGCCCGGAATAACGGGCACGTTCCGCTTGAGAGCGAACCGGATGAAGCTCCATGCAGTGACCGCGGCAAGGAAGGTGAGTGCGCTTCTGACCGCAAGCGCCGACCAGACGTCGCTCTGTGACAGCCTGATCAGTGGAATATCCACCGTCAGCACCAATCCGCCAAACGCGGTGATCGCCAGCCCCTTGCGATGGTCTGCCGCTTGTTGAAGGTGATCGTGCATGAAAAGCGGCCTTGTTGACAGTGATAAGGATGTTTTGGAGACGGATGCGGCAAAGACCGGCGCCATGCCTGGCAGGCAGGCAGGTCGCGGCCGCTAAGGCTGGAAACGCTGCCAGCCCTGGGCCATCAGGTGTTCCTGTGGCAGGAACCGCGTCTTGTATTCCATCTTGCGCGATCCCTTGACCCAATAGCCAAGATAGACGTGTGGCAGACCCAGCGCCTTGGCCCGGTCGATGTGATCAAGGATCATGTAGGTGCCGAGAGAGCGGGCGGTTTCCTCGGTTTCGTAAAAGGAATAGACCATCGACAGGCCATCGCCCATCCAGTCGGTCAACGCCACCGCGATCAACTCACCAACAGGTGTTTCCTGCAACCCGTCACCCTCGGTCTTCCTGCGGTATTCGATGATTCGGGTGTCGACATGCGAATCTTCCACCATCATCGCATAATCGCCGATGCTCATGTCGGCCATGCCGCCGCGCTGGTGACGGCTGTCGAGGTAGCGGCGGAAAAGCTTGAACTGCTCGCTCGATGGTTCGGCGTGATATTCAGTGGCGATCAGGTCGCTGTTCGTGGCGAGATTCCGACGCATCGACCGCGTCGGCTCGAACTCGGCTGCGAGAATGCGCACAGAAATGCAGGCGCGGCAGTTTTCGCAGGCTGGACGATAGGCAATGTTCTGCGACCGTCGGAACCCGCCCTGCGTCAGCAGATCATTCAGTTCCGGCGCTTTTTCTCCCACCAGATGGGTGAAGACCTTCCGTTCGCTATGTCCCTCAAGATAGGGACATTCCGATGGCGCGGTCAGAAAAAACTGCGGAGAATTGACGGGTTTGTTCATCATGCCTTGGGTTCGATATGGTTCAAAGTCCGTAATACCATGGCGCAAGTAACGAAAAGGTCAACCAGATGATGATCACAAGCGGGGTTCCGGCGCGCAAAAAATCGCTGAACCGGTAGTGCCCCGGGCCCATCACCAGCAAATTGGTCTGGTATCCTATCGGCGTCGCGAAGGACGAATTGGCGGCGAAAATCACCGCCGCGATGAACGGTTCCGGCGGAGCTCCCATGCCCTTGGCGATCCCGAGAGCAATCGGAGTGAATAGCACCGCGGTGGCGTTGTTGGACAATATGTTCGTCAGCACCGCCATCACCAGGAACAGGCCGGAGAGAATCACAGCCGGTGAAGCGCCCTGCATCAGAGCGAGCGAGCTTGACGCAATCAGCGCCGCGCCACCGGTTGCCTCAAGCGCGGTCGCAAGCGCCACCGAAGAACCGACCAGCAGGAAGATCTGCCGGTCAAAGGCGCGCGCCGCCTGCAGGATAGACAGGCAGCCGGTCAGCAGCATTAGAACCGCGCCACAAACGGCCGCCACAACGATCGGAACGATCGAGAAGGCCGAAAGCAGGACAATGCCGGCGAAGATCGCAACCGCGATGCGCGCCTTGCGCGATTGCGGCACGGCTTCGGCGGAGTGTTCGAGCAGCAACAGGTCATGATTGCCCCTCAGCAGCGTCATCGCGTCCATCGGCCCGCCGATCAGCAGCGTGTCTCCGGGTTCAAGCCGTATATCGGACATGGCCGAGCGCGCCATCCGGCTTTTGCGTTGCACCCCCAGCACGGAAATGCCGAATTGCGGCCTTAGGCCGGACAACTGGATGGTGCGGCCGGCATAGCGCGATCCGGGCGAGATCACCGCTTCAGCAAGATGATAATCCGGGCCGGGCGGATGGTCGCTGGCGGTCTCTTCGGAAGCGACGTCATCTGCTTTCAATCCGGCGCGCCCGCGCGCCAGCGCCTTGGAAAACGCCCGCCGGGTGCCACTCACCACCAGTGTGTCGCCGGTCGACAGGATGAGATCCTCAAATGGCGGCAGGACCGGAACGTCGCGGCGCTGCAGCAGCCGCAACGTCAGATCGCCGAGACCGGGAAACATGCCGGCCCTCGCCGATATGCCGACAAAGGGGTGATCCCGGGTGAGCGTGATTTCACCGATGAACTGGGCGCCGGACTTGGCGACCGCTGAAAGTTCGGCCTGACGCTCGGGCAAGAGCCGCGGCAATACGCCCAGCACATAGGCACCACCGACAATCGCCAGAATCATACCCATGCCGGTGATGTCGAAAAAGCCGACATCGAAGCCGTAATCCCGGGCCACGCCCGCAACCAAGAGGTTGGTTGAGGATCCGATCAGCGTGGTCATGCCGCCCAGTATGGTGATGAAGGACAGCGGAATGAACACCCGGCTCGCCGAGATTGATCGCTGCGCGGCGATCACCACCAGAATCGGGATGAAGATGACCACCACCGGCGTGTTGTTCAGGAATGCCGAGATCACCGCCGCGCCAACGAGGATGAAAAGGATTGGCCGGAACGTCGCCGATCCGCCCATTTTCCCTAGTTTACGCGCTGGCGCTTCCATGGCGTCGGTGGCAAACAGCCCCTGGCCGACGATCAAAAGCGCGATAACGGTAATCAGCGCCGGATTGGAAAATCCTGCCAGCAGGCGCTCAGCCTTCAGCTCTTCGCCTCCCGCGCCGGAATAGGGGACAATGCCAAATATTACCAGAACGGCAGCTAGCGAAACCAGCGACACGGTCTCCATCGCCCAGCGTTCGGACGCATAGGCGATGATGGTTGCCACGATGAGAGCGAATGTCGCAATGAGATGATAATCGGGCATGTATGCGTGGCGACCCCTTGGCGCGAATGTAACGCCACTTTACGCCGTTGCCGGCTCTCGCGCCTAGGACGAATTTTCCCGGTGCGCGATTTGCCGCGCAACGCCAGGCAGCAATCCGTGCCGATATAGGAAACCTGAATCCGGCATTGGGGCTAACCGAGATCCGACAGCAAGGATTCCACCTTCGCCCTGGTCTTCAGGACAGCCGCGTGTTTGACCGGGCCATAACCGCGGATTTCCATCGGGGCGGCAAGAATTTGCGCCCAGACATTGGCGGTAGCTTCTGTGATGTCCCGTTCGCACCTTGCCATCAGCGTCTCGAACCAGCCGATCAACTGGCGTTCCATTTTCCGCTCGGCGCTATGCCCGAAGGGATCAAAAACGGTCCCGCGCAAGCCCTTGATTCGGGCAAGAACGGCAAAAAGCGGCCGGATCACCGGTCCGAACTCCCGTTTCAGCGGGCGGCCGCGCGCGTCGGTTCCGCCTCCGAGCAGCGGTGGGGCAAGGTGAAGCGTGATCCTGAAATCACCCTCGAAGCGGTCGGTGATGCTCTTGAGGAACGCCGGATCGCTGTGCAGCCGTGCCACTTCATATTCATCCTTGTAGGACATCAGTTTGAACAGCGATTTGGCGGCGGCGGATGAAAGCGCGTCCCGGCGCGCGAGCGGCATTTTGCCGGCGAAGCCGGCCATGCGTGCCTTGTAGCGTTCTGCCCAGGCGGCATTTTGGTAGCCCTCAAGAAACTCGGCGCGCCGTGCGACGATTTCTTCAAACGAGGTGGCGATATCAGTTCTTGCAGCAAGATGCGTGGCCAGCGCCGCCGGATCTGCCGCCATCAAGCGGCCGCAGGCAAAGGCCAGCTTGTTGGTGTCGACCGCGACATTGTTGAGCTCGATTGCCCGCATCAACGGCTCCAGCGACACCGGCGCCAGTCCGCGCTGCCAGGCGAAGCCGAGCATCATCACATTGGCGAACACCGCATCGCCAAACAGCGCTTCGGAGGTTGAATTGGCGTCGAACGCGGCCACATGGTCAGCGCCGACGGCGGCTTCGATGGCCGATATGCGACCGCCGATATTGAGGTCAGCGTCGCGTTTGAGCACCAGATCGCCTGTCGGCATCGCAGCAGTGTTAAGTGCGATCGCAGTGCCGTGCCGGTAGGTGCCCGAGGCTTTCGGCGAGGACGAGACAACGATGTCGCAGCCGATCACCGCGTCTGCGCTGCCCGCGTCGATTCGCACCTGATTGATCTGATCCGGATCGCTGCCGATCCGAACGAAACTCAGTACCGCGCCGAATTTCTGCGCGAAGCCGGTGAAATCGAGAATGCTGGCGCCCTTGCCCTCGAGATGCGCCGCCATCGAGATCAACTGGCCGACCGTGACCACGCCGGTGCCGCCAACCCCGGTGACCAGCAGGTTGAATGGTTGATTGAGCGCCGGCAGTGCGGGCAGCGGGACTGTCTTCATCAGTGTGTCGATATCGAAAGCCGCCGGCTTCGGCTTGCGCCGTTCCGCACCCTCAACCGTGACGAAGCTCGGGCAGAAGCCGTTGAGGCAGGACATGTCCTTGTTACAGTTCGACTGGTTGATCTGCCGTTTGCGGCCGAATTCTGTTTCCCTGGGCTCAATGCTCAGGCAGTTGGATTCGGTCGAGCAATCGCCGCAGCCTTCGCAAACCAGCTCGTTGATGAAGGCGAATTTTTTCGGGTCCGGCAACTGGCCGCGCTTGCGCCGGCGGCGTTTTTCGGTGGCGCAGGTCTGCTCGTAAATCAGGATCGAAACACCTTGAACTTCGCGAAGTTCGCGCTGCACGGCGTACATGTCGCCGCGCCCATGAATGGTGATTCCACGCGGGAAATCGGCGGCTGAAAACTTGTCGGGGTCATCGGAGACCAGCGCGATGCGCTCGACACCCTCGGCGCGGCAGATCTGGGCAATCGCCTGGACGCTGACCGGCCCGTCGACCGGTTGGCCGCCGGTCATGGCGACAGCGTCATTGTAAAGGATCTTGTAGGTGATGTTGGCCTGCGCCGCGATCGCCTGGCGAATCGCCATCGAGCCCGAATGATACCAGGTGCCTTCACCGAGATTCTGAAAGATGTGGGTGTTGCCGGTAAACCGCGACGACGCCGCCCAGTTGACACCTTCGCCGCCCATCTGGATCAGTGACGAGGTTTCCCGGTCCATCCAGCTGGCCATGAAATGGCAGCCGATCCCGGCCAGCGCCTTGGAGCCTTCCGGCACCTTGGTCGAGGAGTTGTGCGGGCAGCCGGAGCAGAAATAGGGTGTTCGCGTTGCGCCGGGATCTGACAGGCTGATCAGGGGCACGGCAACGATCTTGGCCGCCCGCGCGCCAAACTCTTCGCCGCCAAACACGCCGTCAAGCCGCGTGGCGATCAGCGGAACCAGTTGTTTGGGCGACAGCTCACCGGTCCACGGGATTAGCCGCCGCCCGGTCTCGTCATGCTTGCCGACCATGCGCTGCGGCTTGTCGCCGGGCCAGTCATAAAAATACTCCTTGAACTGGCTTTCGATGATGCCGCGTTTTTCCTCGATCACCACCACTTCGCGTTTTTCCCGGACAAATCCGAGTGCGTCGCGTCGCGCCAGCGGCCAGACCATGCCGACCTTGTAGATGTCGATGCCGAGCGCCCGGCAGCGCGCTTCGTCAAGGCCCAGGAGCCTGAGCGCTTCCATCAGATCGAGATGCGCCTTGCCGGTGGTCACGAACCCGAACCGCGCGCCATCAATGCCGTAGATCGCCCGGTCGATCGGGTTGGCTCCGGCAAAGGCGAACACCGCGTGCTTCTTGGCCTCCATCCGTTCCTCGATCTGCGGTCCGGGCAGATCCGGCCAGCGGTAGTGCAGGCCGGAGGAGGGCGGCTGGAAATCAGGCGTGGCAAACACCCGGTCGGGCTTCAGTATAAACGAACTCGCACCCTCCACTGTTTCAGAGATCGCCTTGAAGCCGACCCACATGCCCGAATAGCGCGACAGCGCGTAGCCGTATTCGGCGAATTCGAGATATTCGGCCACGCTGGCCGGATTGAGCGTCGGCATGAACCAGGCCATGAACGCCACATCCGACTGGTGCGGCATCGACGAGGAGACGCAGCCATGGTCGTCGCCCGCCACCACCAGCACCCCGCCATGCGGCGATGAACCATAGGCATTGCCGTGCTTGAGCGCGTCGCCGGCCCGATCAACACCGGGTCCCTTGCCGTACCAGAGGCCGAACACCCCGTCGACATGGCGGTTCGGATTGGTCTCCACCTGCTGCGAGCCGAGCACCGCGGTTGCCGCCAGATCCTCGTTGACCGCGGGCAGGAACTCTATCCTGCCTTCCGCCAACCGCGCCTTCTGCCGCCACAACTCCATGTCGAGCCCGCCCAGCGGCGAGCCGCGATAGCCCGACACGAACCCGCCGGTGTTGAGCCCCGCCTCACGGTCACGGCGCGCCTGATCGAACACGGCCCGAACCAGCGCCTGCGTGCCGGTCATGAACACCCGGCCGGATTGCAGCGCATAACGGTCGCTGAGCGCATAATTGGACATGGGGAAGGTGTGAAATGTCATGGGCAGCTCCTCTGCCCGCCATATTAACCCGGACGGACTGGTCAAACTTGCCAGAATGACCGGTTTGCGTCACAACGGTGGTAGATGTTACCAAATTTCATCCGATAAGTGAAAGGAATTCCCAGAATGGCCGAAGAAATCGAAATTCAGCAGGGAGATCGCCAGATTCTCGATGCCCTGCAGGAAGACGGCCGCATCTCCAACCAGGATCTTGCCGGGCGTGCCGCGATGTCGGCATCCGCCTGCTGGCGACGGGTGAAAGTGCTGGAGGAGGGCGGCGTCATCGAGCGCTACACGGCGTTGGTCAACCCCGACGCCGTTGGCCTCTCATTCCATGCCATGGTGCATGTGGTGCTCTCGCGCCATCAGGCCGGCCATGTCGAAAATTTCATTCAGGCCGTGATGACTCGACCGGAAGTCCTCGACTGTTTCGCCACCACCGGCGACGCCGACTATCACTTGCGCGTCCGCTGCCGCGACCTTGGCGCCTACAACGCGTTTCTGGAGGAGTTCATGTTTGCGCTGGAAGGCGTTTCAATGGTCAAGACCAATCTGATCCTGCGGCAATTGAAGCACGAGACGCGGGTGGTGGTATAATCCAATGTCCGAAGCGGGTTACCCCCGCACCACCACCGTGCCCAAGAGCCAGTCGTGCACTGTCTGCTTGCGGTCGAGCACCAGCGTGGCGAGCAGGATGAAGGGCGTCAACACCGCGTTAAGCGCCCAGAACAGCACCCCGTGGACGACGGCGAGCATGAAGTCGACCGGACGACCGTCAAGCCTGACGACGCGGATGTTCATCATTCTCATGCCGGGCGTGGCCTGGTTCGGTCCGCCCATCGACAGGCCGATATAGGGAATGGCGACCAGCAGGAACAGGATCGGATAGAGAAAGAAGCCGAGGCCAAGGGTGAAGATTCCGATGAAGAACACCAGCACCGCCACCGGCACGCACAGAGCCAGCACGATGGCGTAATCGATGAAAAACGCCATGATGCGCCGTGTGCGAACACCGTCATAAAGTGCGATATCATCATACCGACCGGTGGCCTGCTCGGCTGCGCTGTCTGGGAATGGTTGGCTCACGGGGCTCTCCTGTCGTCGGGTCGTGGGCAAATGGCCCGCATCCAATAGATGTAGGAACTCAAACGCCCCGGTTAAAGGCTTTGCCGCCGGTTTTGCCCCGCAAACGCCGTCCGCTCAGCCGCCACCCTTGGCGATCAGTCTGGCTGCTTCCGGCGCAAAATAGGTCAGGATGCCGTCGCAGCCGGCCCGTTTGAAGGCCAGCAGCTTTTCCATCATGATCCGCTCGCCGTCGATATAGCCCGCCGCGTGGCCGGCCTTGATCATCGAATATTCGCCCGACACCTGGTAGGCGAAGGTCGGCAGGCCATAGGTGTCTTTCAGCGCCCGGCAGATATCGAGATAGGGCAGGCCGGGCTTGACCATCAGCATGTCCGCCCCTTCCTCGACATCCAGCCCCGCGTCGCGGACAGCTTCCATGGCGTTGGACGGATCGAGGTAATAGGTGCGCTTGTCGCCCTTCAAAAGCCCCGAGGTGCCGATCGCCTCGCGGTAGGGCCCATAGCAGGCCGAGGCGAATTTGGTCGCATAGGACATGATCGACACATTCTGGTGTCCGGCCGCGTCGAGCGCCAGCCGGATCGCGCCGATGCGGCCGTCCATCATGTCCGAGGGCGAGATGATGTCGGCGCCGGCGTCGGCCTGATGCACCGCCGCCGCAGCGATCTGCCGCACGGTTTCGTCATTGACGATCTCGCCGTCGCGCAAAATGCCGTCATGGCCGTGATCGGTGAACGGGTCGAGCGCCACATCGGTGATGACGCCGATGTCCGGCACAGCCTGCTTGATGGCGCGGGTGGCCTGGTTGATCAGATTGTCCGGATCGAGCGCATGCGAGCCGGTCATGTCGCGCTTTTCCATTTCCACATTGGGGAAGGTGGCAAGCGCGGGAATTCCGAGATCAGCCGCCATCCTGGCTGCTTCCACCGCCTTGTCGACGCTCATCCGGTTGACGCCGGGCATGGCGTCGATGGGTTCGGCAATGTTGGCGCCGGGAACGATGAATATTGGCCAGATCAGGTCATCCACCGTCAACCGGGTTTCGCGAACCAGCCGCCGCGACCAGTCCGCCCCCCTTGTACGGCGCATGCGCCGGTGGGCGGTGATCTCGTCGACATTGATCGAAGCCGCCGCCGCCAGTCCCGCGGCGGTGTTCTTGCCGGTGTCGCTCATCTGTCCGTTTCCTCAGCTTCAGTCGCGCGCAGGCAGCGCGCGCACTCCGCCAGATGGGTTAAACCGCACAGCCCCCCGCGGTCAAGAAGCCGGCGGGCAGGGGCGCGCAATTCGGCTGCGGGCTTGCGTCGTCAGGCGCGGTTTGGGTATGACAGTGCTTTGATGATCGGCGCTTTCTGGCTGCGCCCGGAAAAGGAACCCGCCAATGATGGCGATTTTGCAGATCGGCACTGCACCCGAGGCGGGCACCGGCGCTCTCGAAGCCAGCTTCCGGCTGTTCGTGCGGCTGGTGGCGCTGAGCTGTCTGGTTGCCGGACTGCAATACTGGGGGCGGCTGATCGGCTACTCCGACGGCGGCATGTCCCGGTTTGACCTGCTTCCGACCTATTGGCAGTTTGCCTCCGCGGCACTCGCCGTGCTGCTTCCGGTGGCGGCGGTCGGACTGTGGATGCAGGTGTCCTGGGGACCGGTGATCTGGGTGGTCGCGGCCGGCTCCGAGATCATCATGCACAAGGCATTCCCGCTTTGGTACGGTGAGCGCCCGTTACTGGTCATTGCGCACGCTGTCGTGATCTCGGTTTATATAGGGTTTCGCGTCGCCCTGTTCGTCAAACGACGCCAGGATGCCAAGCTGGTAAGAACTGATTCACTGTGATCAGCGGTGTGCCAAAGGTAACCTCATGTTAAGCTTGCACTTTAAGTAGAATTTTATGCGTATTCGATAGGGTCTGTCTCAAGGCGGGAACAAAAAGCCGCCATAACAAACAGTGAGGCAGTCATCATGTCATATACAAATTCCGCACTTGCATCGGCGCGAAAAACAGCTCCTGCGAACGACTCGTCAGAAGGCTTGCGCGATCTCTATCTTGAATCGCTGCAGCTGGTCGAACGGCTTCATCGCCGTCTGCTCGATGTCATCAAGGATGAGTTCGACCGCGCCAATCGCACCGATATCAATGCCATCCAGGCTCTGCTGCTGTTCAATATCGGCAATTCCGAACTGACCGCCGGAGAATTGCGCAGCCGCGGCTACTATCTCGGCTCCAATGTTTCCTACAATCTCAAGAAGCTGGTTGATCTGGGCTATATCAATCACCAGCGCTCGCGGGTCGACCGGCGTGCAGTGCGCATCAGCCTGACCGAACACGGCACAGAAATCGCCGAAACCGTGGCGGCACTTTATGACCGGCACATCAACTCGATCGCCCAGGTCGGCGGCATTGGCGCCAGCGAGTTCGAGGAACTCAACAAGCTGATGCAGCGCCTTGACCGGTTCTGGAACGATCAGATTCTCTACCGGCTGTAGCACCGGCGGAAATTTCGACCTGACAAAGGCGGCAGGCTTCGGCTCGGCCGCCTTTCTGGTGTCCGCACCGATCAAGGCGGTGTATCCATGCAGTCGTTCAGTCCAGATCAGGCAAAAACGACCAATCAGGGCCGCCCGGAACATAGCTCACGTCGCCGACGTTCTGGAGCAGAACATGAATTAGCCATATTGCCGTGAAAGCGGTTGTGGTAGGGTTATGGCTCGTAGCAAGGAACGGATCCATCAAATCCTGCTCTTGTTGTGCGCTCACACAAAAGTGACGCGGCAGACTTGAAGGACCGCTTTTGGTCCGATTATTTTAACGTTGGTATTGGTATAAAAGCTGACCAACTCAACGTCAGAACAGATTGCATGGTGGAATTCGAATGACAAAGCCGACCGGATTAGACAAAGTTTCCCGCCGTCGCTTCATGGGCCGCGCGGCCGGTATGGCGGCAGCGGCGATGGTGGCCACGCCAGCCTTTGCCCAATCGACCATCGAGGACATTATCAGTTCTCCGCGTCGCGGCGCCTGGGATGATCAATTCGATGCGCAGAGTTCCCGTTCGGTGGCGGAGACGGCGACACGGCATCCGATTGCCAGCGCCGATACCATCGCCTTTGTCGAACGCGCGATTTTTGACTATCAGGATTTGATCGCCCGCGGCGGCTGGCCGGTGGTGCCGGCAACGAAGAAGTTGCGGATGGGTGTGTCCGATCCGGAAGTGCGAATCCTGCGCCAGCGACTGATTGCATCGGGTGATCTGGACCGCAATGCGGGACTTTCCAATGAGTTTGATTCCTATGTCGACGGAGCGGTCAAGAAATTCCAGGCCCGTCACGGCCTGCCGCCAGATGGTGTATTGGGCAGTTACTCCTATCAGGCGCTGAATGTGTCAGCTGATGTCCGCCTCGGGCAACTCGAGACCAATCTGGTGCGATTGCGCTCGATGTCGGGCTTTCTCGGTGACCGTTACGTGATGGTCAATATTCCGGCAGCGCAGATCGAGGCCGTGGAAAATGGCAGCGTGGTGCTGCGTCATACCGCGATTGTCGGCAAGATCGACCGGCAGACCCCGATCCTCAATTCGAAAATTCACGAGATCATTCTCAATCCCTACTGGACTTCGCCGCGCTCGATCATCGAGAAGGACATTGTGCCGTTGATGCGCAAGGATCCGACCTATCTGACGCGCAACAACATTCGTCTGTTTGACGGGCAGGGCAATGAAGTCGCGCCGGAGACAATCGACTGGTATGCCGAAAAGGCTCCCAATCTGATGTTCCGCCAGGACCCGGGCAAGGGCAATGCCATGTCCTCGACCAAGATCAATTTCCACAATCCGCACGCCGTCTATATGCACGATACGCCGCAGCAGGGTGTGTTCAACAAGCTTATGCGGTTTGAATCCTCGGGCTGCGTACGCGTCCAGAACGTGCGTGATCTCAACACCTGGCTGCTCAGGGACACGCCGGGCTGGAATCGTCAGTCCATGGAGGCGACCATCGCCTCACGCGAAAACACGGTCATCGAACTGACCGAGCCGGTTCCGGTATATTTCACCTATTTCACGGCCTGGGCGTCCGAAGATGGCGTCGTGCAGTTCCGCGACGATGTCTATCAGCGCGATGGTGTGGAAGAGCTGGCGTTGCGCTGAGTTCGCTATCCAACACGTTGTCGACCTGACATGAAGCCGCCCGCAAAGGGCGGCTTTGTCGTTTGGCGCGCCGCAATGACGCAATCGCGACTGCGGATATTGCCCTTGCCATGCGACACGGGTAAATAACCGCAGCCGGGTCGACACGCTGCGTTCCGGAATCGCCCGATTGCCGGGGCGTCGTCGAGATCCTGCAGGCGCTTCGTCAGATCTGAGCAATAGCCCGAGCCATACAAGGAACCTGGAACATGTCCAACGCGACTTCTGCAGCCCGCTACGCAGATGCCTTCTTCAATCGGTCTTTGGCCGACTCCGATCCGGAAGTGTTTGGTTCGATCCAGAGCGAACTCGGCCGTCAGCGGCACGAGATCGAACTGATCGCGTCTGAAAACATCGTGTCGCGCGCCGTGCTTGAAGCGCAAGGCTCGGTCATGACCAACAAATATGCCGAGGGCTATCCGGGCAAGCGCTATTATGGCGGCTGCCAATTCGTTGATATCGCCGAAGAACTCGCCATCGAGCGCGCCAAGAAGCTGTTTGGTTGCAATTTCGCCAACGTCCAGCCCAATTCCGGCAGCCAGATGAACCAGGCGGTGTTCCTGGCGTTGCTGCAGCCCGGCGACACCTTCATGGGTCTTGATCTCAATTCGGGCGGTCATCTGACCCACGGTTCGCCGGTCAATATGAGCGGCAAATGGTTCAACGTCGTGTCCTACGGTGTGCGCGAAGATGACCATCTGCTCGACATGGATGCGATTGAAAAGCAGGCTCACGAAACCAAGCCGAAGCTGATCCTGGCCGGCGGCACGGCCTATTCGCGCGTCTGGGACTGGAAGCGGTTCCGCGAAATCGCCGACAGTGTCGGCGCCTGGCTGATGGTCGACATGGCCCATATTGCCGGCCTGGTCGCCGGCGGCGTGCACCCATCGCCGGTGCCGCATGCGCATGTGACCACCACAACCACCCACAAATCGCTCCGCGGCCCGCGCGGCGGCATGATCCTGACCAATGACGAGGCGATGGCCAAGAAGATCAATTCCGCCGTCTTCCCGGGGCTTCAGGGCGGTCCGCTGATGCATGTCATCGCAGCCAAGGCCGTGGCGTTCGGTGAAGCGCTGACGCCGGAATTCAAGACCTATGCCAACAACGTCGCCGACAACGCCAAGACGCTTGCCGCCAGCCTGAAAAGCACCGGCCTTGACATCGTCTCCGGCGGTACCGACAACCATCTGATGCTGGTTGACCTGCGCCCCAAGAACGCCACCGGCAAGAAGGCGGAAGGTGCGCTCGGCCGGGCCAACATCACCTGCAACAAGAACGGAATCCCGTTTGACCCGGAAAAGCCGTTCGTGACGTCCGGTATCCGCCTCGGAACGCCCGCCGGCACCACGCGCGGCTTCGGCGCCGACGAATTCACCGAGATCGGCAATCTGATCGCCGAAGTCCTTGATGGCCTGAAATCGGCCAATTCGGAAGAGGGCAACGCCAAGGTTGAAGCCGCGGTGAAGGCGAAGGTGATCTCTCTCACCGACCGTTTCCCGCTCTACCCGTATCTCGGATAGATCTGATGCGGTGTCCCTATTGTGGTTCTGAAGACAGTCAGGTGAAGGATTCGCGGCCGGCCGAGGATGGCGCCGCGATCCGCCGCCGCCGGGTTTGCCCCGATTGCGGTGGCCGGTTCACCACCTTCGAACGGGTCCAGTTGCGTGACTTGCAGGTGCTCAAGAAAACCGGCCGGAGGGTGCCGTTTGATCGCGACAAGCTGGCGAAATCCTTTCAGATCGCGCTTCGCAAGCGGCCGGTCGACCCCGAGCGCATCGACCGCGCGGTGTCGGGCATAGTCCGCCGCCTGGAAAGTTCGGGCGAGACCGAGATTGCGACAGACGAAATCGGCCTTTTGGTGCTTGAGGCGCTCAAGGCGCTCGATGATGTCGGCTTTGTCCGGTATGCCTCGGTCTACCGCGATTTCACCGGGCCTGAGGATTTTGAGCGGACAATCGCCGAATTGACCGCGCGGATTGCCGGCGACAGTTCCGTCGGGGAGATCTGATGTCATGACGGTGAGCGCGCTTGACCGTCGATATATGGCGGCGGCGATCCGTCTTGCCCGCTGGCATGAAGGGCGCACCGGCTCCAATCCCTCGGTGGCAACACTCATTGTCCGTGAGATCAACGGCGCGCCGGTCATTGTCGGACGCGGCATCACCGCAATCGGCGGACGCCCGCATGCCGAGCCGCAGGCGCTTGCCCAGGCAGGTGAACTGGCGCGCGGCGCAACCGCTTACGTCACACTCGAGCCCTGCGCCCATCACGGGCGCACTCCGCCTTGCGCCGAAGCCCTGGTCGCAGCCGGGGTTTCGCGGGTCGTGGCGGCGGCGACCGATCCTGATGAACGGGTCTCCGGTCGCGGCTACGCGATCTTGCGTGCGGCGGGTATAGAGGTGGAGGAAGGCGTGCTGGCAACAGAGGCGGAGTACGATCTCGCCGGATATCTGACGCGACGGACCAAAAACCGTGTTCACGTCACTCTCAAACTCGCAATCTCCGCCAACGGAAAAATCGGCCGGCGCGACGGCGTCCAGGTTCCGATCACCGGCGAGATCACGCGCCGCCAGGTTCATGCCATGCGTGCCCTGGCGGATGTGATTCTGATCGGCATCGGCACGGCGATCAATGACGATCCGGAATTGACCTGTCGGCTTCCCGGCCTTGAAGACCGCTCTCCGGTGCGCCTGGTGCTCGACACGCAACTCAGATTGCCGGTCGGTTCACGCCTGGTAAAATCGGCCCGCGACGCGCCGTTATGGATCGCCACCGCCGCAGCCCAGTATGACCGGGCGCGCGCCGGACTGGTGGAATGCGGCGTAAAATTCATCGCTTCCGATGCGCATCACGGCCGCCTGGCATTGCCCGAACTGCTCGAGGATCTGGCGGCGCGCGGGCTGTCCACGGTTCTGGTTGAAGGCGGCGCCGAGGTCGCACGGGCCTTTCTCGAAGAGGACCTGGTCGACAGGATCGTGCTGTTGACCGGCGAGGCGGATATCGATGGCGATGCTGTCGACGCACCGCTCACGCCTCTGACCGTGCCGCCGTCTTTCCGACCGGTTCTATCCATGACATACGGTAGCGACCAGATGCATGAATACGAAAGGGTCTGAGACCATGTTTACCGGCATCATCACAGATATCGGCCGGGTCGCCGCAGTGACCGAACGCGATCAGGGCGTCGGGCTGCGCATCGAGACTGCCTGGGATCCCGCCGGCATCGATATCGGCGCGTCCATCGCCTGTTCCGGGGTCTGCCTGACTGTGACGGCTCTTGCCCAGCAGGGCGACAATACGCGCTGGTTCGAGGTCGAAGCCTGGGAGGAGGCGCTGCGGCTCACAACCATCGGCGACTGGACCGTAGGAAGCCCCATCAACCTCGAGCGCTCGCTCAGGATCGGTGACGAACTGGGTGGCCACATGGTCTCCGGGCATGTCGACGGTCAGGCGGAAATCATCGCGATCAAGGACGAGGGCGAAGCCCGTCGGTTTAGGATGCGCGCGCCGGAAGCATTGTCCCGGTTCATCGCGCCGAAGGGCTCGGTGGCGCTTGATGGAACATCGTTGACGGTCAATGCGGTTGATGGCGCCGAGTTCGATGTGCTTCTGATCCGGCATTCACTTGCTGTCACCACATGGGGGGCGCGGGCTGTAGGCGATCATGTCAATCTCGAGGTCGATCAGATGGCGCGCTACGCAGCGCGGCTTGCCGGCTTCAACACTCCTCAAACCTGAAACGCCGGATGCCAGCCGAATGCGTCAGGCCATAAATCGGCGGCCGGGCGGCGCGGCCGAGGCATTCGATCCGGCGGAGATGTCAAATCGCGCCAGCAGATGCAGTCCGAGCACCGCGAAGATATGCATCAGCCAGATCGGATCGTTGCGGGCCAGAAAGAAGGTCTCGAGAAACGACAAAAGACTCATGAAAACGATGATCATGAAAAACATGTCGGCAAGCTTGCGATTGCCGGGAATGCGCCGCGCCCGGGCGTAGTTGAACATCGGGCCGACAAACAGGACCCAGAACAGCACACTGCCGCCGATAACACCGAGATTGAGCAGAATGTCGAGGTAATTGTTGTGGCCGTGAATGATGTAACGGTAATCCCACGCCGCCTCGAATGGTTTTTCGAGCCCGCGCACATTGCCCGTGCTCCAGAAATTGTAGAGACCGTAGCCGAGCCAGGGTTTTTCGGGTATTTTCGACAGGCTGAATTCCCACAATGTGGTCCGGCCGGTATAGGTTTCGTCACCCAGAATATCTAGGATCAGATAGGAAATCCGCGGATGTGACAGCGATCCAATTGTCAGGACATAGGTGCCGGCGATGGCCATCACGGTCAAGAGGATGGCCGCTGCCGAGCGTCCGAAAATGGTCGCTGAAAAGACGATCAGTATGGCCACGGGAAACAGGCCACTGGTGGTTTTCGATCCGGTGTTGACGACGAACAGCGCCCCGGCGGCAAATATGATCAATCCAATGAAGCGTTGACCGGACCGGATCAGGTAAACACCGAAAATAGCGATGACGCACATCACCGGCCCGGCGATGTTCTTGTGACTGAAGTGGCCGCGCCAGAGCCCGGCATGCTGCGGTTCATAAGCGTCATAGCCATGCGTCGCCAGATTGGGAAATGCAATCAGGCCGCCATAGGACAGGGCAAGGGTTGCAAGCGTGGCGGCAATCAGGGCGGTCTGGAAGTCCTTCTCGCCGCGCGGCAGCACCATGACCGAAAACGCGATGAACATTCCGATCACGGTGAGCACCACCGCGCGCAACGCCTGCATCGGCTCGGGCGAGGTGACGACGTTGTAGACGAGCACCATGCCCAGCAACAGGAAACCCGGGGTCAGCAGTCTCACGAGCGCCTGCCGGCTGGCCAGGCACATCACCGACAATGCAAATATCAGTCCCGCCGCCAGGAACCCGTACTGGTTGAGCGCACTGCCTTCATCGACTCCGGCTTCGCTGATCATGCTGGCGCCGACGAATGGGCGCAGCGAAATCAGCATCAATGCCAGGCCAAGTGCCGACAAAATGATAGCCGATCCGCGAATGACACCGGGCGACAAGATGTCCGGACGCGCCAACTGCAGGCCGCTTTGCAGCGGTGCCCATGCCGGATGCCCCGGTTGTCCGGAGAAAGAAGGTGGTACGTGGCGCATGCCATTGCCCGGGCGAGAGGTGTCAGGCTCCGAGCATCGGCAATTATGGTTAATCAACGGTGAAGATCACGGGCATTTCCTTGCCATCGGAAACCGTGCCGGAGACCTGGCGATGTAGCCAAAGCGTCTGCTTCGTCAATCAGGACCGGCGCAAGCGGAAGGCCTGGATCCGTGATCCGGATCGCCATGCGTCAGCAGCGCCTCGGCTCCCTTGGCGCAAAGCCCATAAATCCCGGTCTCGACGCGCTCGAACCAGCCGTAATGATTGTCGGCCATCAACGCCCTGGCTTTCTCGACGCCCGATGCCTTCGCCACCTGCGCTGCCTTGGTCGGGCCAAGCTCGCGAAGCACACGGGCGCAGCGCAAGGCATCCTGCCGGTACGCGGTCATCAGCCCTTGCCGCGTGGCGCCGCCGGCGTTGGGGTCGCCTGTGCGTTTAGCGAATTCCCGCAGCAGCCGCGTTTTCTTGATTGCGGATTTGCGGGGCTTGTAGGGCGCCGGATCCGCATGCACCTCCACCAGCCCGTCCTTGAGCCGCACCGTCATCAAGCCAAGCCCCAACCGCCGGCACAGCGATTTGTTGGCGGCGATCGCTTTCAGGAAGGCTCGCCCGGTTCCGCGCGGCACCGCGATATAAACCGCGTCGGTGATGGCCTGCCGTTCGATGCCCTGGTGAAACAGCGAAAGCGAAAATCCGGTCTTGAGTTCCACCACCACAGGATCATCGCCGTCGCGCACAGCCACGATGTCCGCCGCGCCGATTTCGCCTTTGACCGTGTAGCCCTGGCTTTCAAGCAGGGCTTTGACGGGGAGGTAGAGGTCGGTTTCCTTGGGTTTGGGTGTGCGCATGAATGCCTGTCTAGAGGAGTCGCGGCGCTGCGGAAAGGCACGCAATACGGCATGTGCGGATGCGCGTTGGAACGACGATACTGGTTGCAAACCGCTCGCGAGGGCGGACAAAAGGCCGCTGCCGGGCGGCGGGTGGCCATTTGTGCTTGCCAAGCGGCGGACAAAGTGGTTTGACCCCCGCTCTGATCCGATCCAATTTCCGGTTCCGTTCTGGAACCCTTGACGCGTGGCAAACACGACCCGCAAGAAGGAAAGCCGTCATGGCGAAGACCAAGACCCCGCATCTTCTGATCGTTGAAGCCCGCTTTTACGATGACATGTCCGACGCTCTGCTTGACGGCGCCAAGTCCGCGCTGGACCTTGCCGGAGCAACCTGTGACGTGGTCACCGTGCCCGGCGCGCTGGAAATTCCGCCGGCCATCGCTATTGCGCTCGACGCGATGGATGAGGGTGGAACCGAATATGACGGGTTCGTCGCGCTGGGCGTTGTCATTCGTGGCGAGACATATCATTTCGAAATCGTCTCGAATGAATCCGCGCGTGGGCTGATGACATTGTCCGTGTCCGAATCGCTGGCGCTTGGCAACGGCATCATGACCACCGAGAATGCGGAACAGGCCTGGGAACGGGTCAAGAAGGACAAGCTCGACAAGGGCGGGTTCGCGGCTCGCGCAGCGCTGACAATGATCGCGCTGAAAGATAAGCTGGCGGGTTGATCGTGGACGCTGACAAAAACTCCTCGCCGGCCGCATCGCCGGAAATCAAGGCTGCCAACCAGCGTGGCGCGGCCAGGCTGGCTGCCGTCCAGGCGCTTTACCAAATGGATATCGGCGGTGCCGGTGTGCTTGAGGTTGTCGCGGAATATGAAGCCCTTCGACTCGGCGGCGAGATTGATGGCGAGCAATACCGGCCCGCTGACGCGGCCTGGTTCCGCGCGGTTGTTTCGGGAGTGGTGGAAAACCAGCGGGCGCTTGACCCGGCAATTCGCGCCAGCCTGACCGAGGACTGGCCGCTTTCCAGGCTCGATACAACGCTGCGGGCGATCCTCAGGGCAGGGGCATGGGAACTCTCCTTCAAAAAGGATGTTCCTGTCGCCGTGATCGTCAATGAATATGTCGATGTGGCGCGCGCCTTCTTCGAAAGCGATGAGACCAAGATCGTCAACGCGGTTCTCGACCGGTTGGCGCGCACATATCGCGGTGAGTCAAAACCCGACAAGGATTAACAGGAATGGCGCTTCTCGACAGGGTCGGATTGGCCGGCGCCACCGATGCCGAAAATCTGGCGCGGCGCAATGCGCTGTTACTGTCAGCATCGCAGGCTTTTGGCGGAGCTGCAGCGCCGATCGCCATTTCCATGGGCGGCCTGGCCGGGTTCTATCTGCTTGGCGCCGACAAATCACTCGCAACCGCCCCGGTGACCGGATTCAACCTCGGCGTCGCCGTCGGTGCGCTTCCCGCCGCCTGGTTGATGCGCCAGATCGGACGCAGACATGGCTTCCTGTCCGGCATGGTCATGACCGCACTCGGCGGCATCATTTCCGCGATCGCGCTTTTCCGGCATGAATTCTGGCTGTTTGCCTTCGGAATGGCCTTTATCGGCCTGGGCGGTTCGTTTGTGCAGCAATACCGCTTTGCCGCGGCCGATGGCTCTCCATCCAATTTCAAGGCCCAG
>NZ_JBDWHW010000075.1:0-5398 GCF_039975035.1 Hoeflea sp. | reverse complement strand
CCCCTTGAGTTCGAAATTCTCCCCTTCGAGTAACTTCTTGATCTTGATCCAGGCTTTTGATGCCATGCCGGGCGGCGGCGTGGCTTGGGGAGCGTCCGGGACCTGAAAAGATGTCTTCTCTGTAATCTTGAGTAGCCCGCCGCGAACAATTATCTCCGCCCGTGAACCCTCATGAACATTGATTTTGTCGCCGGCTAGCAAAAGGGAACCTGGTTTGGCGGGCAAAGTTTTGATTCCTCGCTCAATGAAAACCCGCCCTTTGACGGAACTCACTCTATCTGCAGAATTGGCTGCTGACGCCTTGTATTCGTCAACAACTTTCACAAGCGAATATTTGGCGATTTCAGCACTGGCTTTTGCACCCGGCACCTGCCTGATCTTGACCTTCGAGGTGTAGATCGAGTCCGGGCCATGCCTCAAATAGTAGGTGTGGCCGGCATCGGCGTTCAGTTCAAATCGCTCCACCCCTTCAGAATAGATACCGAGATGGGATTCAGGCGTGAGCTCTTTCACACCAGCATTGGTCTTGATGGCAATAAACGAACCGTTCTTCAATGCCCCGATTTTGGTTCCATTGTAGCGAACTGGCCATGCTGTCGCGGAGCCGACAAATCCGCCTTCGCGGTAAATCAGCAGGAACACTTCGTCGCCATTGAGGCTTTCAGCCCGTCCAGCGCTCGCCGCAACAACTTTCCGCTGTTCACTGCTTGTTCGTGTCGAGACAGCGCTGGAGGATTCCCACGTTGACGAACACCCAGACACAATGAACAGAAGTGTTAGAAGCGGGTATTTCACGGAAAAATACTACTTCTTCAGTTCACATATGACGGGGTGATTGCCGGAGTTTTGGCGGATGCCGATATATCCCTTATATTGCCACGTCTCTTTTGCCTTTTTTCTTGCATACGAGTTTGAATAGAAATCGATATTGCAATAGCGTCCAAATCCGACGCAACCGCTCTGTATTCCATTGCAGCGGGTATCGGTGTATAGGCCCTGCACATTTCCGGCGTGATCACCGAAGTAATAGGGTGCGCTTGTGCCCGCCAGGCTTGCTGTCGACAAAACACACAGCAATGCGCCGCCCAGGAACGTCAGCTTTTTGAATGAGTTTTGATTTCCGGCCATTCTCGATTCCAATCATTGCTTATTCTCAAGGTGGCTGAAAGCTAGATGCGGGGGACGGGCTGTTGCAATTCGGACAGATGTACTAGTGCGCCAGCCCTTCTGCCGAGTTAGGCTAGGACGTGTTTTTTAGGATAGACGTCGTATGAAATCGCTGTTTCCCGGTGCTGTTGACTTTCAGGCTGACCGCGCCCGCTTGTTCTCGCGCGCACCCGCCAAGATATTTTTTGGTCACATTGCTTCAGCATGTGTCCTGATCTATCTCGCCTGGGATGTACTGGCGCTGCACTGGCTGGTATTTTGGGGCGTATGGGAAATTTTGGTGACACCAACTCTGCTCTACGTTCTGGGCAAACAAGTGGAGAGCCGAACGAGCGGTAAGCTTGATCTGGATCATTGGCAAAATAGGCTGCATGTCCTGTTTGCTCTTGTTGGAACCAGTTGGGGCACCTTTCTCTTTTTCGGGCTGGACGTTCAAAATCCGGCACATTTTTCCATCCAGATGGCAATCGTGGCAGGCGCTTCAGCCGCTGCAGCTCGCTCCCTGGGCATCTTCAAATTCTCATTTTTCTTCTACGAACTGCCCTTTACCGGACTCCTCGCCATCCGAATTTTCATGATGGGTGGCGATTTTGTTCTGCTGGGTATTCTCGTTCTTATCTTTGCCGTCATGATGTGCGGTTTGGCCAACGATACCAGCGAGGAGTTATCCGAGTATCTGGCAACAAAATTGGAAAATCTCGATCTGGCCGACAAATATCTCGCTGCGGCAAAGAAGGCGGATATGGCCAATTCCGCCAAAACCCAGTTTCTGGCGCAGGCAAACCACGATTTGCGGCAGCCAATACACGCCATTGGGCTCCTGACCGAGTGCTTGCGCGATCAGGAGCTTGACGCCGACGGGCAAGACGTTCTGGATACAATTGATCTATCCATCGACAACCTATCCAATTTGTTCAAATCGCTTCTCAATGTCACCTCGCTGGAAGCTGGCGGATTGAAACCCGACCTGACAGTTTTTTCTCTGGATGAAGTGCTGCGCCAAACCGTGCGGCAAGCGTTGCCTGAAGCCGAAGAGCATGGTGGTTCTATAAAGCTGGTCGGCACTTCGATCTGGGTGAAAACCGACAAGGCCCTCCTGTCTTCCATACTTCAGAACCTGGTTTTCAATGCCGTCAAGTATGCGCCGGGTGCCAAGATACTTCTGGGTGCAAGGGTGCGGAATGGCACGGCAAGTGTTCATGTTCTCGATCAGGGAATCGGCGTGCCTGATCATCTCCAGGAAGAGATTTTTCACGAGTTTGTTCGCGGCAATCCGCATGGTCCCGGCCGCAGGGATGGGCTGGGTTTAGGATTGTCGATTGTATCGCGGACGGCGCGCCTTCTGGATCTGGATGTTGATTTCAGGTCCACAGAGGGTGTCGGTACGCACGTAGCCATTGATGGACTCCAGGTTTCGTCTCGGCCGGCTCAAGAGCAGGCTGCTGCCGTTTCAAGCGAGGTTTTCAAAAAACCAAACAAGACTGTGCTGATCATCGACGACAATCCGCAGGTGATGAAGGCAATGAAGAACCTTCTTATGAATTGGGGCTATGACGTGGAGACCGGCACTCCAATGTCGGAATCGCCACCACGCTTTGACATACTGCTCATGGACTATCACCTCAACACCCCGACAAACGGCATTGAGCTTGCAAGAGAGATAAATCTGAAAATCCCGGTGCCTACCGCAATTATCAGCGGCACCATCACCGACGAAATCGAGGGACTTGCAAAACAGGCAGGATTCTGGACGCTCCACAAGCCTGTTTTGCCGATGCAACTGCGGTCTGTCCTGTTGGCAATGACTGCCGATTACGCCGACGCGAGCTGATGGGCTATCTTTGCAACGGCTATATCAAGCCATACAAAACGGCCATTGCCGATGCGGCCGAGCGAGTGGACACACCCAGTGACTTGAACACCGCTGAAATATGTGCGCGCACGGTAAAGGGAGAAATCCCCAATTCGCGCGCGATTTCCTTGTTTGTTTTTCCCTGGCCAATTCCGACAAGCACATCGATGTGCCGCTGTGGAAGATTGGAGAGAATGCTCTCTCCGATGGTATCATCACCATCCAGGCAAACAACAATTTCGCCGTCCACGACTTTGTTGATGGAAAGCATAATCTCGTCTGCGGAGACGGATTTCGAGATGAAACCGTTTGCCCCTGCCGCGATCATCTCGTCCGCAACGGCCTTGTCATCAGTCATCGAAATAACAACCAAAGCCGACCCAGGATATGCCTTGCGCAGATCAGCAACAGTTTCCGCCCCCTTGAAACCAGGGAAGACCAGATCAAGCAGCATCATGATCGGAGCTTCGTCCTTTTGCGCCTCCAACAGCAAGGAATCAGTGTCGGTCACCTCGACAAGAGAAGCCGTAATTACGCGCTGAATGATACGTCGCAGACCTTCACGGAATAGCGGGTGATCATCAGCAATAATAATCCTGCCGACCAATGTGTTCCCCCCCGAATTCCCAAGCCGTGATGGACTAGCAATACGTTATAAAGGAATGGCGCTCAAGGGATCGAAATCCCGATGACCTGGACGCTCTGTCTACAGTAATCCGGGAAGTTCACTTCAATCTGAAAACACTCATACAAGGCAACCTTTGAGGACTCACACATGCTTCAGATCATATGCAATTTGCTGGTACCGGGGCTCGGCACCCTGTTTATGCGGAGGCCAATTATCGGGACCATTCAATTGCTGCTGCTGGCTTGCGCACTGGTGCTCGCCGCAACTGTGTTTCTTGCATTTTTCGGAATTGTCGTTTGGCTTATTGATTTGATCTGGGCGCTTGGAGTTGGCATTTTTTGGTATCGGCAAACGCGACAAAGCTCACGCTAATTTGCAGCAAGCTCCGAGAGCCATTCACTGGATAGCGAGTCATGACGGCTGTGAATTCGGCGACCATTGCCAAAATGCGTGCAAAATTCAGTGCGCTCGGAGCTTCGAGTTTGGCTCAAAAGTAAGTG
This sequence comes from Hoeflea sp., assembly GCF_039975035.1. Lineage (GTDB taxonomy): Bacteria > Pseudomonadota > Alphaproteobacteria > Rhizobiales > Rhizobiaceae > Hoeflea. The sequence goes on along the minus strand of NZ_JBDWHW010000075.1, from coordinate 1,251 downwards.
AAATTGATATAACCAACCAGCGCTGCACCGCCCAAAACGCAAACTATGAAGATGAGTGGTGCGATCATGCCGGCAAAATACCCAAGACTCTCTATCCAGAGAATGGGCTTCCTGGCGATATGGGCATTTCCAGAATCAACAGGTACCTGAATCGTTTCACCGTCCTTAAGTGCCGGATTTCTGTAATTTACTGCAAGTGGAGCAAGCGTCATCCAGAAAAAGACGAGGCCGACTGCGCCGTATAGCAATAGAGCGATAAAATCGGGCGAGCCGCTGCCTCTCAACAGAATCCACCCCCAAAACCCAAGCGCCAGAATTCCAACGGTTGTCGCGACACCTATGCTGGCAGGAGGTGTGATATCGACTTCAGTGTTACAATTTCCGCACTTGTAGTGAACAATCGAATTGTAAATCTGCATCTTGCGCGAAACCGGAACCAGTCTGGGTTGGTGGCATTGTGCACATTGTCTGATTTTGGACATTTCCACTCACTCTGTTCCAAGCTTGCAGTGTTTAGGGATTGCGGCCACTCCACTAGCCGTGCCCTTGGTGCCAAAAGTGTAGGCAAGCTCGCCATCCTGATTCAGGATATCCAGACGACGCGACGCGGCCAAAGCATCGAGCTCGAATTTGCCGGCATTGATCGAACCAAGCCAGGCCTGATCTCCCGGGCCGCCGTCGAAATAGTGGGCGTCCAGAGGCTCCTGATAATCGGTGCCTCCGGACAATAGGAAACGGAGCGATAAACTGGCGTCCGCGTCATCTTGCGCATATAATCTCGGAAGCGAGATTGCGAAAAACTTCACACCGAGACGATTGTCTTCCCAGTCATTTCCATCGCAGTAAAACTCGAATGCGAATTCATGTTTCTCAGTCCGCATATTTGCATATGCAAGGCCATTTACATTTTTGCCGAACCTCGTTGTCCATTCATTGGCATTGGCACTCCAAGTGCCTGACGTCGCCATGACAATTGATACCAATATCACCACTAGTGTTCGCATTTGGCTTTTCCGCATTTGATCCTGTCCACGTTCAAAGTATCAAAGTATCAAAGTAAAACGCGCCCGACAGGTGAAGGCCTCGTCAACTCCATTTGACTTGGTTTCATCGTAAGCGATGTTCTGCCCGCACGTTGCCCTGACAGCGCTGATCTGTGATCGGCTTTCCATGGATGAGCGAAGGGAGTTTCTCGATGGAGACTACACTGGAGATACTCACGACTGGGAAGACCGGGCGTGAGAGACGTCG
>NZ_JBDWHW010000074.1:0-3017 GCF_039975035.1 Hoeflea sp. | reverse complement strand
GTTTGCCGCGCCAAGCTTTCGCGTTGCCTCGTCGAGATAGGAACGCACGGACCGATATCCTATCTCGACCGTTTCTGCGATGTCCGGCATCGACATGCCGTCTGCGAACCAGCGCAGGCATTCGGCCTCGCGCGGTGAAAGGCGAATGTCTGACGCCATGGCAGCATCCGGGGTCGCCGAGGCGAGATGGGAATGGACAAATGCCACCGCCATCGCTGCAGTGACTGGATCGGGATCCTCGTCGATGCACACCATGGACTTCTCGGATGCGAGTGTGAATACCATTCTGCTTTTGAAGCCGACAGGAACCGAGACCGACAGACCCGAGCGGATTCCAAACCGATCCGCATCTTTGTAGAATTGCCTTACATCGAGCCTTCCAATTCGTCTGGCTTCATCCGCCGACCATTGAAATATCGGCGGCCCATGTTTGGCCTTGGTGACGACTGGATCAACTCGAATGTAGTTCTTCTGGACGTACTGATCCTGCCATTCCCTGGGGTAGTTCGACACAGCAAAGCTTTCTTGCCCACGGAGATGCAGGTAAGCGAAATAGTCGAAGCCTGCGCCCGCTGCAAAATCCCGCAAGGCGCGCCGCGCCGCCCGCTCCTCAAGCGGCAATGAAAGCATATCGATCAATTGCAGGAGGAGCTCGTTCAAGATGATAAAATTCCGGCATAGTGGTGAGCTGCGGAAACAAGTTCCGCCACGTAGCGGTGTCGCGGTTTCCGAGCTTAGATTCATTGATAGGCTTTTGGGAAAACGATGTCCTGATCGACCAGGACGTTGAAGCGGTAGCCTGGCCTGATTTCGAGCGTGGGCTGGACATTGAGGTTTTTCGACACGGTTTGCTGCGAGATTTGCCCGAAGGTCTGGGCAAAGGACCGCCTGGCCGCGTCCGCCGCGCTGTCCGTCATTGTGGTGGCGCTATCTTTCGGAAGCAGCATGTCCGTCCCGGCGCCGATCAGGGCGACAAGGATCGCCGAGCCAAATGTCTTGAGATAATGATTATTGACCCTGTCGTTGAACCCGCCATAGCCGGCGGTATCCATACCGGCCATGCCGCCGATCTGCAGCGTCGATCCGTTCGGAAAGATGATATCGGTCCAGACGACAAGCACCCGGTTTTGCCCGAAGGAGACGTTGGAATCGTAGCGACCGAACAGCTTTGTTCCTTGCGGGATGAGCAGTCGCCGGCCGGTCGCGCTGTCGTAGACGTTTTGCGATACCTGGGCAGTGATGCGACCGGGAAGATCGGAGTTGATACCGGTGACGAGCGTTGCCGGAATGACCGAACCGCGCTTGAGTTCAAAGGCCGACATTTGCGAAACAACCGAATTCGGCAGGTAGCCGAGATCAGCGATATCCTGGTTGAAGAACTGCGCCTTCCCAATCTGCCCATTCGGATCGGCATTCTGCCCGCCAATGCCGGCCTGCAACGCAGTGCCATATAGATCTATTGCACTGCCTGACGTTCCTGCAGGTGATACGGACTGTTGTGATGCTGCGACCGGCGTCGCTTTCGCGTTGTCGAGGCCCTTGAGATTGACGGCGGTCGGCGAGTTGGCCGCAGCTTCCTCAGCCTGAATGCTTGCCATCTGCTGGCGATGATATTCGCGGAGCATCTGTTCTTCCTGCTCGCGCTCAAGCCGGGCGCGCCACACGGCTTCCGGCTCGATGGCTGGGGCTTGCGGCGTTGGTGTCTTCTGAGGGTTCTGGTCGGGTGGAGTGAACGGGTTACGAGTGGGTTCTTCCCTTTGGACGGCTGGCGTCGGTTGCATCGAAATGACCTTCGGCTCGCCGATGATCCCGTCGGGTACGCCCTGTTTGAGCCTTTCGGCATCATTGGAGGCTGGTTGCGACGACGACGTGTCGATCTGCCGGTCCCCAAAATGCAATCCCCTTGAGGATAGGCCAAAGAAAATCGCCGCTAGAAAGACCACGATGAGGATGATCGCAACGATGATGGGCACACGATTCAGTCTTCGGATTCTTGGCCCACTCTCGGCACCGGCGCCACCAAGCTTCAGCGATTGTGTCATGACCTGTCCGCCGATCTCCGCTGCATGACGGACAAGGGACTTGTGGGCACCGCTCCGGTCGTACCGGTCGTACCGAGCGTGTACATCCGGGTGAGCTCGATCTTCAAGGTCGAGATCCGCACAAGCACACCGTCCTCGAACTGATCGACGCTATAGGCCAGCGGTTCGACAGCCGCTTGAGTGGTCGCCTGGTCGGTCACAACGGCATAACCTTTTTCCCGCAAGGACGTCTCGAGCGCCGGGCCGAACACGATGTCATTGCCGCGGATTGCAATGGTTGTGCTTCCGGGTCCGATATGCTCCGCGAGCTGCTCCACCATGTCCGCGGCAATCGAGCTTGCGGCTTCGGTTGAGAGTTCGGCGGTGACTTCGCTTTCAATCAATCCGGTCCCGCCCATTGTCTGGCAAGCTGCAAGTACGACGAGGCAAAACAGGGCGGCGGAGAAACGAAGATAAGAGAGGAGTTTCGACATCCCCTACCCTCCCCGCCTGATCGTGATCTTCTGCTGCTGGCGCCCGACGCCCGAGACAAGGATCGCTCGATCAATATTGTAGTCGACCACCATCATTGCTCCCTTCATCCGGTAGTTGACGATCCGGTTTTCGCCACCGGAGACGACGAACAACACCGGCGCATCCTGGCCGGAGAGCGAAGACGGAAACTGGATGAAAGTCTTCATGCCGTCGCTATAGATCCGCGTCGGTCGCCAGCGCGCGGACCCGCTGACATGGAAGGAGAAATCGAGCTGGTCGGCGGGAACGCCGGCGCCGGGAACGACGCTCGCGTCGATCCGTGCATTGATCTCGGCGAAGCGGGCATTGATGTCTTCGGGGTAGTCGAAGCCGATGCGAGCCATGTACTGGGTCGGATGGGACTTGAGCTGAATGTGATAGGTCCGCCGCGAGGTGGTCACGACCATCGACGTCATGAGCCCGGCCTCGGCAGGTTTGACGATCAGATGTACCGCCTGTCCA
>NZ_JBDWHW010000073.1:0-25689 GCF_039975035.1 Hoeflea sp. | reverse complement strand
CCTTTGCGGGCCTTGCGCAACAGCTTCTGGACCACGTCATTGTGAGACTGTGGCCAGTAAAAGCCCTTTCGTTTCATGCGCCAGCAATCGATGATGTCGCCGACCAGATAGATCGTTTCCGCGTCATGCTCGCGTAGAAAGTCGATCAGGATATCGGCCTGACAATCGGGAGTTCCGAGGTGGATGTCGGAGAGAAAGATGGTCCGGTATTTTGTGGTCACGGAGCCCGCCTAAACCTTGAGCAATCGTCTTGCTGGCAGGCTTAAACACGATTCAGTTCTCAGTTTTGTGACGCTCGTTGTGACAATGTGACAGCGCCCGCTTCACTCAGTCTCTTGCGAGAGTGCGGATGACGCGGTGTCGATGAGCAGTTCGACCCGGTCGGCGGCGAAACGGGATTCACCATACTGGATCGGATGGCCACCGGAATCGACGTCAACCGAGCGGGTCAAAAGCACGATGGCGCCGGGCGAGAGCGCGAGCAGATCGAGATCCTCGCTGCTGGCATGCCGGGCTTCCACAGCGGTGGACTTGCGGGTGTAATCGTCCACGCCAAGGCGCGCCAGGGACGCGGTGATCGAACCGGTCTCGGTGTAGGCTTCCGCAATCGTTGCGAAACGTGCCGCATCGAACCAGGACATGGCTGCCGAAATCGGATCACCGTCAGCGGCGGAAACGGTTGAGAGCTGGATGACCGATGCCTGTGGCGGCAACGACAGCGCCTCTGAAACTCTGGACGGGGCGGGGATGGTTTCGCTCGACAGCAATTTGCCGGAGCGCTTCTGAGCCTGATTTTCAAGGCCGGAGGAGAAACGGGTGCGCTGGCCGATCGGGTAGCGCAGCCGCTTGCGGTTGTTGAGAAAGGTGCCGCGGCCCTGCTCGGCGCGCAAGATGCCTTCCTTCTCAAGTGCGGCGATTGCGGCGCGGACCGTGTGACGGTTGACCCCGAATCGGGTCGCCAGATCTGCTTCGGCGGGGAGCCGGTCATTGGCCGCCAGTCCGGTGAGAACCGACTGGCGGATCTGATCGGCAACCTGCCGCCACAGTGCAATTCCGGTGCGTCTTTGCAGCTTGTCCAACCGGCTTTCCTTTCGTGATGTCACAAGCTCGTCATACGCCTGGTTTAAGTGTATCGTAATTCATATGGTTGTCTAGATAAATAGACAAATAAGGAGTTCTTGATGACGCTAGCGGGTGATGTGCAGGATCAGATGGTTGCCGATGATGTGGCTGCGCGGCAGCGACGGTTGTCAGTGCTTGCAAAGGCGCCCGGCAAGGATCTCATGGCGTGCTGGAAGCGGACCGGACTTGATCCTTCGGTGGAGCTGCTGCGCGGGCCGGAATCGGGACTTGTCGCGCTGCGGGGGCGTGTCGGTGGTGGCGGGCAGCCTTTCCATGTCGGCGAAATCTCGGCAACACGGGTAACGGTCCGGATCGGTTCGGGCCAGATTGGCCACGCCATGATCAGCGGACGGGATGTCCGCAAGGCGCAACTGGTCGCCGTCATCGATGCGCTGGCGCAGGACCCGGCTCATGCCGACCTGATCGAACGCGACATCGTCAAACCGTTGGAAAAATCAGCCTCCGGGGCGGATGCGAAACTGCGCGAAGAAACGGCCGCGACACGGGTCAATTTCTTCACCATGGTGCGAGGGGAAGACTGATGCCGGCTGCGACACACAACTCCACCGTCTATGAGGGCGGTTTTTCAGATCCCGTTGGTGCTTCGCAACTGGTTTTCCGGGCGCTGATGGAGGCGATGGCGCGACCCGGTTCGGTTCATGCGTTGCCCGAGATGACATCACCGCCGGCACCGCTGACGGCGTCGGCCTCCGTGCTGATCGCGGCCCTGGCCGGTGCCGGTACGCCGGTCTGGCTTGATCCGGCGCTGACCAAGACGTCGGTAGTCCGCGACTGGATCGTGTTTCACACCGGCGCGCCGATCACCGCGCACCAGTCGGAAGCGGTGTTTGCCGTTGTTGCCGCGCCGCAAAGCCTTTCGGCGCTGAACGGATTTTCGCTCGGAACCCAGGAATTCCCGGATCGTTCGACCAGCGTGATCCTGCAGGTTTCCACACTGTCCGAAGGTGCACAGCTTACGCTGGAAGGTCCGGGCATCAAGGACCGGGCATCGCTCGCGCCGGAGCCGATGCCGCAGCATTTCACCGAGCAATGGCAGGCCAACCGGCAGGCGTTTCCGCGCGGGATCGATCTGATCCTTGCCGGTCACGGCTGCGTGGCGGCAATGCCGCGCAGCACCCGCCTGATCCGACCGGAGGCATAGTCATGTATGTAGCAGTCAAGGGTGGCGAAGCCGCCATCGCCAATGCCCACCGCCTTCTTGCCGCCCGCCGCCGCGGCGATGCGGATGTGCCGGGGCTGACGCTGGAGCAGATCGCCGGGCAATTGTCGCTCGCGGTTGACCGGGTGATGGGCGAGGGCTCGCTCTACGATCGCGAACTTGCGGCGCTGGCCATCAAGCAGGCGCGCGGCGACCTGATCGAGGCGGTGTTCCTGCTCCGCGCCTACCGGACCACGTTGCCAAGGTTTGGATATTCCGAACCGGTGGATACCGGCGCCATGCAGGTCGAGCGCCGGATCTCGGCGATCTACAAGGATCTGCCAGGCGGGCAATTGCTTGGCCCCACCTTCGATTACACGCACCGCCTGCTCGATCCGGCGCTTGCCGGGGATATGCCGGTGGAGGCGCCCGCGACCGGGGCGGATACCGGCGAGAAGGTGATCCGCGTCTCCGATATTCTCGGCGACGAAGGGTTGATCGAAGATGATCCGGCCACGGACGCGGCGCGGCCGGTTGCCGACATCACCCGCACACCGACAGAATATCCGATGGACCGGGATGCGCGGCTGCAGACGCTGGCGCGTGGCGATGAAGGGTTTTTGCTGGCGCTGGCCTATTCGACCCAGCGCGGCTATGCCCGCAGCCACCCGTTTGCCGGTGAAATCCGCATCGGCGAAGTCGATGTCGAGGTGATGATCCCTGAGCTTGGTTTCAGCGTGGCAATTGGCCGGGTAAAGCTGACCGAATGCCAGATGGTCAACCAGTTCCAGGGATCGGCCAAGGCGCCGCCGCAATTTACCCGCGGCTACGGGCTTGTCTTCGGCCACGCCGAGCGCAAGGCGATGGCGATGTCGCTGTGTGACAGGGCATTGCGCGCCTCCGAACTGGGCGAGGACATTGTTGCGCCGGCGCAGGATGAGGAATTCGTGCTGTCGCATTGCGACAATGTGCAGGCGACCGGCTTTGTCGAGCACCTCAAGCTGCCGCATTACGTCGACTTCCAGGCCGAACTCGATCTGGTGCGCCGCATGCGGGCCGAGCATTTCGCCAGTGCCGCCAAAGCGGATGAGGATGCTGCTGCGACTGATGACAAGATGGAGGCCGCGGAATGAACGCGCTGACACAAGACAACAGCTCACAGAACCTGGCGAGCTACAATTTTGCCTATCTTGATGAGCAGACCAAGCGGATGATCCGCCGCGCGATCCTCAAGGGGATTGCCATTCCCGGCTACCAGGTGCCGTTTGCTTCCCGCGAAATGCCGATGCCCTATGGCTGGGGCACCGGTGGCGTGCAGGTGACAGCGGCGATCATAGGGGTCGAAGATGTGCTCAAGGTGATCGACCAGGGCGCTGATGACACCACCAATGCGGTCTCGATCCGGGCATTTTTTGCCAAAACCGCCGGTGTGGCGACGACCACGTCAACGCCGGATGCCTCGATCATCCAGACCCGGCACCGGATTCCGGAAACGCCGCTCAAGGAAGGCCAGGTGCTGGTCTATCAGGTACCGATCCCGGAACCCTTGCGTTTTCTCGAGCCGCGCGAGACCGAAACCCGCAAGATGCATGCGCTTGAGGAATATGGCCTGATGCACGTCAAGCTCTACGAGGACATCGCCCGCAACGGCCATATCGCCACAACCTATGCCTATCCGGTCAAGGTCGAGGGGCGCTATGTGATGGACCCGTCGCCAACGCCGAAATTCGACAATCCGAAAATGCACCAGTCCGAAGCGCTGCAGCTGTTTGGCGCGGGCCGGGAGAAGCGCATCTACGCGATCCCGCCGCACACCGAGGTTGTCAGTCTCGATTTCGAGGATCACCCGTTCGAGATCCAGCATTTTGATCAACCCTGTGCGCTGTGCGCCGCGGAGCAGGTCTATCTCGACGAGGTGGTGCTCGATGACAAGGGCGGCCGCATGTTCGTCTGCTCCGACACCCATTATTGCGAAAGCCGCCGGGCAGATGGCCATCGCGGCGCTTTGCTTGGCGATGACACGGATATCACGAAGGAGGCGATGTGATGAGCCTTTCTCAGACACTTGAAGCGCCGGTTGGCGGGCTCACCTCAGCAGCCGATCAGCCGTTGTTGAGTGTGGACAATCTGACCCGGGTCTATGGCAAGCGCATCGGTTGCGCTGATGTCAGTTTTGATCTGTGGCCGGGCGAAGTGCTGGCGATTGTCGGCGAATCCGGCTCAGGCAAAACCACGCTGCTCAACTGCATTTCCTCGCGGATGACGCCCACTTGCGGCACGGTTCATTACCGGATGCGTGATGGCGCGAGCGCCGATATCTACAAGATGGCGGAGGCCGAACGGCGCTATCTGATGCGCACTGACTGGGGTTTTGTGCACCAGAACCCGATTGATGGCTTGCGCATGACGGTCTCGGCCGGGGCCAATGTCGGCGAGCGGCTGATGGCGGTGGGCAACCGGCATTACGGCAATATCCGCAACACCGCGATTGATTGGTTATCCCGCGTCGAGATCGATGAGGACCGTGTCGATGATCAGCCGCGCACCTTCTCCGGCGGTATGCGCCAACGGTTGCAGATTGCCCGCAATCTGGTGACCGAACCACGGCTGGTGTTCATGGATGAACCCACCGGCGGGCTGGACGTCTCGGTGCAGGCGCGGCTTCTCGACCTGCTGCGCGGACTGGTCTCCGATCTCGGTCTCGCGGTGGTGGTGGTCACCCACGATCTGGCCGTGGCGCGGCTTTTGTCGGACCGGATGATCGTGATGAAAGAGGGCAGGGTGATCGAGGCCGGTCTCACCGACCGGGTGCTTGATGATCCGCGTGCGCCTTACACCCAGCTTCTTGTTTCCTCCATTCTGCAGGTTTGATCGATGAAGACTTTGCTTGTCGCTTCGGATGTGAAAAAGACCTTCGTCATGCATATGCGTGGCGGCGTCGAATTGCCGGTCGTCACCAATGTGTCGTTCTCGCTGAAAGCGGGATCCTGCGCGGTGCTTGGTGGCCCGTCGGGTGTCGGCAAAAGCTCGATCCTGAAAATGCTCTATGGCAATTATGGCTGCGACAGTGGCCAGATTCTGGTGAGCCATCACGGCAAACATATCGATGTTGCCAGTGCCGATCCGCGCATGGTGCTGGCGATCCGGCGTGAAACCATCGGTTATGTCAGCCAGTTCCTGCGCGCTGTGCCCCGGGTATCTGCACTCGATGTTGCCGCCGAGCCGCTGATGATCCGAGGCATTGCGCAGGAGATCGCGCACCAGCGGGCGCGGGATTTGTTTGCCGAACTCAATCTGCCGGAAAAGCTCTGGTCGCTGCCGCCGGCGACGTTCTCGGGTGGCGAGCAGCAGCGGGTCAACATTGCCCGCGGCTTCATCACCGATCACCCGATCCTGCTGCTGGATGAACCAACAGCCTCGCTGGATGCAGCCAACCGCGAGGTGGTGATCAGTCTGATTGCCCGCAAGAAGGCCGATGGTGCGGCACTGCTGGGGATCTTCCACGATCAGGATGTACGCAACGCGGTGGCTGATCACATCATCGACGTGTCAGCCTTTGCAACGGGGAAGTCTGCGGCATGACAAAGCTGTCAGAGACGCCGCTGGTGCATTCCACGGCAAAGGTCGTTCAGTCCATGCTGGGCCGCTACACCGAAGTTGGCGCTCATTGCACCGTGGCGCACTCGACCATCGGGGATTATTCCTACTGCGTCGAGAACACCCAGATTGCCTATGCCACCATCGGCAAATTCGCCAATATCGCCGCTCATGTGCGGATCTATGCCAGCATGCATCCGATGCAGCGGGCGTCGCTGCACCATTTTTCCTATCGCTCGTCATGGTATTTTGACGGCGAGAGTGACGATCAGGAATTCTTTGACTGGCGCGCCGGGCAGGGGATCAGCATCGGACACGACACCTGGATCGGCCATGGTGCCGTGGTGATGCCGGGCGTGAGCATCGGCAATGGAGCCATCATCGGTGCCAACGCAGTGGTGACGAAGGATGTCGCCGATTTCGCCATCGCCGTCGGTGTGCCGGCGCGGACGACAAAACAGCGGTTTTCCGATGACATCGCCTGCCGCCTCGAAGCGCTTGGCTGGTGGGACTGGGAGCATGAGCGGTTGCATGCGGCGCTCAAGGATTTCCGCGCGCTGCCGGTCGAGGCGTTCATCGACAAACATGCTGGCTAATGTCAGGACCAATGGCGGCAAGCCGGTGTCCGTTGGACCGAATTGAGGGCATGATTTCTATTCAGCGGCGACCGAACCGAAACGATTGGTTTTGTCCGGCTTGCATACCAGTGCAAAGCTGCTGGTGATCAACCATCTGGTCAGGTTGCGGGCCATGCCTTCGTGGCCGATCAAGGTGATGCCACCGGTTGAAATCTCGTTGTCGAAACTGGTGTGGCCCATCCATGCCGATGTCAGCGTGCGCAGGGAGCTGACAATGAACAGGTCTACGTTGAACCCCTGATCGGAATAGCAAAGATCCGGTTCAATGCCTGGCTTGAACACCAGCCAGTAATTGACGGTTTCGTTGGGCGGATCGTCGAGTGAGAACTGGATGACGCAACTGTGCTGCGGCAGTTCCAGCCGGTTGATCTTGCGGCGGATGTTCCACATCAGCATTCTTGCATCGAGATGCTCCAGCGAGACTTCGCTGTTGATGTTTCGATGCGCCCATTCGCCGAGCTTGCGCACAACCGGCTCCAATTCATCGGCCAATGGTGTGGTGAAATATTCCGAGTAATCCTTGCTCCGGTTGCCGACCTTGATGACCAGGCCCTTGGTTTCGAGGTCGCGCAAGCGCTTGGCGAGCAGTCCCGGCGACATGCCGGGAACCCCGCGCTGGATCTGATTGAAGCGGGTGGAACCCGACCACAATTCACACAACACAAGCATGGTCCAGCGGGGTTCGATCATTTCTGCCGCCATGGCGACCGGGCAAAACAGGGGATAGGCGGTCTCGGACATATTATACCTCCTGTTTGAAGGTCTCACGGAGCGGTCCATCGGTCCAGTTCAGAAACTGTAGTAGAGTTGCTGCAGTTTCTGAACTGGACTGATAACCCGCCCGTGTCCCAGGTTCTGCTGGTCAGCAACAGGAGAGGTCAAAATGCCATTGGTAGACATCGAAGTGATTGAGGGCGTGTTCGATACCGCCCAGAAAGCGCAGATGATCGAAAAGGTCACCAACGCCATGGTCGAAGTGGAAGGCGAGGCCATGCGCGGCGTAACCTGGGTCCGCGTCAAGGAGGTCCGCAGCGGTCAATGGGGCATTGGCGGCAAAACGCCGAGCGCCGACGACATCAGGGCCATGGCGGCCAAATAGAGCCAACGCGAAATTGTGAGGCAGGCTGTGGTCAGCCTGCCTCATTCTCCCGGAATTTCCACGGCAGCAGGATGTACCGACCATTCTCGCGGGCACGACGCAAACGCCACAGAAATCAGCAATCCCTGCAAACAGAGTGGTATCGCCGTTATGGCAATCGGTTTGTGGATCGTAACAAATCTGACATGAAACGGACATCGGCGCTTCACACGGCTGGGCTAATCACATCGGTGAATAGTTACAGAACCCACCGTGATCCCAGGGAATTTGCCGATGCTCGAATTGACCGAAGTGACCCGCCGATTTGGGGCCAATACAGCAGTTGATTCAGTGTCATTGCGCATTCCCGAAGGGCAGATGGTCGGTATCATTGGACGGTCAGGCGCGGGCAAATCGACATTGCTGAGAATGATCAACCGGCTAACCGGGGTGAGCGGCGGTCTGATCGCCCATTCGGGGCGTCCGGTCTCGACGCTTGCTGGTCGCGACTTGCGCAACTGGCAGCGCGATTGCGCGATGATCTTTCAGCAGTTCAATCTGGTGCCACGGCTCGATGTTGTCTCCAATGTCCTGCACGGCACGTTGAATATGCGGTCGACATTCTCGACGATGTTCAATCTGTTTCCGCGCGAAGACATTCTTCGCGCCATTTCCATACTTGAGCGTCTCGGAGTTGCCGAGAACGCCACCAAGCGCGCTGAAGCGCTGTCGGGTGGCCAGCAGCAGCGGGTGGCAATTGCCCGCGCGCTGATGCAATCGCCGAAACTCATCCTCGCTGACGAGCCGATCGCCTCGCTGGATCCGCTCAATGCCCAGATCGTCATGGATGCGCTCAAGGATATCAACGAGAGCGAGGGCATCACGGTCGTGACCAACCTGCATACGCTTGATACCGCGCGCGGCTATTGCGAGCGCATTATCGGCATGGCGCATGGCAAGGTCGTTTTTGACGGCAGGCCGGATGAACTGACGGCCGATGCGGTTCGCGCCATCTACGGTGCAGGTGCCGATGGCGCTGAAATCTCGGAATCCATCACTTCCACCAGTCTACATGCCCGCGGTCGTCCTGCTGACGTCAAGGCGAAGACCAATGCTTCCGGCGAAGTGGTGCTGGAGGCTGTCTGACTTCGGCAGCTCTGTCAGCATGCGCGACGGAGCCCGGCTGAGACCCCAAAATTTCCCTACCCCTAACTGCAAACCTTGAACGGAGACAACACCATGATGAAGACCATTCTTGCGGCTGCCGCAGTCGCCCTGATGTCGACAAGTGCAATGGCACAGGACACCATCAGCGAATTCCGCATCGGCGTGCTCGGCGGTGAAAACGCCCAGGACCGCATGACCTCGAACGAATGTGTTCGGGCCTATGTGCAGGATCTGCTCGGTGTCGAAACCAAGATCTTCACCCCGGCTGATTACGACGGCGTGATCCAGGGACTTCTCGGCGGCACCATCGACATGGCATGGCTCGGCGCTTCGGCCTATGCGAAAACCTACCTGACCGATCCGGAAGCTGTAGACGTCGTGCTGGTCAAGACCAATCTCGACGGTTCGGTCGGCTACCATTCGATCGGCTTTGCCCGTAAGGACAGGAACATCAATTCGCTGGAAGACATGAAGGGCAAGGTTTTCGCATTCGGTGATCCGAACTCCACCTCGGGCTACCTGATTCCTTCGGTGGAAATCCCACAGGAAATCGGCGCCACCATGGATAACGGCGACTATTTCGGCGAAGTCAAGTTTGTTGGCGGTCACGAGCAGACCATTGTTGCCGTAAACAACGGCGAAGTTGACGCCGGCGTGACCTGGGCCGATGGCCAGGGTAACTGGGAAGACGGTTACAATTCCGGCGCGCTGCGCAAGGCAGTCGATTCCGGTCTGATCGACATGAACGATCTGGTCCAGATCTGGAAGTCCAAGGAAATTCCGGAAGGCCCGATCGTTCTGCGCCGCAGCCTGCCCGCCGACGTCAAGCAGAAGGTCGTCACCTTCCTGAGCGAGCTTCATGCCAAGGATCAGCAATGCGCCTATAACATGGCTGCTGGCGAAACGTCCGGTTTCACTCCGATCTCGCACGAAGCTTACGAGACCATCATTGCAGTCCGTAAAGCGCAGGCCAACTAAGCTTTTTTGCCAAGCAACAGCAGGGAGCTATCTGGCTCCCTGCTTTTTATTTCGGGAAGGATCCCCGCTGATGAGCGATACAGTGACAAACCTTGGCACCGCCGCCGCATCGCTCGCAATCCGCGACAATTATCTGGCGATGGCCCGTCAAAAACAGATGTATGGCGGCATCATCTTGATAATCTTCATCGCGATGATGGTGTCCGGTTTTCATCTGGCCGATTCGCGCAATGCTGGCGGGTTTTGGAGCGGTATTTCCCAGATTTTCGATTTTCCGTCCGAGGTGGTGATCGAAGCCATCGAGAAGGCGGCAAACCTTCCGCACCTGCTTGTCGAGTTTTTGCCTTCACTGATCGAGACATTGAATATTGCGGCGGTTTCCTCGCTTATTGGTACTATCTTTGCCATCGTTCTGGCGCTGCTTTCAACCCGGGGACTGGCGCGATGGCCGCGACTGATCCCCGTGTTTCGCCGCATGATGGACGGTATGCGCGCCATTCCCGAGATCGTCATCGCACTGGTGCTGATCTTTATCCTTGGCGGCGGACCAGTTCCGGCGATGATTGCGATTGCGTTTCACACCGCAGGGGCGCTTGGCAAACTCTTTTCCGAAGTGGCAGAGAATGCCGACCTGAAGCCGGTGGAAGGCCTGTCCTCCGTCGGCGCAAGCTGGATTCAGAAAATGTGGCTCGGTGTGATCCCGCAGGTGGCGCCGAACTGGTTGTCCTACGCCTTGCTGCGTTTCGAGATCAACATCCGGGCATCCGCCATTCTCGGGTTCGTCGGCTCGGGCGGTATCGGTCACGATCTCCGACTCGCCATGCAGTGGGGCCAGGGGAAATACGACGAGGTCGTGGCAATTTTCATTCTGCTGTTCCTGACCATCGTGTTCTTCGACCAGTTGTCGAGCCATTACCGCAACCGTCTGGTCAAGGGACGCTGACATGACCTCTTCAGATGCCGCCCTTCTTTCGGGGCCCGAATTGAAAACATCCGTACTCAGCATGTTCCGCCGCAAGAAGATCGCGGGTTTCGCGCTGCCGGTGCTGATACTTGTCTATCTGGTATATGTGTTTTTTGCTTTTGATATTCCGGGCATTGCTTCGCGTGCACGACTCGACAATGCAGCGATCCTGGTTTCGGATTTCTGGTCGCACAAGACCCATGTGACGCGCGACAATCGCAACAACGAAGTCACGGTTGCGATCGAAGGCGAGAACAAGGGGCGGTATCCCGAAGGCATGTTGCCGGATTGGGTCACCATGGACGACGGCGTTACCCGCATCGACCTTGATAAAGGCCATGTGGTTGTCTTCGATGCCGATGGCGCCCGCTACACTTACCCGGGTTATGGTGTGATCGATATAGCTCCGGTCGCCGGCAAGCTGGTTTTCAACCTGCCTGATGACACAGTGCCTGACTGGATCAATGCGTCGAACACGCGGGTGGCGGTGACAACCGAGCAGGGGCGGTTCAGCTATACCCGCAACCGCACCGAAGTCTTCAAGTACCAGGCCGGATGGGAGCTGTTCTTTTTCACACTTGACAGTCCGTTCTTCGGCAAATCGTTTTTCGAACTTGTCAGTCTGACAATAGTTGGCGAACGGATCTATCCGAACCAGACCAATATCGCGGCGATGGTTCATGATTTCTGGACCAATGCGATGTGGCGGCACGGCGATGTGGCGTGGGCACTGTTTGAAACCGTGCTGATGGCGTTTCTCGGCACCATGGGGGCGGCTATCATCGCGCTGCCTCTGGCGTTCCTTGCGGCAGTGAACTTCTCTCCCTCGCGACCGATCCTGTTTCTGTTGCGGCGTTTTTTCGATTTTCTGCGCGGCGTCGACGGGCTGATCTGGACCATCATCCTGTCGCGGGCATTTGGCCCCGGACCGATGACCGGCGCGCTTGCGATCCTGTTCACCGACACCGGTACTTTCGGCAAGACTTTTTCAGAAGCCCTTGAGAACATTGACACCAAGCAGGTCGAAGGCGTCCAATCGACCGGCGCGTCGTGGGTCCAGCAAGCCCGCTTCGGCGTAATTCCGCAGGTGACCCCGGTGTTCCTGAGTCAGGTTCTGTACTATCTTGAATCCAATACCCGCAGCGCCACCGTGATCGGTGCTATCGTGGGTGGCGGGATTGGGCTGTTGTTGACCCAGGCGATTTCCACCCAGAAAGACTGGGAAGAGGTGAGCTATTACATCGTGCTGATCATACTTATGGTAATGGCGATGGACACGCTGTCGGGCTGGCTCAGAAGCCGCCTGATCGGACGAACGGGACACTCATGAGATACGCACTTTATTTTGCTCCGGACCCGGCGTCGCCTTTCGGGGAACTCGGCGCAAGCTGGATCGGACGCAGTGCCGTGACCGGCAAGGCAGTCGAACATCCCGACCTTGCCGGGCTGGGTGCCAGCGAACTCGCTGCCATCACCGGCCCGGCGCGGAGATACGGTTTCCATGCGACCCTGAAAGCGCCTTTCCGCCTGAGCGAGAAAGTCACCGAGGATGATCTGATCGAGGCAATCGGCAAGTTTGCTTCCGATCATGCCATGTTTGAAATTCCGGCTCTGGTTGTCGGACGGCTTGAAGGATTTCTGGCACTGGTACCGGCCGGACCCGCAACCGATCTGTCTGCCTTTGCCAATTCTGTCGTCGAGGCATTCGAGCCATTGCGCGCACCGCTCTCTGACAGCGAGGTCGAACGCCGCAATCCGGCCTCGCTGTCCTCGGCACAATTGCGCAATCTGATGCGGTGGGGTTATCCCTATGTGTTTGACAGCTTCCGGTTTCACATGACCCTGACCACCCGACTGGCGGAGCCCGATATCAGCCGTGCGGCCAGAGCGGCTGAAGCGCATTTTGCGCCTGTGCTGTCCGGACCCGTTGCGGTGAGAACGCTCACACTCTTCGTCGAACCCGAGCCGGGCGCACCGTTTGAAATCCATACCCGGATGCCGTTGGCGTCCAATACGCACAGAAAGTCCGCCTGAATGACCACCGAGACCACTCTGACCAACGCCCGCATCGTGCTTGAAGACCGGATCCTGACGGGAAGTCTTCTTGTCAGGGATGGCGTCATTGCCGACATCAGCGAGGGCAATTCGGTCGCCGGTGTGGATATGGATGGCGATTATATCATTCCGGGCCTGGTGGAACTGCACACGGATCATCTTGAATCACACTATTCGCCACGTCCTGGCGTGCGCTGGAATGCGATATCGGCAATTCAGTCGCATGACGCCCAGATTGCCTCCTCCGGAATCACCACCGTGTTTGATTGCCTGCGGCTCGGCTCGGACGAGGATGACGGGTTCAGGGTGGGCGAGATGCGGGCCATCGCAGACGCATTGGCCGAGGCGAGGGCGCAAAACCGGCTCCGCGCCGATCACCTTATACATCTGCGCTGCGAGGTTTCCGCAGCGGATGTGCTGGACCATTTCGCTGATTTCAAAACCGATACCCAGGTCCGGCTCGCGTCACTGATGGATCATGCGCCAGGCCAGCGGCAGTTTCAGACCATGGAGCAATATACGCTCTATTACAAAACCAAACGCGGACTTTCGGATGAGGCCTTCGCCCATTTCGTCACGCGCCGGCAGGAGGCTTCGGCGGTTTATTCAGACGCTCACCGGCAGGTTCTGGCCAGCGCCTGCGCCGAACGCGGAATTACTGTTGCAAGCCATGACGACGCAACCCTTGATCATGTCGCCGAAGCGGTCGGCATTGGCGTCAGGCTGGCCGAGTTTCCGACCAGCATCGAGGCGGCGCGGGCATCCCACAAGGCGGGAATGAGCGTCTTGATGGGAGCACCCAATGTGGTGCGCGGCGGCTCGCATTCGGGTAACATTGCGGCCACGGATCTGGCCAGGGCCGGGGTGCTTGACGTCCTGTCATCCGATTATATCCCGTTCAGCCTGATCCAGGCTCCTTTCGTGCTGGCCGACGAGATTGATGAACTCGACCTTGCGTCGGCGATCCGGCTGGTGACGGCGACGCCTGCCAGGACGGTGGGGCTCGATGATCGCGGCAGCCTGACGCCGGGCAAACGCGCCGATATGGTGCGGGTGCGTCGCGAGACCGGAATTCCAATTGTCCGCTCTGTCTGGCGGCAAGGCGAACGGGTGGCCTGATGCCGGTTGTCAACGACCAAACCCGCGAAACCGACACGGCTTTGGGGCGCCTCATCGTGTTGCTGGGGCCAAGCGGGTCCGGCAAGGACACGCTGATATCGGGTGCCCGCAACGAATTTGCCGGCCTTGCGGAGGTGATGTTTGTCCAGAGGGTCATCACCCGGTCGGCGGATGCGGGCTGCGAGGACCATGTCGCAATGTCGGATGCTGAGTTCGACGCCGCCATCGACGAGGGCCGTTTTGCGTTGACATGGGCGGCAAACGGTCTGCGTTACGGATTGCCGCGAAACGTCGAGGCGCATCTGGCGGCGGGAAAGGTGGCGGTGGTCAACGGCTCCCGCGGGGCGTGGACTGTTATCCGGCAGGTGTTCCCCAGCGCGGTGGCGGTGGAAATGCGCGTGGATCCGGATATTCTGGCGCAAAGGCTTCGCGCCAGAGGCCGGGAAAGCGAATCCGAAATCGAGGCGCGGCTTTCGCGCGCGGCTGCATTGGCCACCCAGTTCGAGCCGGAGATCGTCATTGACAATTCCGGTCCGGTCGAGACCGCACGGGGTGCGCTGATCGACTATATCCGCCAGTCGATCACAAAATAGCCGGGACCGGGATGCTGCCTTGTGCCGCGCGTCAAGGCATAGCCGGAACTGTCAGACATCGCCCTTATCGGTGTCCGGCCCACCGTCAAGCCGGTGCTTGATGGCCAGCGCGTAAATCACATTGAGAACGTTGCGATCCTCAACCTTGGGATCACTCAGCGCCAGCAGCGATGCGCGAACCAGGCGTTTGCTCGTAGCCTTGGGGCACTGCTGGAAAACATAATCATGCAGATCGGTGTCCGACAGGCCCTGATAGGCGCCTTCTATCAACGCGTCGTAGACTTTCCTGATCTTCTTCTTTTTCGGCATTTACGCCTCCTGATTATTGCCGGTGTGTTCACGCTCTGCCCTCGAATTGTTAATCAGCTGCAGTGTCACAAACAACCGCACGGGGGCGCTTCTCGGGTGTCAAGGATCTGCTGGTGGATGTCAGGCTCACCGGCAAGGGGAGGCGCAGATGCAATGTCGTGGCGAAATTCCATACAGCAGGTAAATTCTCACACCCCAACAATTAGGGGTTGGTAAACTAAGTGCCGCCACACTCGGATGGATGTGGAAATGGCCAGATGTCCGGCATGTTAGCAGTCGGCCGGCAATGATTGAGCAGGGGGGAAGCGGCTGACGCAGGTGCGGGAGGGGATATATGGGCTTGTTCGAACCCGACGACCGGCCGAAAAGGCCCGGGGGTCTTACCGAAGCCTTACACAGGAAATCAGGATCATGGTTGAAGCGGTGGGCACTTTCGGTCTGGCAATCGCCGGTGCCGGACGCTGGCTCATCACGGGCATAAGAGTGGCGCGTGAGCAGACCAACAGCGGGGATCGGAGCAAAACGGAGGAAAAGCCAATGAGGAGCAAGCTGTCTGTCGCTTCCCTTCTAATCGCCGGGGTTACATTTATTGCTCCCCTGACAGCGGTAGCTGGGGAGGCACACGTAGCTCAAATCAAGGATTTCATCGCCAGAAATGTGGAATCCTGGTTGAGTGATCCTGTGGTGATCAACGCCATCAAACAACAGAATGCGAAGACAAGCGAATTGTCCCAGGCTGATATCGAAAGGCTTGACAGGGACTGGCGCGCCCAGGCAACCGCTTTCGACAAGCCTTTGGTCGATGAGATGCTGGCCCGCGAACTTTCCAAATTCCTTATGGCGAAGAAAAACCAGAGCCGCGGCTTGATCACGGAAATGTTCGTGATGGACGCCAAGGGACTGAATGTTGGCCAAAGCGACGTGACCTCGGACTACTGGCAGGGCGACGAAGCCAAATGGCAGAAAACCTATGGCACCGGTCCGGGGCAGGTGTTTGTTGACCGCGCCGAGAAGGATGAGTCCACCGAAGCCCGGCAGTCTCAGGCCAGTATCACGATTTCCGATCCTGCTACCGGCGAACCGCTTGGTGCGATCACCGTCGGCATCGATCTGGATCTGCTTTAAAGCGGATTGTTGCGCCGCCGGTTTGGCTGGGTCGTCCTCCAGGCCGGCAACATGGGTTTCAGCCAAGCAGGTTCAACGCTGCACTCACCTGAAAACGTCCGCCCTGTCGGGCGGGCTTGCTGCCACGCCTGCTGCTTCGATCGCACCCGCCGATTTTTCGACCAATGCCAGATTGTAGGCAATCGAGACGTCGTCCGGAAGCCGTTTTGCAAGCTCACGTCCGGTTTCGCGCAGCGTCGTCCAATGCTGTTGCGCAATGGCTGTTTGAAAAGCCATGGCCAGAACCTGAACCGGTTGCGCTTGCCTTAATGTCATGATCGAAAGTGTCCAGGGCGATTGTCATGGAGCGGCAACATTTTCCGGATAATCACGCTGAAATTCCAAAGGATACCGTGATGAAACTTGTGCACATTTCCGACATCCATCTCAATCCAGATCCGATCCTCGGACTTGATCCGATCGCCAATTTCAAGAAGTGCCTGGCCTATGTCGAAGCCAATGACAGTGACGCTGACCGGGTGGTGATCACCGGCGACCTGACCCATAATGGCTACGAGCAAAGCTACCGCGAGCTCGCCGGCATTCTGGCTGCCAGTTCGCTCAAGGACAAGCTTGAGCCGCGGCTGATGATCGGCAATCACGACAACCGCGAAACCTTCGCCTCGGTGTTTAGCAATACCAGGCGTGATGATGCCGGGTTCATCCAGTGGACCGAGGAAACCCCGGCGGGTCTGTTCGTCTATATGGATACGGTCAATGCCGGCAAGCATGGCGGGCTGTATTGCGAAAAGCGGATGGCCTGGCTCGGGCAAGTGCTCAAGCGCGCGCGGGCCGAGGGCCAGCGGGCCTATCTGTTCATGCACCACAACCCGGTGCGGGTGAATGTCGCCAATGCCGATGTCATCGGAATTTTCAACGAGCGTGAATTGCAGGCCCTGCTCAAGGGCTACGCCGATACCGTTGCACACCTGTTTTTCGGTCATTGCCACTACACACTCAGCGGTGCCGTGGTCGGCATACCCTACTCCGCGCCACGGTCGACCAATCACAGTTGCTGGCCGGATTTTTCAGGCCAGATCAACCGCATGGGACACGGCGACCTGACGCCCAACTACAATGTGTGTTTCCTGCGACCCGACAGCACGGTTATCCATTCCATCGACTTTCTCGACGCGGGCAAGGTCGAGTGGAAAATCGAGGATGATATTTCGCTGCTTTGAATCCGGTCGACTGCGGACTTGAGGCAGAGACGGGTTACGGTTTGTGCTCGGGTGGAAACTCGACCGGGCCGCCTTGCGCCTGCCAGGTGGAAAACCCTTCCTTGAGATGGGCGGCTTCAAAACCCATGTCGTTGAGTGTCGCCGTTGTGAGCGCCGAACGCCAGCCCGAGGCGCAGTGGAACACGAATTTCTTGTCCTGTGCGAACACCTCCTTGAAATAGGGGCTTTGCGGATCGACCCAGAATTCGACCATGCCGCGCGGGCAATGGAAACTGCCGGGTATGAAGCCGGAGCGCTGGCGCTCACGCACATCGCGCAAATCGACAATGACGACCTCCGGATCGTCCACCATGGTGATGGCGTCAACAGTTTCAATTTCCTCGATGCGGGCGCGGGCGCTGGCGACGAGGTTGGCGACGGGGGTGATGGCTTTGCTCAAAATGATACCTGTTCAAACATGATTTGGACGCTGCCTGATGATTGACGCAACATCGCACTTGGTTCAACACTTTTGTGTCGCAGCCGGTTTGCATTCTGTACCGCAGTGACGTTTTCAGAATGAAGGAATCCTGAGCAATGCCTGGTCCATCAACGCTTTCCTTGTGGGATGAAACCTCGGAGGAGGCAGATTTTCAATCGTCGCTGACACATGATGTGAGCACGGATGTCGCCATTGTGGGCGGCGGCTATACCGGGCTTTCGACCGCGTTGCATGCGGCCGAGCGGGGGCTGGATTGCTGCGTGCTTGAAGCCCGGCAGATCGGGTATGGCGGTTCGGGACGCAACGTCGGACTGCTCAATGCGGGTCTGTGGCTGCCGCCGCAGGATGTTCGCGCCAAGCTGGGTGGCGAATGCGGCGCGCGGTTGGTCGAGATCCTCGGCGAGGGCCCAAGCTATGTGATGTCGCTGATCGAACGGCACCAGATTCGCTGTGAGCTGACCCGCAGCGGCACCATTCATGCGGCCCATTCAGCCAGCGGGTTGAAGGATTTGACCCGCAGGGCCGAGGAATGGGCCAGGCTTGGCGCGCCGGTCAGATTGCTGTCACGCGAAGAGACCGGAGAAAAAATCGGCTCGGCGGCCTTTCATGGCGGATTGCTCGATGCCCGTGCAGGAACCATCAATCCGATGGGCTATGCGCGGGGACTGGCGCGTGCGGCGAAAGCTGCCGGTGCGCGGATCCACACCGGCGTCAAGGTGACAAGACTGGTCAAGCAACCCGGTGGCTGGCTGCTTGAAACCGGTGGCGGCACGGTTCGCGCGAAATCGGTCATTCTGGCGACCAACGCCTATTCCGATGACCTATGGCCGGGACTAAATGGCAGCTTCGTTCCAATTTCCTTTTTTCAGGTCGCCACCGCGCCGCTGGGTGCGCGAATTGCCTCTATCCTGCCCGAACGCCAGGGCATCTGGGACACCGGCCAGATCATGTTGTCGCTCCGGCGCGATGCGGGCGACCGCTTGATCATCGGATCGATGGGAGCCGTGATCGGC
The DNA here is from genome assembly GCF_039975035.1 of Hoeflea sp. Lineage (GTDB taxonomy): Bacteria > Pseudomonadota > Alphaproteobacteria > Rhizobiales > Rhizobiaceae > Hoeflea. The sequence continues at coordinate 7,071 of NZ_JBDWHW010000073.1, read as the reverse complement.
GGGGCGAAAGGCCTGTCGGAACGCTGGGCTGCACGGCAGCTCAGGCGATTGTTTCCTGACCTCGGACCGGTCGAATTCGAGACATCCTGGCACGGACAGATCGCCATGAATGCCGATCATCTGCCGCGCATTCATCGCCTCGACGAAGGGCTCTACACTCCGATTGGCTACAACGGCCGCGGTATCGCGCCGGGCACGGTCTTCGGCAAGGCGATGGCCGAGCTTCTGGCCGGTGGCAACGAGGCCGATTTGCCAATGCCTGTGACCGGAGTTGTGCCGGAGGCCGCGCGGGGTCTGAAGACCGGATTCTATCAAGCGGCCTTTGCCGCCAATCAAATCCTGAAGAGCATCTAGTGGTCTGACCGAAACAGATGATACCCATCTGTTTCGAAAAGTCAGCCCACAAGCTATTGATCTGGTGGGGCGATTTGTCCTGACAGATGGGAACCATCTGTCAGGATCGCACCACTAGAGTTGCCGCTCCCGGCAGATCGTCTATTGATGAGTGTATGTGTCCGGGCAGCAAAGCTTTTTAAAGCAGGATGAGATGACATGAACAGTTGTGATGTGATCGTGGTGGGCGCAGGTCTGGCGGGGCTGGTTGCCGCCAATGAACTGGCTGAGCGGGGCAAGTCGGTCGTTATCATTGATCAGGAGCCGGAGAATTTTCTCGGCGGGCAGGCATTCTGGTCGCTGGGCGGGCTGTTTCTGGTTGATACGCCGGAACAGCGGCGCATGGGCATCAAGGACAGCCGTGAACTGGCGCTCAATGACTGGATGGGGTCAGCGCAGTTTGACCGCGAGGAAGACTACTGGCCGCGCAAGTGGGCGGAAGCCTACATCGATTTTGCCGCCGGCGAGATGCGGCCCTGGCTGCACGGGATGGGCATGCGCTGGTTCCCGATTGTCGGCTGGGCCGAGCGCGGCGGCTCGTTCGCCGATGGTCACGGCAACTCGGTGCCGCGCTTCCATCTGACCTGGGGTGTCGGTCCCGGCACGATCGCGCCATTTGTAAAGCGTGTTCGCGCCCATGTGAAAACGGGGCGGGTCGAGCTCAGGTTCCGGCACCGCTGTTCTCACATCATCACCGAAAACAATGCAGTCAAAGGAGTTTCCGGCGAGATCCTGATTGATGGCGACACACCGCGCGGGCAATCCACCAGCCGCGAGATCGCGGGCGACTTCGAGCTCCGCGCGGCGAGCGTTCTGGTGACCTCGGGCGGCATCGGCGGAGATTTCGATCTGGTGCGCAAGGCCTGGCCGCGCGACCGGCTGGGCGAGCCGCCGCGGGAGATGATTGCCGGAGTTCCCGCCCATGTCGATGGCCGGATGGTGGCGATAGCCCAGGCCGCGGGCGGGCGGGTGATCAATGCCGACCGGATGTGGCATTACACCGAGGGCGTGAAGAACTGGGATCCGATCTGGCCCAATCACGGAATCCGGATTCTGCCGGGCCCGTCGTCGATGTGGTTTGATGCCGGAGGAAACCGGCTCAAGCCGCCCTGCCTGCCGGGCTTCGATACGCTGTCGACGCTGAAGCAAATCCTGTCGACCGGGTATGATTATTCCTGGTTCGTGATGACCCAGAAGATCCTCAAGAAGGAGGTCGCGCTTTCCGGATCGGAGCAAAATCCGGATTTCGCCGGCAAGAGCTGGATCAATGTCATCCGGCAGAGGCTTCTCAACAAACAGGCGACGCCGGCGGTCGAAGCTTTCAAGCAGCATGGCGAAGACTTCATTGTTGCCAACAGCCTGGATGAATTGGTTGAAGGGATGAATCAGAAGGGCGGAAACCTGATTGATCTGGAAAAGCTCAGGGCGCAGATTGTGGCGCGGGACAGCCAGATCGACAATCCGTTCACCAAGGATGCGCAACTGATGGCGGTGCATGCGGCACGGAACTATCGTGGTGACAGACTGATGCGGACCGCCAGGCCGCACCGCTTCCTTGATCCGGACAACGGGCCGCTGATCGCGATAAAGCTGCACATCATCACTCGCAAGACGTTGGGCGGTTTGGAAACCGATATGAACGGCCAGGTGCTCAATGCGCAGGGCGAGCGGATCGAGGGACTGTTTGCGGCCGGGGAGGTCAGCGGCTTCGGCGGCGGCGGCTATCACGGCTACAACGCACTGGAAGGCAGTTTCCTGGGCGGGTGCATGTTTTCCGGGCGGCAGGCCGGACGTGGCGACGCCATCGCCTGAGCCGTCCTGATCATCCGTGCGGCGTTGCAGGCTTTCGGCCACTCGCCGCCCGCAGCGCCGGTGTCGAGATCCTGCTGGCCTGGCGGATCGGAAATCATTGCCGCCGGATCGGGGTTTGCACCGCGTCGGGAATGGCGATCCTGCCGGCGGCGACGCCCTTGTGAAGCTGAACGGATACCTCAAGCGAAGTCACTCGTTGATCATCCGCTAGGCGGTTTCAAAGCGATTTCGCCGATTGCTGTCGGTTGCGCACCGTATTTGGTGTGCAGGAACAGCTGGCAACCCAGTTCCTGATCCCGTCGCTGCAATTGCAGGGTGACCGCGGGCGAGGTCAATCCGAGCGACTGCGCCGCGGTGGAAATCCTGCGGCGTTTCCGAATGGCGGGAAGGGTGCGCATCTGATGGAGTGAAATTTTGAGCATCCCACATGTAAGAAAAAGCCGACTTTTTAATCAACAAGCCAAATTTTGCAAGCATTCGAATTCATCTACTCAACACCACACGGGAGGAATGCCACAATGTCAGGTCAATCGCGCCTGGCAGTTTGCTCTGTTCCCCCCGGTCCGCCGGACCTGTAATGACTTGCCAAGTTTGCTGTCTTGCTGCACACCTGATCAGGCTTCATGCCATCAGACTTGACCAGAGGTCGGGGTGATCTGGCATTTGGACACTGGGTCTGGTGAGCAAAGCGCGCAGCCAAACCGCGTTGAAGGAGGCGGCAAATGAACATTGCGGCGGAAACCTCCTGCTTGTGCGGCAAGAGCGGAAAATGCAGCATTTACAATCGCACCGTCTGTCGCGCCGGGTCTGTCGAGGATATTGCGCAGCTCAACCGCATCTCGCACCAGCGGACCTATCCGCGCGGAAGCGTGATCCAGGCGCAGGGCGAACATTGCACCATTGTCGGCAATATCGTCGAAGGCGTGGTCAAACTTTCCAGCACCTCCGTCAACGGTGACGATCACATCGTCGGGCTGTTGTTTCCGTCGGATTTTTTTGGACGTCTGTTTGCCGAGGAATCGCGGTTTTCCTATGAGGCGGCAACGGATGTCACCTTGTGCACAATGAGCAAGCCTGGCTTCGAGAGATTTCTCGACGACCATCCTGCCTTCGAGCGTGAAATGCTCAAGGCCAAGCTGGATGAACTCGACGCGGTGCGGGAATGGGCGGCGATCACCAACGGCCACACGACCATGCAGCGGATCGCAACCTTGCTGTACGTGTTCTCAAGACGCTCGATCAACCAGCATCTGCACGGCGTCACGCCGGAGACCCACATTGTTCATATCCCGCTAAGCCGGCGCGATATCGCCGATTATCTGGGCACGACACCGGAAACATTGAGCAGGAATATTCAGACGCTGGCGCGGGGCAAGGTCATCCGCAACATCAACGCCAAGCATTTCGAGCTTCTCGATCCCGCAGAGTTGATCCGGCACTCGGGCGAAACCCGCGCCGATCTCGACAGGATCGCACCGGTTTGATCGCCACGCTCCCGTTTCTTTCGATGAAGCCGCTTTGACGTCTGGCGCGCAGGTATTGATAAACATCAATGTCGCTGCCCCGGATTAGGCGGAACCTTGTCTCCGAAATCCCTGCTGATTGTCCTGGAGATGATATGTGATGGCCCGAGACGGCGCGATAATTTCGGTCATTGATGATGTGGGATGGTTGCGTGATGTCCTGGTTCAGGGACCGGTGGGCTCTGCGCCGGAAAGAGCGGGTTGGGGCGCATCCGGCAATGCCCGCGACGCAGTGCGCCAGCATGAAGCTTTTGTCCGGGAACTGGAGCGCGCTGGCGTAACGGTCAGGCGCCTTGATGCGCTGTTGGCTTCGGCGCTTGGCTTTGCCGATGCGCGCGACTGGATTGTCGAGCGGCGGGTTGGTGAATATGTGGATGACCGGCGCAGCGGTTCGGAGATCGTGAGCTGGATGAGCGAGCAGCCAGCCGAAACGCTCATCCGGTTCTTGATGGAAGGCACGCCGGTGTCCGCGTTGCCAACCCGCATCGTTCATCTGGATGACGTGGCAAGCCGACATGACGGCTGGTTCCTGCCGCCGCTTGTCAATCCGATGCAGCTGCGCGCGGGCTTGCGCTTCATTGAAGCGGGCGCTGTTGTGTGTCCACATCCTCCGGCCGCGAGCCGGGCCTCTGCGATCACCATTTCCACGGTGCTTAACTTTGCACCGCTCTTTGATGAATCGCGGTTTGAATTCTGGCTGACCTCGGACGGCGCCGATCGGTCATGTCCGCCCATTGACGGTCACGATATCGCCATGCCGGGTCGGCTGGTCTGCGTGGGAGGGATCACGCATGCGACAAGCCTGCGAGCATTTTCGGAGCTGGCGGCGTCTTTGTTTCGACGAAACAGGAACTACACCGTGTTCTGTCTGGATCTCGCCGGCGCCGGCTGTGAGTGTCTGGATGATTGCTTCGTTCCGCTTGACCGGGAAACCGTGCTGGTTGACAGCGCGGTGCTGGGGAGGGCGCGTGCATTTTCGGTCCGTGCCCATCCTCATGGCATGGCGTTGACGGTCGAACCCTGTGGATCGGCTTTCCTTGATGAGTTCGCCCGCGCTTTGGGGGGCGATGATCTGTGTCTGATCGATATGAAGGAGCATACAGGGCCTGTCGGATCGGCGTTGAGCCGCCTCGCGCCGATCGTGCTTTCTCCGGGCCGGATCATGGTGTTCGAGCAACATCACGCGGCTTTTCATTTGCTTGAGCAACATGGGATCGAGATTGTCTCGGTACTGGATGGATCAGCGCTCTCGTGCGGCGGAAAAGGGCCTCTCGGTCTGATGAGCGCCTTGCGCGCCGGGTAAAGCGCTTTGATTGTGTTCTGAGTCAGAAATACTCAACATCACATTGTTTACAAACAATATTCTGCGTGTGTCAGAACCCGGTACGTTGCCGAATTGCTTCCGGCTACGGCAGCTTGCTACCCTTATCAGGGGCGATGCAAAAAGACCTGTTTTCCGGATAAAACCCATGCCGAGGGCATTGCGCTGATCCGCGCCGGCATGACAGGTTCGTTGCTTGTTGGTCATCGGGAGAGACGTCATGACATCCTTCATGCCGGAGATAGAAACGGCGTTCGCGCGCGACATCATCGAAATCGAGGATCAGCCGATCGTCATGGCGGATGGTTGCCGGTTGTCGGCGCGGATCTGGATGCCGAAGGATTCCGCCGAAAATCCGGTGCCGGTGATCCTCGAACATCTGCCTTACCGCAAGCGCGACGGAACCATTGTCCGCGATAGCCTGACCCATCCGTGGATGGCGGGGCAGGGCTACGCCTGTATCCGGGTCGACATGCGGGGAAACGGCGATTCCGAAGGCTTGATGACGGACGAATATACAGAGCAGGAACTGCAGGACGCCTGCGATGTCATTGCCTGGGCAGCAGCGCAGCCCTGGTGTTCGGGGACAGCCGGGATGATGGGGATTTCCTGGGGCGGGTTCAACGCGCTGCAGGTCGCAGCATTGAGGCCGCCGGCGCTCAAGGCGATCATCACCATCTGTTCGACCGTTGACCGGTTTGCCGATGACATCCATTTCAAGGGCGGTTGCCTGCTGGGCGAAAACTTCGGCTGGGCAGCCAACATGTTGTCCTATTCCTCGCGGCCACCCGACCCGCTGCTGCTGGGGCCCGGCTGGCGTGAATTGTGGCTCAACCGGCTCAGAGAAATGCCGTTTCTGGCGAGGGAATGGATCTCCCGGCAAACGCGGGACGAGTACTGGAAGCACGGCTCGGTGTGCGAGGACTTTGGCGCGATCGAAGCTGCAGTGCTTTCTATTGGCGGCTGGCATGATGGTTATCGCAACACGATTTCGCATCTGGTCGAAAACCTCGACGTGCCGGTCAAGGGCATCGTCGGGCCGTGGATTCACAAGTATCCGCACTACGCCGGACCCGAACCACGCATCGGTTTTCTTCAAGAGGCCAAACGCTGGTGGGATCGCTGGCTCAAGGGCATCGACAATGGTGCGCAGGACCTGCCGGCCTACCGGGCCTGGCTGATGGACAGTATCGCGCCGCAGCGCTGGGTGGACGAGCGTCCGGGCCGCTGGATCGCCGAGCAGGAATGGCCTTCGGCTAATGTTGCCGTGACATCTCTCGAGCTTGGCGATGGCAAACTCGGACATGGGCCGATGACCGATCCGGTCCCGGTCAGTACCCCGGCGGATTGCGGCAGTCAGGCGGGCGAATATTTTCCCTTTGCCTATGGGCCGGAACTGCCTGACGAGCAAACGCCGGATGATCTGCGATCTGGCTGTTTCGATGGCACCGTTCTGATGGAACCGTTGGATATTGTCGGTGCGCCAAAACTGGTGCTGCGGGTTCGCTCGGACAAGCCGATGGCTCAGCTCGCAGTGCGGCTTTGCGATCTTCGACCCGACGGCAGCTCGGCACTGATCACCATGGGAGTGCTCAACCTGATGCACAGCAAATCCAGCGAGAAGCCGGAACTGCTGTCGCCCGGGGAAGTGTTTGAAACAACGGTCACCCTCGACCAGATCGCCTACCGGATTCCTGCCGGGCATCGATTGCGGATCGCGATCTCGACATCCTATTGGCCGTTCATCTGGCCTGTGCCGGAGCGGGCGACTGTGATGCTTGAAGCGGGGACGCTGGCGCTGCCTTGCCGAACGGTGACTGCCGATGCGGATGAGTGCCGCTTTGAAAAGCCTGTCGGAGCGGAGCCCTGGCGGCATGAAAATCTCAGAGCCCGATTCAAAAGTTCGTCATTGATCGCAAAGCCTTGCCAACCGCCGCATGAGAATGCGGATATGGGCGATGAGGGTCCATGCTGTTGAACTCTGGATGGATTTCTCCCAGTCCTTGGCCAGCCTGCGGGACC
>NZ_JBDWHW010000072.1:0-4135 GCF_039975035.1 Hoeflea sp. | reverse complement strand
CGCAAGCTCGATTGCCGCGGACATGGTGGAGCGGCTCGCGGAGCATATCGGACCCGGAAGCACGACCATTGCACTCCGCGGCAATGACATCGTGTTCGGGCCGGCGCTCGAGGCGTCCTTGCGGGACAAGGGTTATGCCGTCGTGACTGATCAGGCGACCACTGAAGCGGCTGTCGAACCGCTGGCCTATAGCATCGATCCGTTCGCGGACGGTGTGCTTGTGCGGATCTCGACCTTGAAGGTCGAGCTCACCCGGATCTACACACTTGGTACGACCGGTACGACCGGAGCGGCCGGAGCGGTGCCCGCAAGTCCCTTGTCCGTCATGCAGCGGAGATCGGCGGGCAGATCATGACACAATCGTTGAAGCTTGGTGGCGCCGGTGCCGAAGATGGGCCAAGGATCCGAAGGCTAAATCGTGTGCCGATCATCGTTGCGATCATCCTCGTCCTGGTTTTTCTGGCGGCGATCTTCTTCGGTCTCTCCTCGAGGGGATTGCATTTCGGGGACCGGCAGAGCGACACGTCGTCGTCGCAACCAGCCTCCAATGATGCCGAAAGGCTCAAACAGGGCGTGCCCGACGGGATCATCGGCGAACCGAAGGTCATTCCGGTGCAACCGACGCCAGCCGTCCAAAGGAAAGAACCCACTCGTAACCCGTTCACTCCACCCGACCAGAATTTTCAGAAGACAACACCGCCGCAAACCCCAGCTATCGAGCCCGAGGCTGTGTGGCGCGCCCGGCTTGAGCGCGAGCAGGAAGAACAGATGCTCCGCGAATATCATCGCCAGCAGATGGCAAGCATTCAGGCTGAGGAAGCTGCGGCCAACTCGCCGACAGCCGTCAATCTCAAGGGCCTCGACAACGAGAATGCGATGCCGGTCGCAGCATCACAACAGTCCGTGTCACCTGCGGGAAAGTCAGCCAGTGCGATGGATCCATATGGCACTGCGTTGCTGCAGGCCGGCATTGGTGGACAGAATGCCGATCCGAACGGTCAGATTGGAAAGGCGCAGTTCTTCAACCAGGATATCGCTGATCTCGGCTACCTGCCGAATTCGGTTATCCCGCAAATGTCACCCTTTGAACTCAAACGCGGTTCGGTCATTCCGGCGACGCTCGTCACCGGTATCAACTCCGATCTTCCCGGTCGCATCACCGCCCAGGTATCGCAAAACGTCTACGACAGCGCGACCGGCCGGCGACTGCTCATCCCGCAAGGAACAAAACTGTCCGGTCGCTACGATTCCGGTGTTTCGTTCGGGCAAAACCGGGTGCTTGTCGTCTGGACCGATATCATCTTTCCGAACGGATCAACGCTGCAGATCGGCGGCATGGCTGGCACCGATGCCGCCGGCTATGGCGGGTTCAAAGACAAGGTCAACAACCACTATCTCAAGACATTTGGCTCGGCGATCCTCGTCGCACTGATCGGCGCAGGGACGGACATGCTGCTCCCGAAGGACAGCAGCACCGCATCAACGACAGACAGCGCGGCGGACGCTGCCAGGCGGTCCTTTGCCCAGACCTTCGGGCAGATCTCGCAGCAAACCGTGTCGAAAAACCTCAATGTCCAGCCCACCCTCGAAATCAGGCCGGGCTATCGGTTCAACGTCCTGGTCGATCAGGACATCGTTTTCCCAAAAGCCTATCAATGAGTCTGAGGTCGGCACCCACTACACCGCAACGTGGCGGAACTTGTTTCCGCAGCGCACCACCATGCCGGAACTTTGTCATCTTGAACGAGCTCCTCCTGCAATTGATCGATATGCTTTCATTGCCGCTTGAAGAGCGGGCAGCACGGCGCGCCTTGCGGGATTTTGCCGAGAGCGCAGGCTTCGACTATTTCGCTTATCTGCATCTGCGTGGGCAAGAGAGCTTTGCTGTGTCGAACTATCCCAGGGAATGGCAGGATCACTACGTCCAGAAAAACTACATTCGAGTTGATCCAGTCGTCACCAAGGCCAAGCATGGGCCGCCGATTTTTCAGTGGTCGGCGGACGAAGCCAGGCGAATAGGAAGGCTCGATGTAAGGCAATTCTACAAGGATGCGGAGCGGTTTGGAATCCGTTCAGGTCTGTCAGTCTCGGTTCCTGTCGGCTTCAAGAACAGGATGGTGTTCACACTCGCATCCGGGAAGCCCATGGTGTGCATCGATGAGGATCCCGATCCCGTCATTGCAGCGATGGCGGTCGCATTTGTCCATTCCCATCTCGCCTCGGCGACCCAGGATGCTGCCCTGGCTTCAGACATCCGCCTTTCACCGCGCGAGGCCGAATGCCTGCGGTGGTTCGCAGACGGCATGTCAATGCCGGACATCGCTGAAACGATCGGGATAGGATATCGGTCCGTCCGTTCCTATCTCGACGAGGCAACGCGAAAGCTTGGCGCGGCAAACAGCCGTCAAGCCGCCTCGATCGCGATCAGACTGGGGCTGATTTAATTGATCAGCACGGCAGCTTGTGGTCCTATTAGAACATTGAGAATACTTTACACTGCCGCATTGCAGTGCCGGCGTCCCCCGATTCGGTATTCTTCTTCAAGCATGGCTCTCGCAGATACATTGCAATGCCGCTTCGCACGCGCTGAAGATCCAGTCAGTCCATCTTGACACCGCCCTCAGCTACGTGGACGCAGTCTTGCAGCCGCTCTAATGTCCCGAGCATCAGCACGACTTGCCTGCAGGCCTTGACGCATCTCAGCAAAGACTGGCTCGATGCCTTTCGGATCACGGATCGTCAAAAGAACCGCGAAAGGGACACCGGAAACTGGAAACTCAGATTCAGCACGCACCAAGCTGGTGACCTCTAACCGCCAATCTGAGGTCTCGCCGCGATCAATCAGATTGCTTTCATATTGTTTCGATGGCCACCACTTGAGGCCGTGTGCAATCAGCGCCTTTTCGGGGATACCAAGGCCCGATGATTTCGGTAGGTAGCGTGCATCGATCTGGTTGGTGTAGCCGAACTGACCATCTTGATTTTTTCGCATTTGGCGCTGGCGCAGACTGGCCTCCAAGTTCACACGCACAAACTCTGCACCAAATGCGGGATCCAATGGTGGCGAATAAACGAGAGTGATTTTGACGTTGCCAGAACACTGACTCTGGGGCCCAACAAGACTTAGAGGCCAAGTAAACGGGAACCGAAGGATTGCCGGTTTTCTCGCGCCAATGGTCAAGCGACTTTGAAAGACGAGTGTAACCTCGTGATCACCGGTTTCCAGCATTTCAGCCACGCTTGAAGGTTGACCATACCCAGCGAACTGCCGGCTTAGATCCTTCATCCCCCGTTTCGTAAGCGGCTCTGGCATGACTGTATGGTGCAATAGCATTGCCCTTAGAGCCTCGGTCCCCAAAGTCCCTTGCGTATCACGATCGAGACTTGCGAGCGTGCGGGCTACAAGAGGAGCGGCGAAGCTTGTCCCAACCACATCCTGCATCACCCCTTCTCGCGTAATAGAGGTAAGACCAGTTGGTTTTCCCGGCCCAACGCCTCCGGCCCCACCGTAGGTAGCAACATCTGGTTTCACGCCAACCTGCAGGCCTGGCCCCCTTGTCGTATAGATCGTGGGAGCACCATCAACGTGTGGGGTATTTGGAGGATTGATTGCACCAACCGAGATCGAACGCACGCTTTCTGAAGGCTGAAAGATTGTGTCGGACTGCGTACGCGAGGCAAAGTATTTCACAACGTCACTCGGCTTCTTTTGCCATGGTGCCCGCGATTGACCCACCGGGAGATTGCCAGCGGAATTCACGAAAATGACTCCATAGGTGTCTGCGATCTGATCCAACCTCGCAGCATACAAGCCATATCTGTACCGGTCGACGTCGGAAGTCACATTGATCGAAAGATTGAATATCCGCACGCCGTGCTCTTCGCTCGCTTCCGTAACGGCTTGCTCCAACTCCTCCAGGAAGTCTGAAAAGCCGTTCGCATACTTGGCGAGGAATGGCCCCTTGGGGAAAAGGGGCACATCATAAAGCATACATCCATTGGGCTCTGAAACCAATTGAGCACTGTTCAGTCCTTGACCAATAGCGATCAATCCGGCAACTCCCGTGCCGTGGGCCTCGTCATACTCTCCCGGATCGAGGAAATCGAACCTCCCCGAAAGCCAGGATGATAGAAC
>NZ_JBDWHW010000071.1:0-56800 GCF_039975035.1 Hoeflea sp. | reverse complement strand
GGCGTGCGCCGACGCCGGTGCGGATGGGAACAACCAGAACATCGTTGCGCTTGAGCACAGTCATTCCCAGACCGGCAATCACGTAAGCCGAGCCTGAAACGCCGCCAAACCGGCCATAGACGCTTTCGACGCTTGGAAGATTGTAGACCAGCATCATGGTTCTTGTGCCGTCGCCACCATAGTCCCAGCCGATGGACGGGCCCTGCCAGAAGATGTCGTGCTGACCGGCGTTCTTGGTATACAGTTCACCCTCGCCATAAGTCAGGCCGCCAATGAATGCGCCGGAAGCTTCCTGGCCGAGAATGTAGCCGTTGGGCAGACCATAGGACTGAAATGCCTTTTCCACCAGCTTGGCCAACCCGCCAGAGGTCGAGCCGAAGAAACCATGACCGGCGTTGACGATTTCCTGCGAGGTGTATTGCGACGAATTTGCTGCTTGGGCGCGGGCGCCGGACGTGGTTCCGGCAATGCAAAGCACGGCCGTGAAAAACGAAACAAAAGCATAAAGCTGAAAGCGGGACGCGATCATGGGGTCCACTCCGTTGATTGGACGGTAGATACCGCAGGAAACATTGATCACATTGTGGCGCTTCGATCTTAATAAGCAGTTTACCAAATGTGGTGTCTTTAGAGCGAAACAGTTTGTGCGTTAGTCGGCATTGCGCCATGACGCTGACTTCTGATCGAGAAAGCTTGCGGTCGACGAAACCCGGTGCGATTTTTCTACCGAGTTGATTCGGCCCGCGGGCAAAGAGGAGAATTCGATGTCGAAGAACCATAATTTGACCCTGGCGGGGCCGGATCTTGCTGCGCTTTTGTGCAGCCGGGTGTGCCACGACATTATTTCTCCGGTTGGGGCGATCAACAACGGACTGGAACTGCTCGATGAGGGCGGCGCCGACGCCGATGCGATGGATCTGATTCGCACCAGCGCGCTGAATGCTTCGGTACGGCTGAAATTCGCCCGTCTTGCCTTTGGTGCATCCGGGTCGGTTGGCGCTTCCATTGATACCGGGGAAGCCGAAAAGGCGGTCATTGACTATGTTTCCGCCGACAAGAAGACCGAAGTGCGGTGGAGCGGCCCGCGTGCCATCATTCCGAAAAACCAGGTCAAATTGCTGCTCAACCTGTTTCTTGTCGCCTATGGCGCGATTCCACGCGGGGGCGAGATCGACGTGACGCTGGAAACGCCGGAAACCGATCCGCGGTTTCGGCTGGTTTGCAAGGGGCGGATGGTCCGGGTGCCGCCCAAGTTCCTCGAAATCTATTCAGGTACGATCGATGAGGCCATCGATGCCCATTCCATCCAGCCCTACTACACAGTGCTTCTGGCCGAAGAAGCAGGGCTGACGCTGTCGTGCTCGGCAAATGCGGACGAAGTGGTATTCACGGCTCAACCCAAAACCGCGCAGTAACAGGCGGGAACCTGTTGTCGGAAACGCTCCGTTAAGCCTGTCTGATTACGGTTTGTTCGCTCCCTTGGAGTAGGCTTCTTTCCAACAACGGCGGATCCGCTTCCGGATTCGCCTGGAAGAAGCAAAAGGGAGAGCCGCCATGCGCCGCTTCATGATCGCCGATGATTCAGCCGTGATCTGCAAGGTTGCCAAACGCATCCTGACCGGTCTGGATTACCTTGTCATCGAGGCGTCCAATGCCGGCGAGGCCATGATCATGTGTGATGCGCAATTGCCCGATGTCCTGTGTGTCGATGCCGGCATGACCGGTGCCCTGGACCTGATTTCCTCGGTGCGTCAGATGGACGGCGGCAAGGATGTGCGTATCCACTACTTGATGATCGAGAAGGAATTCAAGCAGATGATGGCGGGCAAACGCGCAGGTGCGGACGAGTTCCTGCTCAAGCCGTTTGACCGGCGGAGCCTGACAGAAGCTTTTGCCCTCTATGCGGCTGCTGCCTGATACACCCTGAGCCTCAAGCTCAAATCTTGAAACGCTGACAGCAAAAACCCGCCGGTTCTGGCGGGTTTTTGCTGTTTAACCTGATTCGCAAAGGCCTGGATGATTCAGGCGCTTTCCAGAATTTCTCTCTCGTCCGGTTCGCGCAACACATATCCGCGGCCCCACACCGTTTCGATGTAGTTCTTGCCGCCGGCGGACGTTGCGAGTTTCTTGCGAAGCTTGCAGATGAAGACGTCGATGATCTTCAATTCCGGTTCATCCATCCCGCCATAGAGATGATTGAGGAACATTTCCTTGGTCAGGGTCGTGCCCTTGCGGAGCGAAAGCAGCTCCAGCATCTGGTATTCCTTGCCGGTCAGATGGACACGCTGTGAGCCAACTTCGACGGTTTTCGCATCGAGATTGACCACCAGGTCGCCGGTGGTGATGACCGATTGGGCGTGACCCTTGGAGCGGCGCACGATGGCGTGAATGCGCGCCACCAGTTCGTCCTTGTGGAACGGTTTGGTCATGTAATCGTCGGCGCCAAACCCAAGGCCGCGAACCTTGTCTTCAATTCCAGCCATGCCGGACAGAATCAGGATCGGGGTTTTGACCTTGGAGAGCCTCAGAGTCCGCAGAACCTCGTATCCGGACATGTCCGGCAAATTGAGATCCAGCAGTATGATGTCATAGTCGTAAAGTTTGCCGAGATCGACGCCCTCTTCACCCAGATCCGTGGTGTACACGTTGAAGCTTTCAGACTTCAGCATCAATTCGATGCTCTGCGCTGTAGCGCTGTCATCCTCGATCAGTAGAACCCGCATATTTATCCCCTTTTCCGCCGCCGCAAGGTTTTAAGATCCACTTACGCGATACGGATCCAGTCGTTGCCTGATTTGGAGGCTGCCATGGAATGGTTAACAAATTCTGATCAGGTTACGCAACCACTATCACAATGTTAATTATCACTGGCATACTCCTGATTTTATTCCCAAAAATTAGCTTGGATTTTTTAATGTACCACATCAAAAAACATGCCCAAGTGATTCAAAGGACTCCGGAATGACGGAAGGAAAAATCATGTTTCCTGTTTACCCCGCCTTAAACCATGACCGGTATTATTAATGATGCCCGTAAACGAAAGGTTACCACGGCGGGCAATAAAGTTAACGTCGTGGTCATTTTTCCTGAATCGGGACTGGCGAATGTGCCGGAGTAACGAGTTTCAGTAGCCGGGATCTCGCATCACGGGAGTATTGCGTATGAAGTCGCGTGAGAGCCATGTTCGCCTGAAGCAATTTCAGGTTAACGAAAAAACGCGTCAGCTTGGTCAGATCCAGCTGATGATGGCGGAAATGGAAAAAATGGCGGCGGAGCTGGAGTACCAGATCGCCGCCGAGGAGAAGAAGGCGGGTAATACCGACCCTTCCCATTACGCCTATCCAACCTTCGCCAAGGCAGCGCGCCAGCGATCCGACAATCTGCAGACTTCAATTCGCGAATTGAAGGTGCAGCTTGATGCGGCTGAACTGGCGCTTGAAGAGGCGCAGGCCGAGTTCGACAAGGCAACCGCGCTCGAAGAGCGCGATGCCGGGCATCGGTCAAACCGCGCGGTCTGAGCCAGGCTCGGACGGCCGTGCAAGCTCCTGGCTACAAGGCCGGGGGCTGCCAAATCATGTGCCGGCAACGGTTGCCATGATTGAAGGTATAACCGTAGCGCGCTCGATTGGAGACAATCGGGCGCGCTGCGCGTTCAATTCACAACATCCCGCCATTCCTGATGCCGTTGTGCCTGGGCCTTGAAAAAGGGGCAAAGCGGGATGATTTTCCATCCTCCCGCCCGCGCCGCCTCGACGGCATGAAGCGCCAATGCCTGACCGACGCCTTTGCCGCGCAGACTGTCGGGAACTCCGGTATGATCGATGATGATGAGCTGCGGCGAGGCGCGCGAATAGGTCATTTCGGCTTCCGCGCCTTCGACCCGGGCGATGAATCGGCCGCCACTTTGTCCAGTTTCCTCGGTGATCTGCATGACTGCCCCTGGTTTGCCAATTGCGGTGAAACTCGGATATGGAGGTCCGAAGTGTTGGATCAAGTAATCCAAGCCTCGTCAATCCTGAACTGGAATCAGTAGATCAGTCAGGCCGTTCTGATGCTTGCGCGATCTGTGCCGGGGAGAAATTAATGCGGTTTGTGCTCGCGGCGGCCCTGGTGCTGGCTCCGCTGTTTTTCGGACTGGGTATCGTGTTGCCGCTGGTGCGGTTCGAGACCATGTATTTTTTCGATCAGTCGCCATCGCTTCTGGGCGTGATCGCCGCGTTGTGGAGAGGTGACGATCCGGTTCTCGCTGTTGTGGTCGGGCTGGTGTCGGTGGCGTTTCCGGTGGTCAAGCTGATTGCCATCTGCGCCGAGGCGACGGGGATCGAGCGCAGGTCCGGTTTGGCGATGCGATTGCTGCCACATCTCAGCCGCTGGTCGCTGATGGATGTGGTTCTGGTGGCGCTGGTGATCGTGGCGGCAAAAACCGGCGGAATCGCACAGGCGTTTTCGCAACCTGGCCTGTGGTTTTATGCCGGCTCGGCGCTTACGGCGGCTCTTGCCCACGACCTTGCCGGCCGGCTCGGGCACTCCGCGCGGTCATGACGGCGCGCGCACTGCCGTCCGCCGAAATCCGCTCGGGACGCCGGACCGAGCAATACCGGGGCATTGCCGGACACGGACGTGCCGATTGATCCGAGCGGATTTTCGGTGACAAAAACGCAGGCGCTGGCTTTGATCTGTCAGATGATGCCGGTTTAATGCCGGTATTGCTGAATGCGCGTGGTGCGCAAGCCTGCTAGCCCGTGATCGCTGATTGACGATTGCCAGGAGAGAAACTCCTCGACCGTCAGGGTGTAGCGTTCACAAGCTTCTTCAAGGCTGAGCAAGCCGCCGCGAACAGCGGCTACCACTTCAGCCTTGCGCCTGATCACCCATCTACGGGTGTTGGCGGGGGGTAAATCTGCGATGGTCAACGGACTTCCGTCGGGGCCGATCACATATTTAACGCGGGGTCGTACCATATCGGTCATTGGACTCTCTTACACACTCAAGACCTATGACCTCACACTACAGACGCGGGTTTAAAAATTGCCTAAGGGCCCGGCAAGGTTTTGGTAAGTTTTGGCACAGGTGGCGGCAGCACCTGCGGCCAGTTGACTGTCTGACAACAGGCACCTTGTTGCGGATCGCCGCACACCCTATAAAGAGGCAGGTCCTGAACGGATTTTTTTGCAACCGCTTGATCAGCGCCTTGAACGCTTTTGAAGGCCGGGGAAGACAGTGAACAGTCTAGATTTTGACAAGGACCCGCGGGACACGCGGGTGGTGGTCGCCATGTCGGGCGGCGTTGACAGCTCCGTCGTTGCGGGAATTCTCGCACGCGAGGGCTATGATGTGCTCGGCGTGACGCTGCAGCTTTACGATCACGGCGCCGCCGTGCACCGGGCCGGCTCGTGTTGCGCCGGCCAGGATATCGATGATGCGCGGCGGGTGTGCGAAACCCTAGGTATCGCGCATTATGTGCTTGATTACGAAAAGCGCTTTCGCGAAGCGGTGATCAATCCGTTCGCCGAAAGCTATGTCGCGGGTGAAACGCCGATCCCCTGCGTGGCCTGCAATCAGACCGTCAAGTTCGCCGATCTTCTAGCGACCGCGCGCGATCTCGGGGCCGATGCGCTGGCGACGGGCCATTACATCCGCTCGCGCGCCAATCCTTCACCGGACAATCCGGGGCGGCGGGCGCTGTTTCGTCCGGTGGACGCGGATCGCGACCAGAGTTACTTCCTGTTTGCCACCACGCAGGACCAGCTGGATTACCTGCGGTTTCCCCTTGGCGAACTGCCCAAGGCGCGCACGCGTGAGTTGGCCGAGGAAATGGGGCTGGGTGTCGCCAAGAAGGCCGACAGCCAGGACATCTGCTTTGTGCCGCAGGGCAAATACGCCAATGTGATCGAAAAGCTCAAGCCGAATTCGGCGATTGCCGGCGAGATCGTTCACATCGACGGACGGGTGCTGGGCGAGCATCCGGGCATCGTGCACTTCACCATCGGGCAGCGCCGCGGCATTGGTGTGGCCACCGGTGATCCGTTGTACGTGGTGCATCTGGATGCCCGGTCGCGGCGTGTCATCGTCGGGCCGCGAGAAGCGCTGGAAACCCGGCGTCTGATCCTGCGCGATGTCAACTGGCTGGGCGATGCGCCGCTCGTCGATATCGGCCCGGAGGGACTTGAGTGTTTCGCCAAGGTGCGTTCGACCCGGCCACCGCGGCCGGCCATCCTGCGCGCTGCGGAAGGGGAGATCTCGGTGGAGCTGGTCGAGGGCGAGGCCGGTGTGGCGCCGGGCCAGGCCTGCGTGCTCTATTCCGCGGCCGGAGATGATGCGCGGGTGTTTGGCGGCGGCTTTATCGATCGCTCGGAGCGCTCGCCCGCGGCCGAGGCGATGCTGTCCACGCTGCTGCAGCCGGCCGCCTGAAGCCGGCCGCCTGAAACCGACCGCCGGCGGCGGCGCCCTGCCGAACCATCGGCTGTTGTATGCACCTCAATGCTTGTCGCGCAAAGCCGGGCAGCGGTTTTGCGATAATGACATGCAGCACCAATGGGCTCGCGCGCGTCACCTGAACCCAATTGAATGCGACGTGCGTTAGCGCTCAATCGTGGCGAACCGTGCCTTCCGACAGGATTTCGATCACCGCCAGGCCATCGGCCACCGGGGTGCGCGGTGCGGCGCGGCTCGAGATACAATCAAGGAAATGGGCGCATTCGCGGGTCAGCGGCATGCCGTCGGGAATGTCGATATAGTCGGGATCGACCATTTCCGATTGCCAGCCATTGTCGTCTTCCCACAGCTTGTGATGGTAGACGGCCAGCTTCTGGTTCCAGGGCGCGACATCGTCGAACACGGCCATGGCTTTCGACCCGATCACCGTCAGCTTGCGCTCGCGGTAGGGGTTGAGCCGCGAGGCGAAGACATGGCTGCGAACGCCGCCGGGGAACTGCAGGTGCAGATGGGCGAAATCCGACAGCCGGTTGAGCATGGCCGAGCCGACGCCACGGACATTGACCGGTTTTTGCCCGGTGATTGCAAGGATCAGCGACAAATCATGCGGGGCTATGTCCCACAGCGCATCGTTCTCGGCGTGAAACTTGCCAAGCCCGACGCGGTGCGAATGGATGTAACGCACATCGCCCAGTTCGCCGGCCGCGATCATCGCTTCCAGCGCCTCGAAGGCGGGGTGAAAGCGCAGCACGTGCCCGGTCATGGCCACCAGGCCGGTGCGCTCGGCCGCATCCACCACGCGCCGCGCGTCGGCGACCGACAGCGCGATCGGCTTTTCGACCAAAAGATGCTTGCCGGCCTCAAGCACTTCGATCGCCAGATCCGCGTGATATTGCGGCGGCAGGGCCAGAACCACGCCGTCAATGGCAGGGTCGGCGAGAACCTGTTCAAATTCCATCGCCGTCACGCCATGGCTGGCGGCAAGCTCGCCGGCCCGCTCCAGATGCCGGTCGGAGACGGCGTGAAGCGCACCGAGCCCGGAGAATGTGCGGGCGTGATTTGATCCCCAGTAGCCGCAGCCGACGACTGCGATTTTCGGGGCGGTTTTGCGGGGGAGGGCGCGTTCCATGACCTGGCCTGTCCTGTTGTTCTTATTGTTATGATCTCTGGATGAGGGGATTAGACCCGATGACGGATCAAGGCAAGGCGGGGTTCCGCACCGATGCCATGCAGGGACCGCGACATGGTGTCGTGCCGCGCCGGGGATTTCCGCATCAGGAAAAGCTCAAAGCACGCTTGACACCGGAGCAACCCGCACCTTATATGCCGCCCGTCCGGCCCGATCAATTCGGCGGCTGGCGGCGGGGTAGCTCAGCTGGTTAGAGCAGCGGAATCATAATCCGCGTGTCGGGGGTTCAAGTCCCTCTCCCGCTACCAAGATTTTCCGGCTAGAACAGGCTGCGACGCGCTAGTTTGTACACCGTGGCTTGCTTGCAGAGATTTCTTTCCGGTACGCCTCTCACGTCGGTTTGGTGGGGAGGCTTGAAGTTGACGAGGTTGGGGTGGCTGACACCAAGCCGGTCTTTTCTGGTCCCTGTCGCATGAGGATTGGGCGTGTGACGCCGGTCTTTCCCTAACCGGATCCGAGCTTTCCTTGCAGGTATCTTGTGCAAATGGATTTATCCGGATCAAAACATACATGCATGGTTTCAGAGCCTTATAACGCCGCGCATATGACGGGATACGCGGCGCTGAGGGCGCGTCGCACGAGCGCGTGCCATGGTTTTGCGGTAAAAATACGCAAGACCATGGCGTTGATACGCGGCACCTGAGGCTTTTCGCAGGCGGCGGGGTCAGGGGCGCAGGTAGTTGGAGAACTTGACCCAGGCCGCGCCGCGGCGCGAGGATTCGACGCATCCGGTGACGAAGGCAACGCCTGCCAGGCCTTCGCTGATGCCAGGGAAGGTCACCTCGGGCGGGATCGGCTGACCGGTGCGGAGCGCGCTGATTGCTTCGGCGGCTTCGGTGTAGATGTTGGCAAAGCCTTCGAGATAGCCCTCGGGATGACCGCCGGGAATGCGGCTGATGCGCTGGCCGCTTGCGGTTGCGCCCGCGCCATTGCGGGTCAGCAATCGCTTGGGCTGGCCCAGTGGCGTGTACCAGAGATAGTTCGGGTCCTCCTGGGCCCATTCCAGCCCGCCCTTTTCGCCGTAGATGCGCAGCTTGAGGGCGTTTTCGTTGCCCGGCGCCACCTGGCTGCACCACAGCATGCCCTTGGCGCCGCCGGTAAAGCGCATCAGCACGTGGCCATTGTCGTCAACCCTGCGGCCTTCGACGAAGGCATCGAGATCGGCGCAAAGCTCTTCGAGCTGAAGCCCGGAGACGAAGCTGGCCAGATTGAAGGCGTGGGTGCCGATATCGCCGGTCGAGCCGCCAAGGCCGGAGCGGGCCGGATCGGTGCGCCATCCGGCCTGCTTCTGGCCGGTGTCTTCCAGATTCTCGGACAGCCAGTCCTGGGCGTATTCAACCTGCACCAGCCGGATCTTGCCAAGTTCACCGCTGGCAACCATGTCGCGGGCCTGACGGATCATCGGATAACCGGTGTAATTGTGGGTCAGCACGAACAGCGCGCCGGATGCCGCGGCGGCCTTGGCCAGCTTGCGTGCATCAGCAAGCGTCGAGGTCAGGGGCTTGTCGCAGATGACATGGATGCCGCGCTTGAGAAACTCGCGGGCCACCGGATAGTGCATGTGATTCGGCGTGACGATCGCCACCGCCTCGATACCGTTTTTCAGCCGTGCTTCGCGCTTGGCCATCTCGACATAATCGCCATAGGCGCGGTCGGCGGCCACACCGAGATCGGCGGCCGGGGCCAGGGATTTTTCCGGTGTCGAGGAGAACGCTCCGGCGACCAGTTCATAGCGGTCGTCGATGCGCGAGGCGATGCGGTGCACGCCGCCGATGAATGCGTCGCGCCCGCCGCCGACCATGCCGAGGCGGATGCGGTGCGAAGCGGCTGATTTGCTGCCTTCGATAGCCATTGTCGTCCCCCCCCGTTCAGGAAATGCCGAGCATGCGGCGGTTGGCGGCCTCATCGGTGCCGCCATCGGCGAAATCGTCAAAGGCGCGCTCTGTCACACGGATAATGTGGTCGGAAACAAATTGCGCGCCTTCGCGGGCCCCGTCCTCCGGATGCTTGATGCAGCACTCCCATTCGACCACGGCCCAGCCATCGAAATCATTGGCCGCCATTTTCGAGAAGATCGCGCCGAAATCGACCTGGCCGTCGCCAAGTGAGCGGAACCGTCCGGCCCGGTCCACCCAGGGCTGGTAGCCCGAATAGACACCCTGCCGTCCGGTCGGGTTGAACTCCGCATCCTTGACGTGGAACATCTTGATCCGGTCCTTGTAGATGTCGATGTTGTCGATGTAATCGAGGCATTGCAGCAGGTAGTGCGACGGATCGTAGAGCATGTTGCAGCGGGCATGGTTGCCGACGCGCTCGAGGAACATCTCGAAGGTGACGCCATCATGCAGGTCTTCGCCCGGATGGATCTCGTAACAGATGTCGACGCCGCACTCCTCGGCATGGTCGAGAATCGGCCGCCAGCGCTTGGCAAGCTCGTCAAAGGCGGTTTCGACCAGGCCGGCGGGCCGCTGCGGCCAGGGGTAGATGTAGGGCCAGGCCAGCGCGCCCGAAAAGCTGGCCATCGCATTGATGCCCATGTGCTGCGAGGCTGACAGCGCCATCCGCACCTGCTTGACCGCCCATTCCTGCCGCGCCTTCGGATTGCCGCGCACTTCGGGCACGGCGAAGCCGTCAAAGGCTTCGTCGTAAGCCGGATGCACGGCGACAAGCTGACCCTGAAGGTGGGTCGACAGCTCGGTCACCTCGATGCCGTTGTCTCGCGCCACGCCCTTGAATTCGTCGCAGTAGTCCTTTGACTTCGAGGCCTTTTCGAGATCGAACAGGCGCCCGTCCCAGCTTGGTACCTGCACGCCCTTGTAGCCGCACTCGGCCGCCCATTTGGTGATCGAGTCCCAGGAATTGAACGGCGCGGCGTCACCCGCGAACTGTGCCAGAAACAGTGCAGGACCCTTGATGGTTTTCATTGATCGTCTCCTCCAGTAGTCATTTT
This sequence comes from Hoeflea sp., assembly GCF_039975035.1. GTDB lineage: Bacteria > Pseudomonadota > Alphaproteobacteria > Rhizobiales > Rhizobiaceae > Hoeflea. The sequence goes on along the minus strand of NZ_JBDWHW010000071.1, from coordinate 46,226 downwards.
GTTGGGCCGCTTGCGGCTTGTTGATTGGTCATGTCCCGGCCTTGGCGCGAGACGCAGTCTGGTTTGCGCCGGATCAAGCGAGCGCAAAAGCGCCTTGGTCTGTTTCCGGGCTCCGGTTTGATGTCAGGCGCCTGCGCCTCGCTTTCTCAGCGAACGCTCAGCGAATTGCTGATGTGATCATATCCCTCTCGATACACTGCTTCCGGGCTTTCGGCAAAATCCCTCCAGACCTTGGTGGCGGCCGCCAGATCGGGCAGTCCGCGGCCGAAACTCTCGATTGTCAGCCAGTCATCATAGCCGATGGCGCGGATTGCGGCATAGGTTTGCGCCCAGGGAATGTTGCCGCGCCCGGGCACGCCGCGGTCGTTTTCAGAAATATGGATATGGGCAATGCTGGCTGCGTGGCGGGTGAGCGCGCCGATCGGGTCGGTTTCCTCGATATTGGCGTGGAAGGTGTCATACATGGCGCGAATGTTCGGATGGTCAATTTCGGCAAGGTGACCTGCGAGACCATCCATGGTGTTGGCCAGGTAGCATTCGAACCGGTTCAGTGCTTCAAGGGCTACGGTAATGCCCAGGCCCGCGGCGTGGTCGCCGATGAGGCGTTGGGAGGCTGCGGACCGGGCGAATTCTTCCCTGGTTGGGCCTTCGCCGGAAAAATGCCCCAGCGTTGAATGCAGTGGCCCGCAAATCAGGCTGGCGCCCAGCGCGTGGGCCTTGTCGAGCGTGGCGCGCATGTAGTCGACGCCCTTGGCGCGTGCTGATGCGTCGCCGATCAGGTTCATCGCCGGATCGCCCATGGCCGTGACAGCCGTGCGCTCAAGTCCGATATCGTCGAGCATGGATGCAAGCTGCCTGTAATGGCTGAGGTCTCCCTCGAACACCGGTATTTCGACGCCATCGTATCCGCAGGTTTTCAGATCGCGCAGCAGCGCTTTGTGTTCGGGGCCCACATGGGTGGTCCACAGGAACATGTTCATCCCGATCTTCACAGCAACCCCCGTTTTCAGATACTACTGATTAGTTCAAACTGGTAATACCAAAAATCTCCTTTCGCTACGACACCATTTTTACAATCGATGCGCAAGTGGCAAAAATCTGCCGATAATGCAGGTTCTTTGAAGGAAATGACTAGATCAGGCTTGATTAGATCAAAATTTGAGATTAATTGGTCTAACCAGAATGGAAAAATGAAACGGGCGGCGGAGTGGTGGAGCTCTGCCGCAAGGGAGGATTATCATGCACCTGTCGACTCACAACTGGATGCGCGCCGAACCGCTGGATGTCACGCTTCGCCGGATCAAGAAATTCGGTTATGAAAGCATCGAGATTTCCGGCGAACCGACCCAGTACGACACCAAGGAAACCCGGGCGCTGCTCAAGGAGCATGGCATCCGTTGCTGGGGTGGGGTGACGCTGACGCTGGGCGAACGCAACCTGGCGGCCAAGGATGAAGGACAGCGCGCCCGCACGGTTGATTACGTCAAGAGTGTGCTGACCATGGTCAGCGAGCTCGAGGGCGAAGTCATCACGTTGGTGCCCGCAACCGTCGGCAAGGTGCAGCCCGATGCGACCGAGGAAGAGGAATGGGGCTGGCTGGTCGATGCCACCAAGGAATGTTTCGCGCATTCCCAGAAGGTCGGCGTGAAGATCGCCATTGAACCGCTCAACCGGTTTGAAACCTACATTTTCAACCGTGCGGCCCAGGCGCTGGCGCTTGCCGACGCGGTGCATCCCGATTGCGGTGTGTGCCTTGACGCTTACCATCTCAACATGGAAGAATCCAATATCTATGACGCCATCCGGCTGGCGGGCAAAAGGCTGTTCGATTTCCACGTCGCCGACAACAACCGGTTTGCGGCGGGTCTTGGTCACCTCAACTGGCCAAAGATTGTCGAAACGCTGAAGGAGGTTGGCTATGACGGCGCGCTGACCAACGAATTCGTGGCGCCTGTCGACCGCACCCCGGCTGCCATCTATCCCGATATGGTGGAGCGCAATCCGGTGGATATTTCGCCCGAGCAGCTCAAGTTCATTCAGGATCACGGGTCAAGCCTGCTGACGGAACAATTCTATTCGGACCAGATGCGCATAACGGCGGAAACGCTGTTGCCGCTGATCAAGCAATAAGTAGAGGCGTTCCCCCGGGGCGGAGTTTTCCGTCGCCGGGGTGCGAGGGTCCCTATCATGAAAATCAAGTCCGTCCATGCGCAATGGATACAGATACCAATCGAACAGGCGCGTCAGCATACGAGCGATTTCGGAACCTTGCGCACGTTTGACGCCGCGATCCTGCGTATCGAGACTGATGATGGTGTCGTCGGTTGGGGAGAAGGCAAGAACGCTGCGGGGAGTGCGGGAAGTTACGCCACGCTGGTTCGTCTCATAAACGAGGATTTCGGGCCGCGGATCATCGGCCGCGATCCATCGGACATTACCTTCATCTGGGAGGAACTCTACAATGGCGTTCGCGCGCAGAAGGCAGCGCTGGCGGGCCATGCCATGCCTGAAATGGCGCGGCGCGGACTGACCGTCGCCGCGATCAGCGCGATCGACATCGCGCTGTGGGATATTCTCGGCAAGGCCGACGGCAAACCGGTCTGGAAGCTTTTGGGTGGACGCAAGGCCGAGCGCATGCAGGCTTATGCTTCGGGGGGCTGGGCCAATGCCGACCAGATCGGCGAGCAATTGCAGTCCTATATCGACGCCGGCGGGTTTGGCACGGTCAAGATGCGCGTGGGCGCAATGGATTCCAACCCGCATGCCTCCGCCGCACGGGTCAAGGCGGCCCGCAAGGCGCTGGGACCTGACATAGAACTGGCGGTGGATGCGCATGGCAGCTTCACGGTCGCCACAGCGCGACGGTTCGCCCACCTTGTCGAGGATTGCGATCTTGCCTGGTTCGAAGAACCGGTTATTGCCGATGACAAGGCTGGCATCGCCGAAGTGCGCGCAACCATTCCAATCCCTGTTTCCACCGGCGAAAGCGAGGCGACCCGGTTCGCTTTCCGCGATCTTGCGCTCCTGCGCGCGGCCGACATCTTTCAGCCGGACCCGGCTTTTTGCGGCGGAATCACCGAAGCCATGCGCATCGGTACACTTGCCTCGGCGTTCAATCTACGTCTGGCGCCGCATTTATGGGCGGGCGCACCGTGTTTCTTCGCCGGGCTTCATGTGTGTGCTGCTTCGCCGGCGAGCTTCGCAGTCGAGTTTTCCCTTGGCGCGAATCCGATGATACATGATATCATTGAGGAAACCGTGGCTGCACGGGACGGGATGATTGAGTTTCCCGAAAAACCAGGCCTCGGGTTCACCATGAACGAAGCCGTTCTGCACAAATACGCAAGGGTCATATGACGAGTTCCGAAGGCGACTTTCTGTCCAATCTCGTGGCGCATATCGTGGCGGTGGCCAGCTCCAATGGAGGAAAAGCGCCCTCGGAGCGGGAACTTGCCGACCATTTCGAAGTCAGCCGTGGCCAGGTGCGGGAATCTCTCGCGATCCTGGAGGCGCTGCAACTGATCGAACGACGGGCCAAGTCGGGCATCTATCTGACAATGGAATCCGCCGGGCTGAGTTCGATGGCGCTGCTTGCCCGGGCGGGCGTGCAATTGCAGCCGCGTCAGATTTTCGAAGCTGTCGAGTTGCGCAAGATCCATGAAATCAAGGCGGCTGAACTGGCGGCCCAACGCGCCACGGAAGAAAATTTGGATCGGCTCCGCGACATACTGGCGCGGTCGGAACAGCAGATCGCCGACGGTCTCGGCCTGCACCGGCTCGATGGCGAATTCCACCTCGAAATTGTCCGCGCCACGCAGAACGAGATGTTTTACAAGATCTGCTCGAGTTTTTACGCGGCCAGCGAGCAGCGGTTGCCGATCTATTTCGGCAAGACCGAGCGCAACATCAAATCGCACAATGAGCATTTGCAGATTTTCGATGCGTTGTCGCGCCGCGACAGCATTCTGACCCAGGCCCTGATGAACACGCATCTGGGCCGTGCGCAAAGCTACTGGACCGAAATTCTCGATGCCAATGGCGAACAGGCCGCCGAGCGGGCAGAACGACCGCCCGCGCCGGTCTGATACTCTTCACCCCAACCCCCTGTGTGACCCGATGTCCGATCTGATTTTCTCCACTCATCCGCTTCATCCGGATGTCACGGCTGAACTGCGCACACTTGGAACACTGATGGTTGCCAGCCAACCCTCGCCGGCTGCAATCCTCGAGGAAAGCAAGGGAGCGTCGATCATTGTGGTGCGCGCGCCGATCCCGCCGGAAATCTTCCGGCGCGAAAAGGCGCTGAAAGCCACCGTCAGGCATGGAGCGGGGCTTGACATGATCCCGGTTGAGACCGCCACTCAAACCGGCGTGCTGGTCGCCAATGTGCCGGGCGTGAATGCGCTCACCGTGGCCGAGCATTGCATCTGGTCGGCTCTCGCGCTGCTGCGCAAATATCCGTCCGTCAGCGCCGATCTGAGGTCTTCGGGCTGGTCCGTGGCGCGGGCGCATTCCGACCATGGCCGGGAACTGAGTGGCCGGACAATCGGCATTGTCGGTATGGGAAATGTCGGCAACGCCGTGTTCCGGATCGCTCATGGAGGATTCTCCATGAAGGTGCTCGCACTCACCAGCAGGCCCGCGGCCTTGCCCGATGGAGCCGAGGCAGCGGACCTGAAGCAGCTTCTCGCCACCTGCGACGTCGTCGTGCTGTGTTGCCCGCTTACCGACACGACCCGCGGAATGATCGGGGCCGAACAACTGGCGCTGATGCGGCCCGGCGCCATCCTGGTCAATGTCGCGCGCGGCCCCGTGGTCGATGAGGCGGCGTTGATCGAAGCGCTTGGCCGCGGCGCACTGGGCGGCGCAGTGCTCGACGTGTTCGACCGGCAACCCTTGCCATCGGATCATCCGTTGATGTCGATGCGCAACGTCATCCTCACCCCGCACATGGCGGGCATCACCGAGGAAAGCATGCTGCGGATGGGGCAGGGAGTGGTGATGGAAACCAGACGTATCCTGGCCGGAGAAAAGCCTCTCAACTTCTGCAACCCGGAAGTTTGGGAGAGATATCGCGAACGGTTCGCCGGCAATTAGACCACGCTGTTCTAATGTCCCGTTTCAGGAATGAATCGGCCGCAGCCAGTGCTGACAAAGCAATGCAGTTCCGTCACCGCCCGTACCGCGTGACATAATCCACCACCCGGCCCAGCAAGAGCGGCTCACCTGGATCAAGTTCCAGACGAACCGCCCTTGCTCCGGGAGGCTCTGTGGAAGCCCTGGCTTGTCCTTGCGGCAACCTCAGCTCAGGCCAAGGTTGCGTCCGCTGGAGGGATCAAAGCACAGAACCTTTTCAGGCTTCCAACTGAATTGCACGGCATCGTCGATATGAATCTGGGTCTGGGCCGAGACTGTGGCGTGCAGATGCGTGCCGTTGATATCGAGTGTCAGGATCTTGATCACCCCGTGGTTCTCGATGTCGAAGACCCGAGCCGACGCGGGGCCGTTGTCGTCAAGCACCACATCTTCAGGGCGAATGCCAAAGCTGATCCGGACCCCGTCGTTGCCCTGCGGAGAGGCGACGGGGAGGCTGAATTTTCCGGCGTCCAGAACCGCCGTGTTGCCCTTCAGCATGCCTTCAAGAAGGTTCATCGGCGGGGTGCCGACCGAGCGGGCGACGAAGGTGTTGAGCGGCTTGGCATAGATTTCGGAAGGTGTGCCGACCTGCACCAGCTTGCCCTTGTTGAGCACGCCGATCTTGTCACCCATCGACATGGCCTCGACCTGGTCGTGGGTCACGAAAACAAAGGTTGCGCCGAGTTCGCTATGCAGCTTTTTCAGCTCAACGCGCAATACATCGCGCAGATTGGCGTCAAGCGCGGACAGGGGTTCATCCATCAGGAAGACGCGAGGTTGGCGTACAATGGCCCGGCCAATGGAGACACGCTGCATCTCGCCGCCGGAAAGGCGTTCCACCTTGCGGTCGAGCAACCGGGTGATCTGCAGGGTTTCGGCAACCCGGTCGACGCGCTCTTTGATCTCTGCGGCGGTAAAATTTTGCGTCCGGGATTTCAACGGGAATTCGAGGTTGCCACGTACGGTCATGCGCGGGTAGAGCGAGTATTGCTGCAGCACCAGAGCCACGTCACGCTCGGCTGCGTTCCATTTCGTGGCGTCATGCCCGTCGATGATGACCTTGCCGGAATTGGGAACCTCCAGGCCCGCGATCAGGCGGAGCGTGGTGGTCTTGCCCGCGCCGGTCTGGCCGAGAAGCACGAAAAATTCGCCGTCCTTGATGTCGAGATCGAGATCCCGCAATGCGGTGTTGGAGCCGAATTTCTTGGTGATGCCTTGCAAAGCGATATCAGCCATCAGTTTGCTCCCCGCAAATTGAGGCCTGTGGCCGTATCAAAGAAATGCGCCTGTGAGGGATCGAGCCTGACCCAGATCTTCTGGCCCTCGCCCGAGACGAACGCGCTCTCCGTGCGGGCGCGCAGCACCGTGCCGCCGAGGCGGACATCGACGATGTCGTGGCTGCCCAGCGGCTCGATGTTGGTTGTCACCACTTCGACAAAACCCTCGGAGTGCTGATGCGCAAGCATCACGGCTTCCGGCCTGATGCCCAGGGTCAGCTTGCCCGCGTTGCCACGGGCCTTGCTCAATGTCTCGTCGGGGAAATGAAATCCCTGCTGTTGGTCGTTCAGCATCACGCTGTTTCCCTGGATGCGGGCGTCGTTGACATTCATCACCGGTGAACCGACGAATTTCGCAACAAACAGATTGGTCGGGTGGAGATAGACTTCGTCCGGCGCGCCGACCTGCTGGAGAACGCCGTCATGCAGGATGACGATGCGGTCGGCCAGGCTCATCGCCTCGATCTGATCGTGGGTCACGTAAACCGAGGTTGAGCCGCGCGCGATGTGCAGACGCTTGATTTCGGCCCGCATCTGTTCGCGCAGCTTGGCATCGAGCACGCCCAGCGGTTCGTCCATCAGCAGCGCCTGCGGTCGCCGGACCAGAGCCCGGCCGATTGCCACACGCTGCATGTCGCCACCCGAAAGCGCCGATGGTTTCCGGTTCAGGTGTTGCGCAATCTGCAGTGTTTCCGCCACTTCGCTGACCGCCTTGTCGCGCTCGGTCGCGTTCATCCTGACGGCGCGCAGCGGAAAGGCGATGTTCTCGCGCACGGTCATGTGCGGATACAGCGAGAAGGACTGGAACACGAAGGCAATGTCCCGGTCGGCAGCCTTGCGGTCCTGCACCTCGGTTCCGTTGATCAGGATCTTGCCTGATGTCACGGTCTCGAGGCCGGCGATGGCGCGCAGCGCGGTGGTCTTGCCGCCGCCCGACTGCCCCAGCATGACGACGAATTCACCGTCCTCGATGGTCAGGTTCAGGTTCTTCAGCACCTGGTGATGGCCAAAGAACTTCTGCACGTTCTGGATGTCGATCTGGGCCATCAGGTGTTCCCTCCGCTCTTGGAGCCGGCCTGGCTGGCATTCTCGTTGATCTCGAGCGTGTCGAGGGATTCGTCGATGAAACCCTCGTCCTTGTCCGGATCGGGAGCGATCTTGGAGGTGACCATGAAGGCAATCAGTCCAACCAGAGTGAGCGTGACGCCGTACTGGTGCAGGAACAGGCTCCAGGGCTGGCACAGCGAGATAATGCCGAAGATCATCAGGCCTTGTGCAAAGGGGGCAAGAAAGCGCTGGTTTGTGCTGCGAAAACTCATTTGCGGATCGCTCCGAAGGACATGCCGCGCAGCAAATGGTTGCGCAGAAGGAAGGTGAAGATGGCGACCGGGATCAGGAACAGCAGTGTACCTGCGGCGATCACGGTCCAGTCCGGCAGGCCACTGCCGACCTGCGAGGGAATGTAGGGCGGCGCGGTCTGGGCGTTGCGGTTGGTCATGATCAACGCAAAGGCATATTCGTTCCACGCGGTGATGAAACAGAACACGGCCGTGGCCGCCATGCCGGTCAGCGCCTCGGGTAGCACCACCTTGAAAAACGCCTGCATCCGCGTGTAGCCGTCAACAAGTGCCGCCTCCTCGTATTCGCGCGGAATTTCGTCGATGAAGCCCTTCATGATCCACACCGCGAAACTCAGGTTGAAGGCGGTATAGAGGATAATCAGGCCCATATGGGTGTCGTTGAGCCCCACCACCCGGTACATCAGGAACATGGGGATCGCCACCACCACGGGCGGCAGCATTCGGGTCGACAGGATGAAGAACAGCCAGTCATCCTCGCCCTTCACCTTGAAGCGGCTGAACCCGTAGGCGGTCAGTGTGCCCATCGACACCGCGAGCACGGTGGATATGATCGAGATGATCAGCGAGTTCTTGAAACGGTCGCCATAGCCTGACGACTTGACCTCGCCGGTCTTGCCGTTGCGCACCACCTTTTCGCCGCCATCAAACACCATCTGTTCCCACCACGGCGCGGCGGCATACTCTTCGGGAGTTGGCTGGTCGCGCAGTTGCGAGCGCTTGGTGAACAGCTTGACGAATGGCGATACCGTCGGCTCGAAAATCACCGTGGGCGGGATCGTGGTCGCCAGGTTGCGGGGTTTGAACGAGGTTGCCGCGATCCAGTAGATCGGGGTGAGCATGATTGCGAGCGCGACGAATACCGCAACGATCGCCATCCGGTTTGTAAGGATTTCCCGGGGGGTGCGTACGCCAGCCATCTTAGCGCGCCTTCACTTTGTTGAGATATTTCACATAGATATTGGTGATTGCGACCACCATGATCAGCACGATGTAGGCCAGCGCCGAAGACATGCCGGTCTGCCATTCCTGAAACGCCATCTTGTAGAGCCGGATGGCGATCAGCTCGGTCGTTGGTTGTGACGACAGCACATATGCCAGGTCGAAGGTCTTGAACGCTTCCATCGTGCGAAAGATGATGGCGATCATCAGGATCGGTGCGACCAGCGGCAGCGTGATGCGGAAGAAGGTGTAGACACCCGACGCGCGGTCGATCTCGGCCGCCTCATAGAGGTGTTTTGGCACCGCGGAGAGACCGGCCAGCGACAGCAGCATGACAAACGGGGCCCACATCCAGATATCGACAATGGCGATGGCGTAAAGCGCCATATCCGGATCCGCCAGCCATTCGAACTTATCGAGTCCGAGGAAATAGTTGATGATGCCGAAATTCGGATCATAGAGCAGCTTCCAGAACAACCCGACGACCGCCATCGACAGCATCATCGGCAGCAGCAGCAACGTCGTGATCAGACCTTTGGCGGGGATCGAACGGTTGAGCAACATGGCAAGGCCGAAGCCGACGATCACCTGTCCGGTGACCGATATCAGCACGTATTTGGCCGTGATCGAGAAATTCTTCCAGATGAACGGATCACTGAGCAGGTCGCGGTAATTCTGCAGCCCGACAAAATTTGCCGGCGCATTGGTCGAGGCCCTGAAATCCGTGAAGGAATAGGCCAGCGAATAAAGCAGCGGGAAAATGTTGAAAATGATCAGGAACGCAATTGTCGGAATGATGAACAGGTTGCGGATGGTCAGGTCGCTCAGCCCTTTCGCGGCGGCGCGCGAATTCGGGTCCAGATTGGTCATGACTGGGGACGCCACGGGATATCTTCCTTGCGTTTCAGATTGTTCGGGAAGGAAGGGGCGCCGCAGCGCCCCTTGTTGGTTGATTCCGGCGGGAAGCGGTTACTGTGCCCGACCGTACTTCTTGAAGGTGGCTTCCCAATCCGATGCCAGTGCATCGAGAGTGTCCTTGGCCGTGCCTTCGTTGCCCACGATGAAGGGGTACAGACGCTGGTTGGCCGCCGTCAGCAGTTCCGCGAATTCCGGCACTGCCCAGAAGTCCTTGACCTTGAACATGGTCTGGTAGAACGCCTCATTGTAAGGCGTTGCCTTGCGGAATTCCTCGGACTGAAGCACGGCAGCACTTGCGGTATAGCCGCCAAGTTCGGCCCAGCGCTTCTGGGTTTCGTCCTTGATGAACCATTCCAGAAATTTCATCGCTTCTTCCTGGTTCTCGGAATACTTGACGATGGAGATGCCCTGGCCGCCAAGCGCCGCATACTGATCGCCATCAGGTCCTGCCGGGTTGGCGAAGAAGCCGGTGTTGGCGGCATGCGGGTTGGAAGCCTCGTTGAGCAGGGCCGGGAAAAAGGCGAAATAGTTCATCGACATGGCCACCAGGCCTTCGGTGATCGCCTGGTTGTTTTCCACGAAGAAGGTCTTGGCCCAGCCCGGAGGGGTGAAACCGTAAAGCTTCTTGTAGTTTTCCAGCGCGGCAACAGCCTTGTCGCTGTTTACATAACCGTCGACTTCATAGGTTTCGAAGTTGCCCAGATCCGCGCCATAGGAGAAGATCGCGTTTTCCACGCCCATGACCATCGCGTCATAGGAATTGTCGGTGTAAATGGCGATGCCGTAGCGGTTTTCGTCGGGACGATGGAAGAACTCGGCGATGTCGGTGAGCTGTTTCCAGTCCTTGGGCGGCGCCAGATCGTAGCCGTATTTCTCCTTGAAGGCGGTCATTTCAGCCGGATCTTCGAACCAGTCCTTGCGATAGGACCAGCCAACCGCATCGCCTTCGGCCGGAACCGCCCAGTACTTGCCCGAATTGCCCGGATACTCGGCATAATATTTCACGGTCGCGGGAGCCATGACTTCGCTGAGATTGTGCTCGTTGAAGAAGTCGGTCAGATCGACATAGTGGCCGCCTTCGGAGGCGGCACCAAGCCACTGGCTGTCACCAACGATCATGTCGTAGGCAGAGCCGCGGGCGTTGAATTCGGTAAAGGCCTTGGTCTGAAAGTCAGCCCATGGCGTCGTTTCGACAGTCACCGAAACGCCGGTTTCCGCCTCGTACTCATTGACGAGTTCCTGAAGATAGTTAGCTGGGTCCCATTCGGCCCAGAAGATTGTCAATTCCTGTGCATACGCCGAAGTGCCGCTTGCCAAGGCAAGTGCAAGTCCCCCTGCGATGCTGATCATTTTAGTGCGCATTCTGATCTCCTCCCATTGATAGCCATTCGATTTCAACCGGCCGGCAAATTCAGGCTTTTGACCTGCATTCGCTGTGCTGCGAGTGCTGGCCTTCGTTGATATGTTTTGCACCTCTCATGCTTGGGTGACCCTCCACAGTCACTTTCTGCAATATCAATTTGGTATTACCAAATTTGGTTTCGGTCAACCGCTTCAATTGGTCTTACAGAATGTCTTATTGCATAAATATGACATGGAAAATGCTAGAAGGATTGAAAAACAGGCTTTTGTAAAGAAAATTCTCCATTAGACTGATGGGATGAGAAAGTGGAAAATTCCATGATTGGTAAGACCAGATTAGATTCCTGTCGGTGTTCTACCCTCATTCACCGCATCGGCAATGGCGGATCGGACCAGTGCGCAAGCTGCCCATTTGGCAACCTGGGAAGACTGTGTGTCGGACAATTGCCAGATATCCTTGAGTACGGTGTAGAGCTCGACGCCGAAGATCAGCGAGATGGCCTGGGCAAGGCGGTCAAACTCGGCTTCCGTCAAATGGCCGCGCAGCGGCGACAGCGCATCGTTGAGAAGGTCGATGCGGTGACCTCGGGTGAAACGGGGCTGATCGCCTGGCGTGCCGTCCTGCGCCCATTGTTCAAGCGACAATCTCAGCGCCGCCTTGAAGGTCGCCTCAAACTCGGAGATGCGGGGCAGGGCCTTGTCGAACAAGTCAAGGATGCGCTGCTCGGCGTCCTGGGTCTTGCCCTTCCATTTCAGGATTGGGCCAAGCGCCTCGTCGACCACTGCATGGACCAGCGCCGCCTGGTTGGGGAAATACCGGTAGGCGGTGGCGCGCGAAACCTCGGCGGCCTCGGCGACTTCGCTCACCGATGGCGTCAGGCCCGATTGCATCAGGCGGCTGGCGGTCGTCACCATCAATTTGCGTGTGCGGGCGCGGGGGCCGTGTTCGGGTTTCATGACTGTACCGGTTGACTGTTGTGAGACGTTGATACCATTATGATACTCACGTCTCAAAAATGGGCAACCCCGGTTTTCGAGTTTGCTAAAAACAAGCGGCAGCGTCAGGGAGCGGACGCTGGTTGTGGAGGGAGGAAGGTTTGAAACACGTCTATGTGGTCGGCACCGCCGACACCAAGGGGCCTGAACTCGCCTATCTGGCGGAAGTGATCGCAGGGAGCGGCGTACCGGTGGTTCTGGTCGACGTCGGAACGCGCGAGCCTTCGATCAGGGTGGATATCGCGGCCAGCGAAGTCGCATCCTGTCATCCGGACGGCGCCGGCGCGGTCTTGTCTGGCGATGACCGTGGGGTTGCGGTTGCAGCCATGAGCGTCGCCTTTTCAATTTTCATCACCGGCCGCCAGGATATTGCCGGCATCATAGGTATTGGCGGCGGCGGCGGAACATCGATTGTCACCGCCGGGATGCGTGGTCTGCCCTACGGCCTGCCCAAGATCATGGTCTCGACGCTGGCCTCGGGCGATGTCGGTCCCTATGTCGATATTTCCGATATTGTGATGATGCCCTCGGTCACCGACTTTGCCGGTCTCAACCAACTCAGCCGCATGATTGTTCACAACGCGGCCCATGCAATCTCCGGGATGGTTGGCTCGGTCTACCAGGCGCGCGAAGAGCAAAGCTCGGTCGGCCTGACCATGTTCGGCGTGACCACGCAGTGCGTCACCTCGATGGTCGAGCAGCTCAAGTCCAGCCATGATTGCATGGTGTTCCATGCGACCGGTGTCGGCGGGCGAACCATGGAAAAGCTGGTCGATGACGGGGTCCTGTCGGGCGTGCTCGACATCACCACCACCGAAGTCTGCGACTTGCTCGTCGGTGGCGTGCTGCCGGCAACGCCAGCGCGGTTTGATGCAATCGCGCGCACTGGCGTTCCCTATGTCGGCTCCGTTGGGGCGCTCGATATGGTCAATTTCTGGGCGCCGGAAACCGTGCCTGCCGGTTTTGCGGGACGTCAATTCTATCATCACAACAGCAATGTCACACTGATGCGCACGAACCAGGAGGAATGCCGACGGATCGGCAACTGGATCGGACGCAAGCTCAGCGCCTGCAATGGCCCGCTGCGATTTCTCATTCCCGAACGCGGCGTATCGGCGCTGGATATCGAGGGCGGCGCATTTTTCGATCGGGAGGCGGATGAAGTTCTGTTCGCCGCGATCGAAGACGCCTTCGATGCCTCCGCCGACCGGCGGATCGAGCGTCTGCCGCTTCATATCAATGACCCGGCCTTTGCCAAGGCCGCGGTCGAGACTTTCCTGTCACTTACCTGAAAGAGCACCTTATGCCCGCAATACCCCGCAAGGACATTCTCGCCCGGCTCAACTCCATGGTTGCGCAAGGCCTTCCCATCATTGGCGGAGGTGCCGGAACCGGGCTTTCGGCCAAGGCGGAGGAAGCCGGAGGCATCGACCTGATCATCATCTACAATTCAGGGCGATACCGCATGGCCGGACGTGGCTCTGCTGCAGGGCTGCTGGCCTACGGAAACGCCAATGAAATCGTCAAGGAAATGGCAGTGGAGGTGTTGCCGGTGGTGCGCACCACGCCGGTACTTGCCGGCGTAAACGGCACCGACCCGTTTGTGCTGATGCCGCAATTCCTGGCGGAACTGAAATATATGGGTTTTTCCGGCGTGCAGAATTTCCCCACCATCGGCCTGTTTGACGGGGCGATGCGGCAGAGTTTCGAGGAAACCGGCATGGGCTTCGGTCTGGAAGTCGACATGATTGCCGCCGCCCACGAACTCGATCTGTTGACGACGCCTTATGTGTTCAACACCGGCGAAGCCGAAGCAATGGCGCGCGCCGGCGCCGACATCATCGTGGCGCATATGGGCGTGACCACCGGCGGCAGCATAGGTGCGACATCGGCAAAAAGTCTTGATGATTGCGTCGCCGAGATCGATGCCATAGCGGCTGCGGCGCGCGGCATCCGCGCCGACATCATCATTCTGTGTCACGGCGGGCCGATTTCGATGCCCGACGATGCTGCCTATGTGCTGTCGCGCTGCAACGGCTGTCACGGATTTTACGGAGCCAGTTCAGCAGAACGGCTGCCCGCCGAAACCGCCATCCGCGACCAGATCCGCAATTTCAAATCCCTGCCGAACCTGAAAGGAACCCAGTCATGAGCGAGACCTTGTTTGTCTATCCGGAAGCCGTCGACCGTTTTGCCTTCGATTGGGGTCACCTGACGGTGACTTGCGGGCCATCGGTCAACGGTGCCGGCCGGTTTTCCGCCGGTGTCGTGCATGTTCCGCCCGGCCAGGGCCATTCCCGGCACAATCATCCCGGCGCCGAGGAAATCATCTATGTGCTGGAAGGCAATGGCGAACAGATGGTCGAGGATACAAAGGGCAATCCGGTGACCGAACAGGTGCGCGCCGGCTGCACCATCTTCGTGCCGGAAAGCCGCTTTCATTCGACACTGAACACCGGCGACAAACCGATGAAGCTGTTCGTGGTCTACAGCCCGGCCGGCCCGGAGGAGCTCCTTAGGGAACTTCCCGATTTCCGTCTTGTCCCGCCGCCGCACGCTTGAACAGGGAGCTGACAAAGATGCACGATATTTCCCCCTTGCACGCCGCTTCGGCCGATGATCTGCCCTACCGCTTCGCGGATCTGGATGCAGCCATGGAGACAGCCGGGCTCGATGCCCTGGTCGCGACATCGAAACACAATGTCCGCTATCTCCTTGGCGGCTATCAGTTCATCTTCTTCTCGGCGATGGATGCCATCGGACAAAGCCGTTATCTGCCGGCCTTTGTCTATGTTCGCGGAAAGCCGGACTGCACCGGATACTTCGCCAACAAGATGGAGATCCATGAGCACAAGGTGTCGCCGTTCTGGGTTCCCGAGTTCCGTCCCGATCATTGGGGCTCGGTGGACACCATGAAAGCTGCCGCCGCGCACTTGCAGAAATGCGGGGTTGCGAGCGGCAGGATTGGGTTCGAGGCCGGGTTCATGCCCAAGGACGGGTTTGATGCGCTCACGCAAGCCTTGCCGCAGGCGACGCTGGTCGATGCCAGCATGGAACTCACCCGGCTGCGCATGATCAAGTCGAAGCCGGAACTCGATCTGTTGCGCGAGGCCACTGCGCGGATCAGCCAATCCATGCAGGCAACAATCCTTGCATCAGGCGAAGGCAGTTCGAAACACCAGATCATCGAACGTCTGCGTCAGGAAGAGACCAGACGCGAGCTGGCGTTCGAATATTGCCTGCTGACACTTGGCGACAGTCATGTCCGGGCCGGCTCGAACCAGAGCTGGAACAAGGGCGAGGTGATGTCCATCGATTCGGGTGGCAATCTTCATGGCTATATCGGCGACATCTGCCGGATGGGCGTGCTTGGCGAACCCGATGCCGAACTGGTCGATCTGCTGGCCGAGATCGAGGCCGTGCAGCAGGCAGCTTTCGCCTGTATCGCTCCGGGCCGGACCGGTGCGGAGATGATTGCCGCAGGCGAGGCTGAGCTCCGGCGCGGGCCCAATGCAAAGCACAATGATTTCTTCGCGCATGGCATGGGCCTGATCAGCCACGAAGCGCCGTTCCTGATGACAAACCACCCTGTGGCTTATGAAGGTGTCGATGCGGACAAACCGTTCCGTCCCGGCATGGTTCTTTCGGTGGAAACCACGCTGCAGCACCCGAAGCGTGGATACATCAAGCTCGAGGACACCATCATCGTCACCGATGACGGACATGAATTGTTCGGCGACGACAATCGCGGATGGATCGTCAGTTCGACGTAATCGATGTTGCGTTCAAACGGACAATTTGAACGTTAACGTACCTGCATCAGGCGCGGGCGATATGGTGCTGGGCCGTTGCCTGATCGCCGGACCAGTCAACGCCGGCGATTCCGGTCAGGAAACCGTCGGCATAGCGGCCGCCCGGCGCCTGCGGCAGGGCTTTCGCCGATAGGGTTTCGGCATCGATTTTCCCGTCAATCAGCTCGCGAAACAGTCCGCAGAGACTGACGAAACCTTCGGACTGGGGTGACAGGCGCAGCGATGCCACGCCGGCCTCACGCAGGCCGGGCACCTGATAGGCCGCGTTGGCGCAGCTTGCCGAGAGCGTCTGGACTCCGTTGACCGCCAGAAACGGCTGTCCGTCCAGGGTGTCGACCGCGCGGCCATCGGGATCGTCGCCGCAAACGAACTGGCAATTGTCCTTGGCCCGATCATGCAGACGCGCGTGATAGCAGCGCCCCGAGATCGCCAGCGGCAAGCGGCCCCATCCCCACACCTCGATCGGGATTGTCGCGGCCTTGGCCAGGGTGGCAATCGAGCTCAGCGGCAATTCCGGCGGCAGGCAGATCCGTGTTGCGCCGCGCGCGGCGAGCCAGCCCAGCGTGCCTTCATTGTAGACATTGACCAAGGGGCCGACCGAGAAGGCGGTGTCGGGGGCAAGATGTGCCATTGTCGAAAGGTCGTTGACCTCGACCTCAAGCCCCATGTCGGCCAGTTCGGCGGTCAGCTTGCGTTCGCGCTTGAGCGTGATCAATGCGAGGCTGGTCATGGCAACCGTCTTTCCCGCCGCCTGCAGACGCTCGACGACTTCGGGGAAATGAACCTGGTAAAACGGCAGCCGCTTGGAGCAGACCAGTTCGCCCAGCACCACGGTTTCGACCGGTGCCTCGTCGGCGAGCCGCAGATAAAAGTCACGCCAGATGGCAGCGTCCCAGAAAAACTGGTTCGGTCCGACAGTCAGTTCCATGTTCATGTATCCCTCTCGCCTATCTCCATGTCTTGCGATAGGCCCCGGTGGTGGCGGCCTGGCCTTCTGTCAGGCTGGCAAGTGTGCCAGGCGGCACCGGATTTCCCGCCGCCACCGCTTCAACCGCGCTGCGGAAACTGCGCACCACCTGCGCCACATAGGAGCGTGATCGCTGCCTGCCCTCGATCTTGAGGGCCGTCACGCCGGCTTTCGCCAGCGCCGGGATCAGATCCTTGGCGTCCAGGCTGCTGGGGTCTTCGAATACATAGCCGGTCTTGTCGCCTGAATGGAAACAGCCCTTGCACAGCGTCGGGTATGGCGCTGGCGCGTCCTTGGCGTTGCGGTGGATGGTGTAGCCGCCAAGTTTGGCTGCCAGTTCGCCTCTGGTTTCTTCATATTGCACATGCGAGGGCGGTGAGCAGACACCGTTCATGTTGGGTGATTTGCCGGTGATGTAGGACGACAGCGAACAGCGTCCCTCCGCCATCACGCAAAGCCCGCCAAACACGAAGACTTCGGTTTCCACTTCGATCTCGCGATTGATCGCGGCGATTTCGGCGACAGTGAGCACCCGTGGCAGCACAACGCGGCGTACTCCAAAGGCTGATGCGTAGAAGTTGATGGCGTCGGGATTGGCTGCCGCGGCCTGCACCGAAAGATGACGTCGCAGGCCAGGGTGATGCTCGCTGGCGTGGGCCAGAAGGCCCAGATCGGCCAGAATGACCGCATATGCGCCCGCGGTTTCAGCGTCGGCCACCGCGCGGTGCCAGAGCTGTTCTGCCCCGGCACGAGGAAAGGTGTTGATCGCCACCAGCACCTTGGCGTCGCGATGGCGGGCATAGGCAACGCCAGCAGCCAGTTCCTCACGACTGAAGTTCAGGCCGGGGAAATTGCGGGCATTGGTTTCATCGGCAAAGCCGCAATAGATGGTGTGGGCTCCGGCGTCGACTGCGGCGCGCAGGGCTGCCGGGGTGCCGGCAGGGCAGACGAGTTCCATCATTGCGGCATCTCCGCCCGGCGCAACGGCATGCCGGTCCTGCGTGCGACAAGATCGATGAACGGGTACAGAAGCGTGCTGAATGGTCCCGAAAAACCGGCTATTTCCGCGCCCAGATCAAGCTCGGAATCATCAATGGCGTTGCGCAGCGCCAAGGCGGCGGCGGTGTCGCCGTCAATCACCAGATCGCGCGAGAAAAACAGCGCGTCGCCATCCCAGGTGCCGTGCACCAGACCCAGCAGCGCAGCCAGCGGCCCGGCGATACGTGCGTCTGCCGCGGGCGGGTGGCGGTGCAGGGTGATGCGCATGGCTGTCGGGTGAGGGTGCAGCAGCAAGGTGACAGGCAGATCGGTGGGGACAATGGCAAACCGGCAACCAGCATGCGGCCCCAACCGGTCGATCAGTCCCGGGTGACGGATGACAAGCCGCCGCGCCAGCATTGTCAGCACCTGGGCCAAAGGTGTCAGCGGCGCCGCTCGCAGGACGCCGACCAGCAGCGCCGGGATGGTGGGAAATGACGTGTGAATATCGGACACATGAGCCTCGGTCGGAAGACGGCAGTTGTTATGCGAGTCTAATCGCGTGGCGGCGTGGAAGACTTGACATATGTCAAGTCGAAGCGCGAAGCGGGCTGTTAACACATCATGATCCCAGCCAAGGAAATCATCTTGGACGCCATCCACCGCCATCTTCCCGTCTTTGCAAACCTGCGCTCGTTTCTCGACTGGTCGGAGGGACAGGGGGATTTGTTGCGGGTTGCTCAACCCGTGGCAACCAGCCAGCAGATGACCGCGGTCCATATGAAGGTGTTGCGGGCGGGCGGGCAGGTGCTGCGGTTTGACCAGCCGGTGTTACCCGACGGCCGCACCTCTGACGTCCCGGTGGTGGCAAACCTCTTCGGCACACGCCGCCGCGTCGCCGCCGGTCTGGGATTGCTGCCCGAACAAATCGCCGATTTCGGAGGGTTTCTGGCCGAATTGCGCGCACCTGCCCCGGTTGACGGGATGCGCGATGCGCTGTCTCGCTGGCCGATGCTGAAGGCCGCGCTGAGCACCCGGCCCCGCATGTTGCGCAAGGCGCCGGTGCACAATGTGGTGACTGAAACCCCCGATCTGACGAGGCTGCCGGTGCAGACCTGCTGGCCCGGTGATGCCGGACCGCTGATCACCTGGCCGGTGGTGCTGACACGGCCCCGGGGCAGCGACGCGCAAGCTGTCGCAAATTATAATGCGGGCGTCTATCGCGCGCAGGTGCTGGGCCCTGACCGGCTGATCCTGCGCTGGCTGGCGCATCGCGGAGGTGCGGCGCATCATCGCAGCTGGGCGCGCGAGGGTGAACCGATGCCTGTGGCCATTGTGCTGGGGGCCGATCCGGCAACCTTGCTGGCCGCAGCGCTTCCCTTGCCCGAAACCGTGTCCGAACTGGCATTTTCAGGCGTTCTTCGCGGCACGCGCACGGAACTGGTGCCGGCACGAACGGTGCCGCTTCTGGTACCTGCCCATGCCGAAATGGTGCTGGAAGGCTGGGTTTCCGCGACCGAAACCGCGCCGGAGGGGCCGTTCGGGGATCACACTGGTTATTACAATGCGGTCGAGAGATTTCCGGTGATGCAGGTGACCGCGCTGACCCATCGATCCAATCCGCTTTACCTGTCAACCTCGACCGGACGCCCGCCGGATGAACCGTCGGTCATCGGCGAGGTGTTCAATGATCTGGTCCTGCCGGTGATACGCCAGCAAATTCCGGAAATACGCGATCTCTGGTTGCCGCCCGCAGCCTGTTCCTACCGGATAGCGGTGGTGGCAATCGATAAGCGCTATCCGGGGCAGGCGCGCCGCGTCATGATGGCGTTGTGGGGAATGTTGCCGCAGTTCAGCTATACCAAGATGGTGATCGTGGTGGATGCCGACATTGACGTGCGCAACTGGGATGACATCGCCTGGGCCATGGCCACAAGGATGGACCCGGGGCGCGATGTGCTGATGCTGGATCGCACGCCCATGGATTACCTCGATTTTGCCTCGCCGGTTGAGGGGCTTGCGGGCAAGATGGGCATTGACGCGACCACAAAGATCGGTACGGAAACCTCGCGCGAGTGGGGTCAGGTTATCGCGACCTCACCGGAGGCCGAGGCTTTCGCCGACAATCTGCTGGCTGAAATCGGAGGCGCGCGATGAGGGTTATTCTGGGTGTTTCGGGGGCTTCGGGCGCGGCCTTGTCGGTCGCGGCCGCAGGGCATCTGCGCGCGCTGGGCGCCAGCATAGATCTGGTGGTAAGTGCGGCGGCGGAACGGACGCTGGCTACGGAATGCGGCCCCGACGCCCTGGCGCAACTGACCGCCCTTTGCGATCGAAACCATAATCTGCGTGATGTGGGCGCAACCATTGCCTCGGGTTCTTCGCCGGTGGCGGGGATGCTGGTTGCTCCCTGTTCGATGCGCAGCCTGGCCGCGATCTCCATGGGGCTGGACGATAATCTGCTGACCCGCGCGGCGAGTGTGCAGTTGAAGGAGCGCCGGCCGCTGGTTCTGCTGGCGCGGGAAACACCCTTGACGCTCGCCCATCTGCGCAACATGACGGCGGTGACGGAAATGGGAGGCATCGTCATGCCACCGGTGCCGGCATTTTATATGTGTCCCCGGACAACTGACGAGATCGTGCAGCAGATCGCGGCTCGGGCGGTTGACCTGCTGCGTCTTGGTGCTCCGGTCGCGCAAGCCTGGGCGGGCGAGGCCCAATGACGAAATTTTCCGGGCATCCCGTCCTCTCTGAATCCTGAAGCAAGCCGCGAACCGGCCTTCAGATTGCGAGGGAAACATGCCTGTTCTCGCGGTGCTTGAGCGAAGGTCCGGTCGAAGGTCTCAACAGTTCGGGTCTGGCGCGCCGTTCATTGCGAGGAACGCCGAACTTGCGTGCCTTCCGACCGAAATGCGTTTATTGCTGGATGGCGATGGAGAGCCGAGGACAATGACCAAAACCGGGGATCGGACAGACATCGGCATGGTCGAGGCCGCACGCGGGCTGCTTGTCCGTACGGTCGAACTTCATGACGGGCACGTTAAAGCTTACCACATTGTCTCGCCAACAGACTGGAACATCATGGCGCACGGTATTGTGGCACGGTGCCTGGCCACACTCGACGGGCATGACGAGGCCGGCAGGATTTCGCCTGCCCATCCGGTGGGCAACGCCATCGATCCTTGCGTCGCCTGTGAAGCGAGGGCAGCCTGATGCACGAGATGTCGATCTGCGAAAGTATTCTGGGCGTTTTGAAGGATCAGGCGCGCGAGCAGAAATTCGACCGGGTCAAGCGGGTCTGCGTCGAGATCGGGCCGTTTTCAGGGGTCGAAATCGAGGCGCTGAAATTCGGCTTCAATGTCGTCATGCGCGGTTCCATTGCCGAAGACGCCATACTGGATATCATCGAGACACCGGCCAAAGCCTGGTGTTTTTCCTGCGGGAAGGACATCGTCATCGAACAACGGTATGATGCGTGTCCCGACTGCGGATCGCACCAGTTGCAGGTGACAGGTGGCGAGGAATTGCGGATCAAGCAACTGGAGGTCAACTGATGTGTACGGTTTGCGGATGTGGAGACGGTGAAGTCCGGGTCGAGGGCGCCGACAAGGCGCATGCCCATCACCACGGCCACCATCATGATCATCACCCCCACAGCCATGATCACCATGGTTCCCTCGATTATGACACAGGCCCCGCCGGTGCGAGCGTTGCCGGCATGAGCCAAGGTCGGATGATCCAGCTCGAACACGACATTCTCGCCAAGAACAACGGTTACGCGGCGGAAAACCGCAGTTTTTTCTCAAGCCACGGCATTCTGGCGCTCAATCTCGTCTCCAGTCCCGGGTCCGGCAAGACGGCTTTGCTGGTCAAGACCATCGAACTGCTTGGCGACCGGCTCAAGAGCTATGTGGTCGAGGGGGACCAGCAGACCTCCGCCGACGCCGAGCGCATCCGTGCAACCGGCGCGCCCGCGATCCAGATCAACACCGGCAAGGGCTGCCATCTCGATGGCCACATGGTCGGTCACGCTGTCGAGCATCTGGCGCCCGGGGACGGCTCCGTGCTGTTCATTGAAAATGTCGGCAATCTGGTCTGCCCGGCGGCTTTCGATCTGGGCGAGGCGCACAAGGTGGTGATCCTGTCGGTGACCGAAGGCGAGGACAAGCCGCTGAAGTACCCCGACATGTTCGCGGCTTCGGATCTGGTGTTGATCAACAAGACCGATCTGCTGCCCTATCTTGATTTCGATGTGGATGCGGCAATCGCCAACGCCCGCAAGGTCAATCCGGCGATCAAGATACTGCAGGTGTCAGCCCGCAGCGGTGAAGGCATGGAAGCCTGGATCGCCTGGCTGGCGGCGGCGCGGGCGATGGCGCTGGCGGGTCATCGGCTGGGCGCGGCGGCGGAATAGGAGAACGATCAATGTGTCTGGCAATCCCGGCGAAAGTAATTGCGCTCGAAGCAAATGACATGGCGGTGGTGGCGCTGGAAGGCATCAAGAAACGAATTTCGGTGGCGCTGCTCGATGAGGTCGCTGTCGATGACTACGTGCTGATCCATGTCGGCTATGCGTTGCACCGGGTCAGTCCCGAGGAAGCCGCGCGAACGCTGGCATTGATGGCGGAAGCCGGAATTCTGAAGGAAGAACTCGAAGAGATTGCGGGGAGCGAAGCATGAAATATGTCGACGAATTCCGCGATGGCGATCTGGCCGCAAACCTGGCAGCCAAGATCAGCGCCGAGGCGCGTCCTGATCGCAGCTATCATCTCATGGAGTTTTGCGGCGGGCACACACATGCGATCTTCCGTTATGGCGTGCAGGACCTGATGCCGGACAATGTCAAGTTCGTCCACGGCCCGGGATGTCCGGTCTGCGTGCTGCCGGTGCGCCGCCTCGATGACGCGGTGGAACTGGCCGAGCGCTATGACGTGATCCTGTGCTCTTACGGCGACATGATGCGTGTGCCGGGCACCAAACAGCGCTCGCTGATCCGCGCCAAAGCCGATGGCGCCGATATCCGAATGGTCTATTCGACCATCGACGCCTTGAAGATCGCCCGCGACAATCCGGACCGTCAGGTGGTGTTCTTCGGCATCGGTTTCGAGACGACAACGCCGCCAACGGCGGTGGCGATCCATCAGGCCCAAGCCGAAGGGCTCGAAAACTTCACGGTGTTCTGCAACCATGTGCTGACGCCTTCGGCGATTGGCCATATTCTGGAATCGCCGGAAGTGCGGGATCTCGGAACGGTGAAGATCGACGGCTTTCTCGGTCCGTCGCATGTCAGTTCGGTGATCGGTTCGGAGCCTTACGAGTTCTTCGCCGAGGAATTCGCCAAGCCGGTCGTCATTGCAGGCTTTGAACCGCTTGACGTGATGCTGTCGGTGCTGATGCTGATCCGCCAGATCAATGAGGGCAGGGCCGAAGTCGGGAACGAGTACACCCGCGTGGTCACCCGGGAAGGCAATCTGAAGGCCCAGAAACTGGTTTCCGAAATTTTCGAACTGCGCCAGAGTTTCGAGTGGCGCGGGCTTGGCGAAGTGCCCTACAGCGCTTTGCGCATCCGCGACGCCTATGCCGCATTCGATGCGGAGAAGCGCTTCGAGATTTCCGAGAAACAGTCGCGCGAGGTCAAATCCTGCGAATGCCCGGCGATCCTGCGCGGGGTGAAGAAGCCGACCGACTGCAAGCTGTTCGGAACGGTGTGCACACCGGACAATCCGATGGGATCGTGCATGGTGTCATCGGAAGGTGCTTGCGCGGCCTACTGGAGTTACGGCCGTTTCCGCGGTCCTGCCGGTGCCGACAAGGAAGTCGCCGCATGAACATGGCTGACACTCGGGCTTCGAAGAGAACCGGCGCCATCGACATGACCCATGGCGGCGGTGGACGGGCGATGGCCGAGCTGATCCGCGATCTGTTCCACCGGCACCTTGGCAATCCGATCCTCGCTCAGGGCAATGATGCGGCGCTGATTGAGGTGCCCCCGGGGCGTCTGGTGATGGCGACGGACGGCCATGTCATCTCGCCGCTGTTTTTCCCCGGTGGCGACATAGGCTCGCTGTCGGTGCATGGCACGCTCAACGACGTGGCCATGGCGGGCGCCAGGCCGCTTTACCTCACCGCCGGTTTCATACTCGAGGAAGGCTTTCCGCTGGCCGATCTGGAGCGGATCGTCATCTCGATGGCGCATGCGGCGCGCGAGGCTGGCGTGCCGGTGATCACGGGCGACACCAAGGTGGTTGAAAAAGGCAAGGGCGACGGGGTGTTCATCACCACCACCGGCCTTGGCGTGGTGCCGGAGGGTGTGCGGGTTTGCGCCGACCGGGCGAAAGCCGGACAGGCGATCTTGCTGTCGGGCCCGATCGGCGATCATGGCGTGGCGATCATGTCGAAACGCGAAAATCTCGAATTCGAAACGGAAATCCTTTCCGACAGCGCCGCCCTGCACGGATTGGTCGCGGAAATGATCGGGGCTGTTCCGCAGATCGCGGTGCTGCGCGATCCGACACGCGGCGGACTTGCCGCGACGCTGAACGAAATCGCCAGATCGGGCAATGTCGGCATGATGCTCGACGAGGCGGCGATTCCGCTCAGGCCGGATGTCGCCGCGGCCTGCGAGATGCTGGGGCTGGATCCGCTCTACGTTGCCAACGAGGGCAAGCTCGTCTGCCTGTGCGAGGCGGCGGATGCGGACAAGCTGATTGCGCTCATGCGCGCCAATCCGCTGGGCAAGGATGCTGCGCGCATCGGAACTGTCACCGACGACAATGCAAACCTTGTTCAGATGAAAACCGGCTTCGGCGGCACGCGGGTGGTCGACTGGCTTGCCGGTGAGCAATTGCCGAGGATCTGCTGAGCCATGCGCATCCTGTTCCTCTGCCACAGCTTCAATTCTCTCAGCCAGCGGCTGTTTGTGGAGCTGGGCGAGAGGGGACATGAGATTTCGGTCGAGTTCGATATCAATGATGCGGTGGCTGTCGAGGCGGTTGAGCTGTTTTCCCCCGACATCATCGTCGCGCCCTTCCTCAAGCGCGCCATCCCGCAGAGCATCTGGGAAAGCCGGATCTGCCTTGTGGTTCATCCCGGACCGGCAGGGGACGGCGGACCATCAGCGCTCGACTGGGCGATCCTGAATGGCCAGACCGAATGGGGCGTGACAGTGCTGCAGGCCGAGAGCGGTCTGGATGCGGGTCCGGTGTGGGCGCATCGCCGCTTTGTGATGCGCGATGCGCCGAAATCGAGCCTTTACCGGCATGAAGTGACAGAAGCCGCAACCCAGGCGGTACTCGAGGCGATTGACAGGATCACCCAAGGTGCGAAGCCGGTCAGCATGCAGTCGCTGGGGGCGGTGCCGATCTGGCGCGACGGCATGAAGCAGCACTCCCGCGCGATCGACTGGGCGCGTGACGACACCGAAACGGTGCTGCGCAAGATCGCTTCCGCGGATGGAATGCCGGGTGTGCGCGATGAAATGTTTGGCCATGAGGTTTATCTCTTCAATGCCCACTCCGCGAAAGATCTGCCGGAGAGCGAGCCGGGAGCTGCAATCGCACGCTCCGGCGGAGCCATCGCGAGGGCAACGCGTGACGGGGCTGTGTGGATCGGACATGTCCGCAAGGCCGGACCGAAAACCATCAAGCTGCCCGCGACACAGGTGTTTGCGGCTGAGGCGAGGAACCTCCCGGAAATGCCGGGCCTTGACGAGATCCGCTATGAGGAGGCGGATGCGGTCGGTTTTCTCGATTTTCGCTTCTACAATGGCGCGATGGGGACCGAGACCTGTCAACAATTGCTTGCAGCCTGGCACGAGGCCGTTGCCCGGCCGACGCGGCTGATCGTGCTTTCGGGCGGGCCGGATCACTGGTCAAATGGCCTCAACCTCAACATGATCGAGGCGGCAGACAGTCCGGCCGACGAGTCGTGGGCCAACATCAACGCCATGGATGATCTGGCCGAAGCCATCATCCGCACCACCGGCAAGATCGTCGTTTCGGCTGTCGGCGGCAATGCAGGCGCCGGCGGCGTGTTTCTGGCGCGTGCGGCCGATGCGGTCTGGCTGCGACAGGGTGTCATTCTCAATCCGCATTACAAGGATATGGGCAATCTCTACGGATCGGAATTCTGGACCTATCTGCTGCCGCGTCATGCCGGTGCCGACAACGCCATGCGCATAGCCGCTGCGCGCCTGCCGATGGGCGCCAGGGAAGCGCTTTCGCTCGGTCTGGCCGACAGGATTGTCGAAGCCGGATGGGCGGAATTTGACGAAACGGTGCGCGACATGGCGATCAGCCTCGCCAATTGCCCCGATATTCAAAGCCGGCTGGATGAAAAGGCCCGGCGGCGCGCAGCGGACGAGGCGGTCAAACCGCTTGCCGACTACCGCGCCGAGGAACTTGGCCGGTTGCGGCGCAACTTTTATGGTTTCGACCCGAGCTACCACGTCGCACGACATAATTTCGTTTACAAGGTCGCCAAGTCGCGCACGCCGATCACCATTGCTCGCCACCGGGCGACCGCTCAGATGATGCAGGCACGCAGGAAGGCTGCGTCATGACGGGGCTTCCGACAATCCCGGTGGTCGATGACCAGGTCCGTTCGCTGGAATTGCTGGAGCGTATTCTCAACGAGAATTTCGAGGTCAGCACCGCTGCAACCCGGAAGGGGAGATCTCGATCCGGGGTGAAAAGAGCCGCAATGGCAACGTCGTTCGGGTATCCGACAATGGACCGGGACCGGGCATTGCGCCTGACCGAGGCGGCTCGCGGGTCGCTGGGCCATTGGCTGAAAATCGATAACGGGCGGATGGCCAACTACCAGATCATCGGCCGACCACGTGGAATTTATAGCCGCGATCTGGACGGCACTCCGAGGCCGCCGGAGCAGGCGCTTGCGGGCGCATCGGTTCGTCCGGCGAGACCGAGCCGGTGGCGGTTCAGCATATTGTCCGTTCCTTCGATCCGTATCTCGTCTGCACGGTGCACTGAGGCTGTGTGATGGACGCAGCTTCAGACAGAATTGGTCGACGGTTCCGGATACGGGGTCTGGTGCAGGGTGTCGGATTTCGCCCGCATGTCTGGCGGCTGGCGACGGAGGAGGGGCTCGTCGGCCATGTGCTCAACGACGGAGCCGGTGTTGAGATCGAAGTCTGGGGCAGCATAGCGGCACAGAGCCGGTTTAAGGACAGGCTCTCGAACGAAGCCCCGCCGCTTGCCCGCATCGATTCCATCAGCTGGGAAGCGCTGGACCAAAACCCGGCAGCGGGCGGGTTCCGGATCATCAAGAGCGGCGGCGGCGAAATTTCGACGGGCGTGGTGCCGGATGCGGCGAGCTGTCCCGCCTGCCTGGCTGACATCAGCGATCCGTCCAACCGGCGGTTTGGCTACGCTTTCACCAATTGCACCCATTGCGGCCCGCGGCTTTCGATCGTGCATTCGATTCCCTACGACCGGGCGCGGACATCGATGAACGCCTTTCCGATGTGTCAGGAGTGTTCACGCGAGTATGAAGATCCTTCCGACCGGCGATTTCATGCGCAACCCAATGCCTGCGCGGTGTGCGGACCGCGGCTCTGGCTGGAAGACGGCAATGGCGAAATCGATTGCGACGATCTTCTCCTGAAGGTGGCGGGCCGGATCCGCGATGGCGAAATCGTTGCGATCAAGGGCATCGGCGGGTTTCATCTGGCCTGCGACGCAACCAGCCAGACGGCTGTCACAAAACTGAGGGAGCGCAAGCGCCGTGCCGCCAAGCCGCTGGCCGTCATGGCGCGAGACACCTCCCAGATCGGCCGGTTCTGTGCGGTCTCGGCGCAAGAGCAGGAACTGCTCCACTCCAGTGCCGCGCCTGTGGTGGTGCTGCGCAATGACGGCGAAGCTCTCGCTCCTGGCGTTGCTCCGGGGCAGATCCGGACCGGGTTCATGCTGCCCTACTCACCGTTGCACCACCTGCTCATGCAGGCGCTTGACCGGCCTATTGTTCTTACCTCCGGCAATCTCTGCGATGAACCGCAGGCGATCGACAACGAGGACGCGCGCCTGCGGCTCACCGGCGTTGCAGACCTGTGGCTGATGTATGATCGCGACATCATCAACCGTCTCGACGATTCGGTTGTCCGGCTTGACGCGCCCGGCCCGCACATCCTGAGACGGGCGAGAGGACTTGCGCCAGCGCCGCTTCCGCTCGCAGCCGGGTTTGCAGGCCACTCGCCGGTCCTTGCCATGGGAGGCGAACTCAAATCGACCTTCACGCTGCTTCAGGGCGGGCAGGCGATAGTCTCGCAGCATCTGGGGGATCTGGAGGAGGCGGCGAGCCATGCCGATTATCGCAAGGCGATTACGCTCTACCGGAATATCTTTCGCTTCGATGCGGAGGTGATCGCGATTGATCTGCATCCGGATTATCTCTCATCCCAATGGGGCGCGGCGCTGGCGGAAGAAACCGGGGCAAGGCTGGTGCGCGTCCAGCACCACCATGCTCATCTGGCCAGTTGCCTTGCCGAGCATGGGGTCGAGCCCGGAGATGACCTGACAGTTGGCGTGGTCATGGACGGTCTCGGGTTTGGGGCTGACGGCAGCATCTGGGGCGGTGAATTCCTCCTGGGCGGCTATGACGGCTTTGAACGAGCCGGACACTTTGCGCCGGTTCCGCTGCCGGGCGGTGCGCAGGCGATGCGCGAACCGTGGCGCAACACGGTCGCTCATCTCCATGCGGCTTTCGGCCCGGACTGGTTCGCGCAGGTATCCGGCACACAGCTTGATGCGGCGCTCGCGGTCCGGCCGCTCGGTGTCATCGGACAGATGATCACCCAAAAGCTCAACTCGCCGCTGTCGTCTTCGGCCGGTCGTCTGTTCGATGCGGTCGCAGGCACCCTTGGCCTGTGCGCGGATCGTCAGCAGTATGAAGGCCAGGCGGCGATGGAGATGGAAGCACTGGCCACCCCTTGTCTTGCGGGCACATCGGGATATCCGGTCGCCATCACGCGGGATAAAGGCGCCTATGTGCTGTCATGGACGCCGCTGTGGGAGGCGTTGATTGAAGACCTCTCCAGTGGAGCCAGCCCCGGGACGATTGCCGCGCGTTTCCACCTCGGGCTTGCGGACGCGCTGACTGACACTGCGATGCGCATCGCCGCGGATGCCGGTGTGCAACGGATCGTACTTTCAGGCGGGGTGATGCAGAACCGGATTCTGCTGGAAGCATTGCATGGCCGGCTTCAACGTGAAGGGTACACCGTTCTGGCCCATGTCCGTGTGCCTGCAAATGATGGCGGACTGTCGCTCGGCCAGGCCGTGATTGCTGCTGTGCAGACCAGATGATCCCGCTCACAGTGAATCCGACCGGCGTGTTACGACCGCGAACCGACACAGGATGATCGTCGTGCGTTATCAAACTCCGGGCAAGATCAAATCAGTCAACCAGGGCGCCGTGTTTTGAAATGACCTTGGCGGCAAGGTCGGCTCCGGCCTTGATCGCCGGTGCGAGGTCTTCTTTGTCCAGATAACCGGCAAGAAAGCCGGCATTGAAACTGTCGCCCGCGGCGGTGGTGTCGACGACGCTGTCGACCCGGACCGGGTCATGCCGGCCGATCCCGCCGCCGCTGAGGCTGACAATTTCGCCAGGGCCGTTCTTGACCACCACAAGCGATGCGCCAGCTTCGGCATAACGCGAGGCGGTGGCCTGCGGCATCGCGTCACCGAAGAAATGCGCCTCGTCTTCATGGGAGGGCAGAATGATGTCGCTGACAGCGGCGGCGGACATCACCGCCTGCCGCATCATTTCGGGCGTGTCCCAGAGGCGAGGCCGCAGATTCGGATCGAACGCCACCGTGACACCCTTCCGCCGTGCCGCCGAAATGGCGTTCAACAATTCTGTGCGTCCTTCTGGCTGCAGGATGGCCAGGGTAATCCCGGAAAAATAGGCCAGGCTGGCCGAGGTCAGCGCTGTCTCAAGCAGGCTCGGGTCATTTGCCAGTTTGCGTGCTGCCGAATTTGACCGCCAGTAGGAGAAACTGCGCTCGCCCTGATCAAGCTGGATCATGTACAGGCCGACGGTGCAACCGGGCAGGGGGCGGACAAAAACGGTGCGGATTCCGGAATTGCGGATGAAATCCGTCATCTGGGTGGAGATCGCGTCATCTCCGACCGCAGTGAAATAGGCGACATCCCAGGCCCCGCCGAGCAAGCGACGCATGTACCAGGCCGTGTTGAATGTGTCGCCGGCAAAGCCGAGCCGGTAGTTGCGGTCTGCGATCGATGCCATTTCGACCATGCATTCGCCGATCGACAGAAATGAACGTTTCATGTGTCGGCCTCATCGGCGAAATAGTGAATATGGGCGGCCCTGATCCGGACGATCTGTTGCTGGATCCGTGACAGGTGCAGCCGCATCTGCTGCATCGCCCGTTCTTCGTCGCGCGCCCGGATTGCTTCCATGATGTTCACGTGATCACCAAAGGCGTCTTGGGATGCGAAGGACAGGGAAAGAAAACGCACCCGGTCCATATGCGCCTTTTTCTCCCGGATGATGTCCCAGACGAATCCAAGTCCGGAGCGGTCACAGATTTCCTTGTGAAACTGGTCGTCCAGGGCATGGAAGCTGACCGGGTCGTTTGCGTCAACCGCCTGCTTCTGCTGGTCGATGATCTCGTCAAGAGCGCTGTGATCTTCCTTGGCCAGCACTCGGCAGGCCGTGCGCACGGTTTCCGCCTCGATGGCGTTTCTGATGAAGCGCGCCTGAAGCACTCCGGCTTCGGAAATCTGCGAAACCAGGGTCGCCCGCTGCGGCCGGATCGACAGGAAGCCGAGCTTGGACAGACGATAAAATGCATCCCTGACCGGCTGGCGGGAAACGCCCAATGCCTTGGCCACCTCGACCTCCGACATCTTTGTGCCGGGAGGCAATTCCAGCGACAGGATTTGACGGTTCAATTGGTCAAACACCGTGTCCGCCACTGATGGGCGGTTGAGCGGTTCAAGGGTCCTCAAACTGGACGTTGCGGACATGCAGTCACTCCGTTGACTAGGTATGCATACTAGCATATTACTATATCACATTGATTGGAAGGCCTAATGAAATCAGCCTTCGCGGGAGGGGTAAGTCAAACGGCTCTGGCGCGCCGAGACCATGCCATCCTTTTTTGCTCCGGACGGAGTCCATCTGGACGATCATGCCGAGGCGCGGTTCGAATGATTTTTCAACCCGGCGATCCGGCACCAAACCTGGCAGATTGCCATGGACGGCAGCCAAAAACTGCCACAGCGGTTGCTTGGAACAATCTCGGACAATCTGAAAGCAGGACGGGCGAGCGCCGGCTGATGCTCGCAGTCGCGGCCTGGATGCGTTACCTTGGCGGAACCGATGAACGGGTCTTCCCATCGAGGTCAAGG
Organism: Hoeflea sp.; assembly: GCF_039975035.1. Lineage (GTDB taxonomy): Bacteria > Pseudomonadota > Alphaproteobacteria > Rhizobiales > Rhizobiaceae > Hoeflea. The sequence goes on along the minus strand of NZ_JBDWHW010000071.1, from coordinate 15,092 downwards.
ATCCGTTGTCGGAACGGTTCAGGAGCCTGCGAGGTGCCGGCGAGACGCCAGCGGAGAAGATCGCAGCCCGGTTGGGTGTTCGGGTGATTTTCAGTGCTGACCTGACTGCTCAACTGGCAGGTCAGGTGAGGCGTTCCTATGAGGTGGTGAGCCGTGGTGGCGCGCGGCAGGTGGTGGAGGAGATGCTGTGAAGGAAAGCTGGCGCTGGTACGGGCCGCTCGACAAGATTACGCTCAGTGAGATTATGCAGACCGGTGCATCCGGGATCGTGACCGCGTTGCATGAGATCCCCTATGGCGAAGTCTGGCCATGCGAAACAATTGCCAAACGGAAGGCCGATATTCTGGCCGCTGGGCTGGACTGGGTGGTTGTGGAAAGCCTGCCGATCCACGAGCGGATCAAGCGCGGCGACGGGGATCTCTCGGCCCTGTTCGCCAACTACCGGCAGTCGATGGCCAACCTGGCCGCCGAAGGTATCCGGACGATTTGCTACAATTTCATGCCGCTGCTGGACTGGACCAGGACCGACCTTGCCGCGCCTGTCGCAACAGGCGGCTCGTGCCTGCGGTTCTCGACACCCAAAATGGCGGCACTGGAAATCCATATGCTGGGCCGTGAGCAAGCGCGCTATGCGTATCCGGCAGAGGTCGTCACGGCTGCCGAAAGCTGGTTCCAGGCTTCATCGGACGAAGGTCGTGCACAATTGATGCATTCGGTGATGGCTGGTCTTCCCGGTGCTTTTGATCGCTACGACGCTGACGGCCTGAAGGCGGCGCTGAAGCTTTATGACGGGCTCGACCGGTCCGCGCTGCGCCGACATTACAAACGCTTTCTGGATGAAATTATCCCGGCAGCCGAGGATCTCGGAATGCGTTTGTGTGTTCATCCCGACGACCCGCCGCGTGACATTCTGGGCTTGCCGCGGATCGTTTCCGATGCCGGAGATATCGACTGGATTCTTGACGCTGTCGACAGTCCGGCAAACGGGTTGACACTGTGCGCAGGCTCACTGGGCGCCAATCCCGACAATGACGTGTCTGAACTCGCCCGAAGGTTTGCCTCAAGGACCTGGTTCGCCCATCTGCGCAATGTGCGCAAGGATGCCGACGGTTCCTTCGAGGAGGCGGCGCATCTTGCCGGCGATACCGATATGGTCGCGCTTACGGCCGTGCTGCTTGAGGAAGAGGCGCGCCGGCGCCGGATCGGTGAGGATGACTGGGAAATTCCGTTCCGCCCGGATCACGGCCATGAACTCCTCGATGACGCCGCACGCAATACCCATCCGGGCTATCCGTTGATCGGCCGCCTGCGCGGCCTCGCCGAGTTGCGCGGTGTCATTGCCGGGCTGTCGCATGACTGGAAAGAACGCAGGTGATGTCGCCAGATTACCGGCAATGCAAATTGCGATGCCGGTTTGCAGCCGGACGATGCTGCTGCCGTCAGCCGCGCAATTCGATCATCGCGGTTTCCTTGACGGTTTCCATGACCGCGTAGGAGTGGGTCTGCATGACCGCTGGTAACTGGCTGATCCTTTCTCCGAGGAGTTCCCTGAAATGGGAGATGTCGCGGGTGCGTACCTTCAGCATGTAGTCGAACGGACCGGCGATCATCAGGCAGGTTTGGACTTCGGGGATCTGCTTTATCGCCTGATTGAAGTCTTCGAGTGCGCTTTCGCTGGTCTTGGCGAGGTTCACATGGACAATCATGACATGGTCCATTTCGACCTCTGCGGGATTGAGCGTGGCGCTGTATCCCATGATCACGCCCTCACGTTCCAACCGCTTGACCCGCTCCGAACAGGGGGTTTTGGTAAGGTGTACGCGTTCGGCGAGATCAACTATAGATAGTCTCCCGAAGGATTGCAGTGCATTCAAGATGCGTCGGTCTGTCGGATCTAATTTCCTTCTCATTTGGTCTTTTTTCCTAATACTTCCTGAAATTTGGCCAATAAACCCGAATATAAACTAAATAAAGTTCCTTATACTAGTCTTTTCGACTAAAATCATTGAGCGGGGTGACCCGGAGTGCATTCGTGTTTCGGTGTGGGTTTCTGATTTTCAGCAGGACGTATTGAGATCTGTTTCCGTCAGCGGGCATGATTCTGAAAACAATAAGAGAGGGAATGACAATGACAACAAAACTGGTTGTTGGCCTTGATGGCCACGGGTCGGGCGAGCGCGCCCTGACCTATGCGGAGCGATTGGCCAAGCTTATTGGGGATTGCGAACTGATGATCGTCTACGTGGTGGAGTGGTCGCCCTATTCGTTTCAGACGGCTGAAGAGAACGCGCAGCGTCACAAGCGCCGCGAAGAGGAGATCTCAACTGCGACGCAGCGGATTATCGATCCGGCAGTTGCCAAGGTGCATGCGGCCGGACTCAAGGCCACGGGCAAGGTGCGGCATGGGGATGTTGCTTCAATTCTGATGGCAGTGGCGGAAGAAGAGAAGGCTGAACAGATTGTTGTCAGCCGGTCTTCGGAAGGCGGATTTGCCAAGCGCTTCTTCGGCAGCGCGACATCCAACCTGGTCATGCACGCATCCGTGCCCGTAACCGTTGTCAGCTGAGGGGACAATCATGAATTCGATCAAAACAATGCTGCTGTTGGCGCTTGCAACAGCAGGGTCGGCGGGCGCTGTTCAGGCGCAGGAAGCCATGACCCTTGACCAGAAGGTCAATGAGATTTTCGCAACGGTGACGGGACCATTCGTCAGTCTCATATTCGCGCCGCTCCCGGGGACGAGCTTTCCCTGGATCGTGATGTGGCTGGTGATAGCTGCTTCGATTTTTACAATCTATTTCGGCTTTGTGCAGTTCCGGTTCTTTGGCCATGCCATAGGGCTGGTGAAGGGTGATTACTCTGACCCGAACGATGCGGGCGAGGTCAGCCACTTCCAGGCTTTGGCGACCGCGCTATCAGGCACTGTCGGACTCGGCAACATCGCCGGTGTGGCCGTTGCCGTCGGCATCGGCGGACCCGGAGCGACATTCTGGATGATCCTGGCCGGATTGCTCGGCATGGCGTCCAAATTCACCGAGTGTACGCTCGGGGTGAAATATCGAAACGAGTATGAGGACGGCACGGTTTCCGGCGGCCCGATGTACTATATCTCCAAGGGCTTCAAGGAGCTGGGCCTGCCCGGCGGCAAGTTTCTCGCCGTCATGTTCTCGATCTTCTGTATCCTCGGCGCCCTTGGCGGCGGCAATATGTTCCAGGCCAATCAGGCCCATGCCCAGATCTCCGGAATCGTCGGTGACTATCCCGGCTGGATTACCGGCATCATCTTCGCTGCCGTGGTCTTCGCGGTCATCGTCGGCGGCATCAAGTCGATTGCCAATGTCACCGAAAAAGTCGTGCCTTTCATGGGCATTCTCTATGTCGGCGCTGCCTTGATCATTCTTCTGGTCAATTACGACAAGATCGGTTGGGCCTTCGGTCAGATCTTCGGCGGGGCCTTTACTGGTCTCGGCGTCGCCGGTGGTTTCGTCGGCGCCCTGATCCAGGGTTTCAAGCGGGCCGCGTTTTCCAACGAAGCCGGTGTCGGTTCGGCGGCGATTGCCCACTCGGCGGTCAGAACCAAGGAGCCGATCACCGAGGGTTTCGTGTCGCTGCTCGAGCCGCTCATCGACACCGTTGTGATCTGCACGATGACCGCTCTGGTCATTACCATTTCGCAGCAACTGATTGTCGATCCGGCAACCGGTCTCTATCAGCTCAATGAAGCAGGCTCCTCGATCGCCACTGTCGGTGATGTGAGCGGTGTTGCTCTGACCTCCGCGGCCTTCGGCTCGGCGATCGGCTGGTTCCCTTATGTGCTGGCTATCGCGGTGGTGCTGTTTGCCTTCTCGACCATGATCTCCTGGTCCTATTACGGGCTCAAGAGCTGGACCTACCTGTTTGGCGAGGGCAAGAACTCGGAACTGACCTTCAAGGTTATCTTCTGCATCTTCATTGTGATCGGTGCGGCGGCCAGCCTTGGTCCGGTCATCGACTTCTCGGATGCGGCGATCTTCGCAATGGCTGTGGTCAACATCTTCTGCCTCTACTTCCTGATGGGACTGGTGAAGAAGGAACTGATCTCCTACGGCTCGCGGCTGAGCGCGGGTGAAATCAGAAAGTTCAAGCACTAACGCGCGTCGCATTCAAATGGATTCAGGTGACGCGTTAGCTCTTTGTTTCTGCCGGTCGTTATCGCAAAACCGCAGGACATTCTTTCGCGACATGCATTAGGCAACTTGATCCGCACCAAGGCCGAGCGGCATGGTCATGCCGTTCAAATCTTCAGCGCCGGCGCGAAAGCTCCGGCGCTGTCATTGTCAGAGGCTCAATCGGGATGTTCATGCATCCGCGCGGTCGAGCTTTTCCGTCTTCGAGCTTCGTGCTAACATTACCGTGTTCTACTGAACGGTGATCTTATGAGTTCGACCGGATTGGCCCTGCTTGTCGGCACCACAAAAGGTGCATTCCTGATCTCCGGCGGTAGCGACCGCAGCGGATGGACAGTCAAAGGTCCGTTTTGCGACGGATGGCCGATCAACCATATGGTCGGTGATCCGCAGACCGGCCAGCTCTGGGCCGGCGGGGGTGGGGACTGGAGTGGCGCCGCGATCTGGAATTCGGACGATCACGGCGAAACCTGGAACCGGGTTCGGCTGACCAAAGGCAGCATGGATGATTGGGCCGCCAATGATGCCGAATTTGCGGCGATGATTGACTGGAGCGATGAGCCGCTGCCGTTTGCGGATCAGTTCTCGCAGATATGGTCGCTTTGCCATGCTCATGGCAAACTCTATGCAGGGGTCAAACCGGCGGGTTTGCTTGTCAGCGAAGATGGCGGCAATAACTGGAAACGCAACGACGGACTTGATAATCATCCTTCGGCGGGAAGCTGGACTCCCGGCGCCGCCGGACTTGTGCTGCACACGATCGTGCCCCACCCGGAAAATCCCGACAAACTCTGGATCGGGATCTCTGCGGCCGGTGTCTTCGCCACAGAGGACGGCGGCGTCACCTGGGAGCGGCGCAACCGTCTCTCCAATGCCGGGGAATGCGCCGACCATGATCATCCGGCAGCACCCCGTGACGGAGAGATCGGCCATTGCATTCACAACATGATGCGGGCGCCCGGTGGCGGGGATCTGCTCTATCAGCAAAATCACCATGGCGTCTGGCGTTCGGCGGATGGTGGCCGCAGCTGGGACAACAAGACCGAGGGCCTGCCATCGACCTTCGGATTTCCGATCAGGGTGCATCCGCGCGATCCTGAAACGATCTGGACGCTGCCGCTCAACGGCGACAGCGCCGGGCGGTTTCCACCCGAAGCATCGGCAGCGGTCTGGCGTTCGCGCGACGGCGGTCAGAGCTGGCAGGCGTTGCGCAACGGTTTGCCGCAGGAAAGTTGCTTCTTCACCGTGCTGCGCCAGGCCATGGCTGGGGACGGGCGAGATCCCGCCGGTATCTATTTCGGCACCAACAGCGGGTCGGTGTTCGCGAGCCTTGATGAAGGCGATAACTGGCAGGAGATTGCACGTCATCTGCCAACGGTGCTGTGCGTTGAAGTCTTGGATCGCGGCTGAAACGCGGTCGATCCGGTCACCTCGCAGCGGATTTGATATCCTGCCTATGCTCCTGACAATTGCTTGCGGACACTTTCGAGCAGGCGACGGTGGATGTGCGAATGGCGGTTGCGCAGATGCACGGCGAAATAGACCGACTGCGGGATGCGCGGCGCACCTCTTACAAAATCGAAATCGCCGGTCGCAACCATTTCCTCGGCGGAGGCCTCGAGCACATAGGCAGTGCCGCCAAGACTCGAGAGCAGGCCGCAAACCGTGATGTTCTGGCCGCTCGACAGCGGCGCTTCGGCCAGATTGGCCACGACCTGACGGTGGACCTTGTCAAAGGCAGCCGAGTAGTTGGTGAAGATGTAGCTTTGCGGCTCGATGTCGTTGAGGTGGACCGCGGTGGAGCTGATCATCCGGTAGGCGAGTTCGCCGATATGTTCGTGATGCAGGTCGGGAAGGTTCTTGGGAGTAAACATGATCGACAGATCGATTTCGCCAGCCAGCAGATCGATGCTCATCTGGTTGGAGAAATCCAGCTCGACGTAAAACGCGGCGTCGGGAAGTACCTTGCGGAAACCGGTTACCCAGTCGCCGATGTGGCTGGACGCGAGATCGTGCTGCATGCCTATGCGCATGGATTGGGTGAAGTTTCCGGTGCTTTGGACCGAACGCCTGGCTTCGTTCCATTGGTGGCGCAAGGTGCGGGCATGATCGAGCAACCTGTAGCCGGCCGGTGTCGGCTGGGTTCCGGCGCGGCTCCGGGTGAACAGTTTGCGGCCCAACGTGGTTTCGAGCGTGTGGATCCGGCCCGATACGGTCGATTGGGTCAGGCTCAACCGTTCAGCCGTCCGGTTGAAACTCTTGGTTTCCATAAGGTCGAGGAAAGTCTCAAGCAGCTCGATTTGCACGGGCCAATCCTTAAAAATTGCTGCTTTGCACCCTAATCGGATTTTCCGATTAATAAAGCGCTTTCGGCGGAATTGCGGATTGTTTGAACCGGTCGGATACTCTCCAAAACAAGCTGTTGCAGGAGAAGCATGTGAGCGGGATTGCAGGGCACGCGCGGGTTGTCATCATCGGGGGAGGTGTGGTCGGGGTTTCGGCGCTTTACCACTTGGCAAAAGCTGGCTGGACCGACTGCGTGCTGCTGGAAAAGAACGAGTTGACGGCCGGTTCCACCTGGCATGCAGCCGGCAATGTGCCGACATTTTCGTCGTCCTGGTCGATCATGAACATGCAGCGCTATTCGGCCGAACTCTACCGCGGACTGGCCGAGGCTGTCGATTATCCGATGAACTACCATGTCACCGGGTCGATCCGGCTCGGGCATTCGAAAGAGCGCCTGCGCGAGTTCCAGCGGGTGGCCGGCATGGGCCGCTATCAGGGCATGGACCTGGACATCCTGTCGCCGGATGAAATCAAGTCGCGCTATCCGTTCACCGAAACCCACGATCTCACCGGTGCGCTGTACGATCCCTATGACGGGGACATCGATCCGGCGCAGCTGACCCAGGCGCTGGCCAAGGGCGCGCGCGATCTCGGCGCAAAGATCTACCGGTTCTGCCCGGCCACCGGCGTTCGCCGCGAAAACGACGAATGGGTGATCTCGACCGAGAAGGGCGAAATCCGCTGCGAATACGTGGTCAATGCCGCAGGCTATTATGCCCGCGAAGTCGGCAAGATGTTTGGCCGCGACATGCCAATGATGGTGATGAGCCATCAATATATGCTGTTTGACGAAGTGCCGGAAGTGGCGGCCTGGAGCCGGGAGAACGGCAAGAAGCTTCCGCTGATGCGCGATGTCGACAGCTCTTACTATCTCAGGCAGGAAAAGAACGGTTTCAATCTCGGTCCTTACGAGCGCAAGTGCCGGGCGCATTGGGCAACGATGGACGACCCGATGCCGGCTGACTTCTCGTTCCAGCTGTTTCCTGACGATCTGGAGCGGCTGGAATGGTACATCAACGATGCGGTCGAGCGGGTGCCGCTGCTCGGAACTGCCGGACTGACCAAGACCATCAATGGCCCGATCCCCTACACTCCGGACGGCAATCCGCTGATCGGGCCGATGCCCGGCGTGCCCAACGCTTTTGAGGCCTGCGTCTTCACCTTCGGCATCTGCCAGGGCGGTGGCGCCGGCAAGGTGCTGGCCGAGTGGGTAATGGAAGGTGAGACCGAGTGGGACATGTGGTCGTGTGATCCCCGCCGTTTCACCGGTTTCTGCGATCAGGACTACGCGGTCGCCAAGGGCATGGAAGTCTATGGCCATGAATACGCGATGCATTTTCCGCATCACGCCTGGCCTGCGGGGCGCAACAAGAAGCTGTCGCCAGTGCATGATCGGGTCGCGAGCCTTGGCGGCCAGTTCGGTGCCTACAATGGCTGGGAGCGGGCCAACTGGTATGCGCGGCCCGGTGACGACACAAGCGAAGAGGCCACCCAGACCTGGGCGCGCGAGGGCGAGTGGTTCGAGGCGGTGCGCCGGGAATGCCTGGCGGTGCGGGATGCCGCCGGGATTCTCGATCTGCCGGGCTTCTCGCGATTCCGCGTTGAAGGTGCCGGCGCGCGCGACTGGCTGTTGTCGATGACCACAGGTCTGGTGCCCAAGCCCGGGCGGATCGGCCTTGGCTATTTTGCCGATGAGAAGGGACGGATCGTCACCGAAATGTCGATCATGGCGCTCGGTGAGGATTTCTTCTTCCTGATCACGGCGGCCACGGCGCAATGGCATGATTTCGAATGGCTGACCAAGCATCTGCCGGCAGGCTCGGAGATCAAGATCCAGGATGTGACCGAGGCATTTTCCTGCCAGATCCTGACCGGTCCGAAGTCGCGCGACATTCTGTCGACCGTGACTGATGCCGATCTCAGCAAGCCCTGGCTGACGCATCAATCCGCGCAAATTGCGGGGAACTGGTGCCAACTGGTGCGGGTGTCCTTCGCCGGTGAACTGGGCTGGGAGATCCACACCAAGGTTGAAGACACCGTGGCGGTGTTTGACGCGGTGATGCAGGCGGGAGAACCGCATGGGCTCAAGCCGTTCGGCATGTTCGCGCTCAATTCGCTGCGGCTCGAGAAGGGGTACCGGGCCTGGAAGGGTGATCTTTCCACCGATTACACGGTCCTGCAGGGCGGCCTCGAGCGTTTCGTCAAATTTGAGAAGCCGGATTTCATCGGCAAGCAGGCGCTGTTGGCCGAACGTCAGCGCGGTGTTTCCAAGCGCTTTGTCACACTGGTGATCGAGGCGGGGGATTGCGACGCGCCCTACATGTCGACGCTGTGGCATGACGGCAAGGTCGTCGGTGAAACCACCTCCGGCGGCTGGGGGCACCGCATCGGCAAGTCCATTGCGCTCGGGATGCTGCGCGCCGATCTGACCGAGCCCGGCACAGAGCTCGAAGTTGAAATATTCGGGGACCGTTTTGCGGCCACGGTGCAACCCGACCAGCCCTTGTGGGATTCCAGCAACGAAAGACTTCGCGCATGACAACTGCCGTTCCCGCGAATGCCCGTGCCGTGATCGTTGGCGGCGGGGTTTCAGGCTGTTCCGTCGCCTATCACCTGGCCAAACTCGGCTGGCGCGACATCGTGCTTCTTGAACGCAAGCAACTCACCTGCGGAACCACCTGGCATGCAGCCGGCCTGATCGGGCAATTGCGCGCCTCGCTGAACATGACCCGGCTCGCCAAATATTCAGCAGATCTCTACGTCAAGCTGGAGGGGGAGACCGGTGTCGCCACCGGCATGCGGCAATGCGGGTCGATCACCGTGGCGCTGAAGGAAGCGCGCAAGGAAGAGATTTACCGGCAGGCTTCGCTGGCCCGCGCTTTCGACATCGATGTTCAGGAAATCGGGCCTGAAGAGGTGCTGAAAATGTACCCTCATCTCAACATCTCCGACGTCAAGGCGGCGGTGCATCTGCCGCTCGACGGCCAGTGTGATCCCGCCAACATCGCCATGGCGCTGGCCAAGGGCGCGCGACAGAACGGGGCCAGGATCATCGAAGGCGTCAAGGTGACGGCGATCACCAGCGCCGACGGGCAGGTGACCGGGGTCGACTGGCAGCGGGGCGACGAGACGGGATCGATTGCGGCCGACATTGTGGTCAATTGCGGCGGCATGTGGGGGCGCGATCTCGCCGCCCAATCCGGCGTGACGCTGCCGCTGCATGCCTGCGAACATTTCTACATCGTCACCGAGGCGATCGAAGGCCTGCCGCGGCTGCCGGTGCTCAGGGTGCCGGACGAGTGCGCCTACTACAAGGAAGATGCCGGCAAGATGCTGCTCGGCGCATTCGAACCTGTCGCCAAACCCTGGGGCATGGGCGGAATTTCCGAGGATTTCTGTTTCGACCAGTTGCCCGAGGATTTCGATCATTTCGAACCGATTCTGGAGCAAGCCGTCAACCGGCTGCCGCTGCTGGCAACGGCGGGCATTCACACCTTCTTCAACGGGCCGGAAAGTTTCACACCGGATGACCGGTATTACCTTGGCGAAGCTCCCGAGATCAAAGGCTACTGGGTCGCAGCCGGCTACAATTCCATTGGGATCGTTTCGTCGGGCGGCGCTGGTTTTGCGCTGGCGCAGTGGATCAACGATGGCGAACCGCCGTTCGATCTGTGGGAAGTTGATATCCGCCGGGCACAGCCGTTCCAGAAGAACCGCCATTATCTGCAGAGCCGGGTCACTGAAACACTTGGCCTGCTTTATGCCGATCATTTCCCCTACCGGCAGATGGCGACCGCGCGCGGTATCCGGCGCTCACCCATTCATGAGCAACTGAAGGCGCATGGCGCGGTGTTCGGTGAAGTGGCCGGCTGGGAGCGGGCCAATTGGTTCGCCGACGAGGGGCAAGCGCGCGAATACCAGTATTCCTGGAAGCGGCAGAACTGGTTTGACAATCACAAGCGCGAACACATGGCGGTGCGCGAGGACGTCGGCCTGTTCGACATGACCTCGTTCGGCAAGATCCGGGTCGAGGGGCGGGATGCGGCTTCCTTCATGCAACGGCTCTGCGCCAATGAGATGAATGTCGAGCCGGGGCGGATTGTCTATACGCAGATGCTCAACCGCCGCGGCGGCATCGAGTGCGACCTGACCGTGACGCGTCTGTCGGACACGGCGTTCGTGCTGATAGTTCCCGGCTTTACCCTGCAACGCGACCTGGCCTGGCTCAGGCGGCATCTCGGCGACGAATTTGTTGTTATCACCGATGTGACGGCGGCTGAATCGGTGCTGTGCGTGATGGGCCCCAATGCCCGTGCGCTGCTGCAGGCGGTCAGCCCGAATGGTTTTTCCAACGAGGCGCATCCGTTCGGCATGGCGCGCGAAATCGAGATCGGCATGGGTCTCGCCCGCGCTCATCGCGTCACCTATGTCGGTGAACTGGGATGGGAGCTTTATGTGTCGTGCGATCAGACCGCGCATGTGTTCGAGGCGCTGGCGGAAGCGGGGGCGGATCACAGGCTCAAGCTCTGCGGTCTGCATGCGCTCGATTCCTGCCGGATCGAGAAGGGGTTTCGGCATTTCGGCCATGACATCACCGACGAGGATCATGTGCTTGAAGCCGGGCTTGGCTTCGCTGTGAAAACCAAAAAGGGCGAGTTCATTGGTCGTGACGCGGTGCTGCGCAAGCGCGAGGAGGGGCTGTCGCGTCGGCTGGTGCAGTTCCAGCTCAAGGATCCCGAGCCGCTGCTGTTCCATAACGAGGTGATCGTCCGCGACGGCGAGATCGTCTCGATCATCACCTCGGGCAATTACGGCCATCATCTCGGTGGCGCGATCGGGCTCGGCTACGTGCCTTGCGCCGGTGAAAGCGTCGACGAGGTTCTCGCCTCAAGATACGAAATCGAAATCGCCGGGGAACGCCATTCTGCGACCGCGTCCCTCAAGCCGCTCTACGACCCCGGCGCGCTTCGCGTCCGGATGTGAATTGAATTTTGCTTCGGGCCCATGGAGATCATGATGGAAATCGGAATTGAAACAGCACTCGAACCGGCAGCCGAAATTCCGGTGGTTGAAAAACAAAGCCGCCGTTCCGGCGGACGCGCCCACAGGGTAGCGGTCAGGACCGCGCCGCTGGCCGACAATCTCCGGCCAATTCGTGCAGGCATGAGTGGCGGGCAATACGCGCCGCTGTCACATGCCAATGTGCATCGAATTCACGAAGCGGCGTTGGATGCGCTGGAAACCATCGGCCTGTCACAGGCGCCGCAGTCGGGGGTCGAGATCATGACTCGTGCGGGCGCCATTCTGGGCGATGACGGGCGGCTTCGCTTTCCGCGGGCGCTGGTCGAGGACATGCTGGCGCTGGCCAACAAGGATCTGGTGCTGTTTGGACGCGATTCGAAACATGATCTCGATCTGTCAGGGACACGGGTGCACTACGGCACGGCGGGTGCTGCGGTGCATGTGGTCGATGTTGAAAACCGGACCTACCGTGAATCCACCGCGCAGGATCTCTATGACGCAGCGCGGATCACCCATGCGCTCGACAATGTGCATTTCTTCCAGCGCGCCATGGTTTGCCGCGACGTGGTCGACAATTTCGAGATGGATATCAATACCATTTATGCCTGTTGCGCCGGCACCACCAAACATGTGGGCACGAGTTTCTCCGACCCGTCGCATTTTGAGGGCTGCATGGATCTCATTCACATGATCGCAGGCGGTGAAGCGGCATGGCGCGCCCGGCCATTCGTGTCCAATTCCAACTGCTTCGTTGTTCCGCCGATGAGGTTTGCGGAAGAAAGCTGCGTCACCATGGAAAAATGTATTCGCGCGGGCATGCCGGTGCTCTTGCTTTCCGCTGGGCAGGCGGGCGCCACGGCGCCGGCGATGCTGGCGACTGCCATCGTTCAGGCTGTGGCGGAATGCCTGGCGGGCGTCGTCTATGTCAACGCCATGGCGCCGGGCCATCCGGCGGTGTTCGGCACCTGGCCGTTTGTCTCCGACCTACGCTCCGGCGCGATGTCAGGCGGTTCGGGCGAGCAGGCTCTGCTGACGGCGGGTTGCGCCCAGATGCACAGGTTCTACGGCCTGCCCGGTGGTGCTGCCGCCGGCATCGCCGACGCCAAGCTGCCCGACATGCAGGCCGGCTGGGAACAGGCGATTTCCAACACCATGGCGGGCCTGAGTGGTCTCAACATGGTCTATGAGGCGGTCGGCATGCATGCCTCGCTGCTCGGCTTCTGCATGGAGTCGCTGGTGCTTGGCGACGATCTTCTCGGCCAGGTTCTGCGGTGTGTGCGTGGGATCGATGTGACCGAGGACAGTGTCAGCCTTGAGGCCATGCGGGAGGTCTGTCTGGAAGGTCCCGGGCATTACCTGGGGCATCCGCAAACATTGAGCGTGATGCAGACCGAATATGTCTATCCCGCGGTCGCTGACCGGATGAGCCCCAAGGAATGGGCTGAAATCGGCAAGCCGGACCTTGTGCAAAGGGCAATTGCGCGCAAGAACCGTATTCTTGCAGAATCGACGGCACCACAGCTTCCTCCGGACGTTGACGCGGCAATCCGGGCGGCGTTCAACATCTACGTATGAGGTAAGATCAATGGCCATCTATGGCAATCTCGCGCGGTTCTACATCAATGGCGAATGGGTGGCTCCCTCGGATGGCGGATCGCAGCTCGATGTGATCAATCCGGCCACGGAAGAAAGCGTGGCCAGGGTGGCGCTGGGAACCCGGCAGGATGCCGAAAAGGCCATCGCCGCCGCGCGCGCGGCGTTTCCGGGTTTCAGTGCATGGACCGCCGCCGAAAGACTCGCGCTTCTCACGCGTATTCGCGATGTCTACAAAGCCCGGATGGGTGACATTGCCGAGGCGATTACCATGGAAATGGGAGCGCCGGATGCGTTTTCGCTGTCGGATCAGGTAGGCTCCGGGCTCGGCCATCTCGATGCGACGATGGCGGCGCTCGAGGCTTTCGTTTTTGAAGAGATGCGCCGCACGACGCTGATCGTGCACGAGGCTATCGGCGTGGCCGGACTGATCACGCCGTGGAACTGGCCGATGAACCAGATTGCCTCCAAGGTGGCGCCGGCGCTGGCCGCGGGTTGTACCATGGTGCTCAAGCCGAGCGAAATCGCGCCCCTGAGTGGCATCGTGTTTGCCGAGATCATGCACGAGGCCGGTGTGCCCGCCGGCGTGTTCAATCTGGTCAATGGCGACGGTCCCGGTATCGGCCAGGTGCTCAGCAGCCATCCCGATATTGACATCGTGTCCTTCACCGGCTCGACCCGTGCAGGGGTTATGGTTGCCAAGTCGGCCGCCGAAACCGTCAAGCGCGTCACCCAGGAACTTGGCGGAAAGTCGCCCAACATCATCCTCGCCGACGCTGATTTCGAAGCTGCCGTCGCCAGCGGTGTCGAGGCCTGTTTCGGCAATAGCGGGCAATCCTGCGATGCGCCGACGCGCATGCTGATTCCGCGTGATCGCCACGATGACGCGCTGCAAATTGCGAAGCGGACGGCCGAGAACCTTGTGACCGGTGATCCGCACGACCCCGATACCAATCTCGGACCGGTGATCAGCCAGGTTCAATACGAGAAAATCCAGGGACTGATTGCGTCGGGAATTCAGGATGGAGCAACACTGGTGACCGGCGGTCGCGACCGGCCCGAGGGGCTGGAGCGCGGCTACTATATCAAACCAACCGTGTTTGGCGCGGTGACGCCTGACATGCGGATTGCGCGTGAGGAAATCTTTGGGCCGGTGCTGGCCATCATGCCATACGAGACCGAAGAGCGGGCGGTCGAGATTGCCAATGCCACGGTCTACGGGCTTGCCGCGTATGTGCAGTCCGGCGATCTGGAGCATGCGCGGAGGATCGCCCGGCAGATGCGGGCAGGGCAAGTGCATATCAATTATCCCGACGCGGACATGTTCGCTCCGTTCGGCGGCTACAGGCAATCCGGCAACGGCCGTGAATATGCCGACTGGGGCATGCATGATTATCTCGAAACCAAGGCGCTGATCGGCCACGGCTAGGTCTGCGCATTCAACCCATCATTTGCACAATTAGGAATTCACCATGCGCTATGGTTTCATCGGTCTGGGCAATCTCGGCGGGCATATGGCCGCAAGCCTGTTGCGCGAAGGCTTTGACGTCACTGTGACGGATATCGATCCGGCACTTGGCAAGCGACATCTCGACATGGGCAAGGCTTGCGTCTGGGCCGACACGCCGGCGGAGCTGGCGCGCGACTGCGACGCAATCATCACCTGTCTTCCGTCGCCCGCCGTATCCGAAAAAGTTTTGGCCGAAATGCTGACAACCGCAAAAGCCGGAAACACATGGATCGAAATGTCGACGCTGGGCCGCGATGACATTCTAAGGCTGGCCACCGTCGCATCGGCCAAGGGCGTTGAAACCATGGAGGCGCCGGTGACCGGCGGTGTGCATCTGGCGGCGCAGGGCAAGATCACCGTGCTGGCCGGCGGTGAGGCGCATCTGTTCGACAAGCACAAGCCTGCGTTTGAGGCGATGGGTGACAAGATCTTCCACATGGGACCGCTCGGCTCGG